>JBCDBH010000255.1:0-8665 GCA_039184055.1 Acidobacteriota bacterium
GTGTTGTATTTTTGCACAGCCTGCTCAATTAGCTCGCTCGATTTATCCGGTGCTAATTGCCAGCGAGATGCCCGCAGCAAATCCGACGCTTTACGAGGGCGTTGCATCGGTCTTCGTGGGATCCTCATTCGTCAGTCGCGGTAGAACAACCATTGCAATCAAGCGGAGGAGCACCAGGACGCACTCGACCAATTTTCGGTCAAATTCGCAATACCCGCCCGGCCACGCCGATGCTGAAAATCAGCTACATGCCTCTATACGCTTGAGCTGCATTTCGAATGGGCCGTCTTTGCCATCATAGATAATCAATCCAATTTCCACGACTTCGCTGGGATCGAACACAGCCCCGGGAACGGGTCGCCCCCAGATCGAGGCTTTCAGGGTATCAAACGCGAGTTGACCATCCCCCCACTCCCCGGCGCGCGCGCCCGCGAGCGGGGCGCGAAAGGCAATGCGCCGACCGTATGACGTCACATTCGTGCGCAGCGTCATCGAATAGGTCCGAGTATCGCGCTTCATATGGACTTTCAGTCGGTCTGCGCCGGCCATCGCGCCTGGCGCCAAACCCATGCGGAGGGAGCTAAACCCACCACCATTCGTGTTTGTGACGCCAGAAAACGTGAGGGCGCCATTCTGAAGCACCGATCCACCGTTCGAAAGGCCACCCATCACGCCATCGTTTACGGTTCGCCACGGATTGTCGCAGGATCAGCGTCGGTGGCAGGTTGAAGACCGGCGATGGATAGTAGCCGCTCGCCGGTTCGAGCGTCTGTGTAGCGAGCAGCGAGCGAACGTTCTGCAAGCTGTATTGCTCGTCCCAAAAACGACTGGAATCGGGAAACGCGCTGCCGTACCAAAGACGCAACCCGAGACCACATACGACGATCAGAAGAAGGAGCGCGAGCTCACGGCGCATGGTCATGGCGTGGAGACTATCGGCGAACCTCGGCCAAGGCGAGCCTGTGCTTGACCTGCCAGCTTCTTTGACGTCCAATACCCATCTCACGTCGCGACGTGCCCCGACGTCGTTCTCCACTCTGTTGTCGTGCTCTGTGTGAGACCCGCTCCGTATGAGATCCCCATGACCCACGAGTCCCGTCCCGTCGCCCGGCTGGTCGACTATGTGTCGCTCGCCCGCCCCGACCATTGGACCAAGCATGTCTTCATCCTGCCGGGCATCGTGCTCGCTCTGGTGCTGCTCGGTCCCCCCGCATCGTGGGTGACGCTCGCCTGGCACGTGGTGCTCGGATTGGTGAGCGCGTGTCTGGTCGCCTCGGCGAACTACGTGCTCAACGAAACGCTCGACGCTGAGTTCGACCAACACCATCCGGTGAAATCGAAACGCGCTTCGGTGACCCACACCATGGTGCCGTGGGTGGTGTGGACCCAATACGCCCTGCTCGCCATCGGTGGGGTGGCGATCGCCGCCACGGTGTCGCGTTTGTATTGGATCGGCGCGCTGGTCCTCTTGATCAGCGGGGTGATCTACAACGTCGCGCCGATCCGCACCAAAGAGCGCTTCATTCTCGACGTGGTGAGCGAATCGGTGAACAACCCGATTCGCTTGGTGCTCGGCTGGGCGATGGTCGACGGGGGCACCCTGCCGCCGTCGAGCGTCGTGCTGGCGTATTGGATGGGTGGCGCCTTTCTGATGGCGGTCAAGCGACTGGCCGAATACCGGACGATCGCCACCGCCGGCAAACTCGAGGCTTTGGAGCGCTACCGACGCTCGTTTCGCTTCTACACCGAACGCTCGTTGCTGGTGTCGTCGTTCGTCTACGCGCTCACCGCGGCCTTTTGTCTCGCCATCTTCTTGATCAAATACCGCATCGAGTACCTGATCGCCATGCCCCTCTTCGTGGGGCTCTTCGCCTGGTACCTGCGTATGGGGCTCCTACCCGGCTCGGCCGCCGAAGCTCCCGAGGGGTTGTTTCGGGAACGTGGGCTGATGTTGATCGTCGCCGCGTTGATCGTGGTGGTGGCGATCTTGACCTGGGTCGACGTACCGCTGCTCGACACCCTCACCGATCCGCATTACGTCGAGCTTCCATGGCGCTGAGGAGACGGCGACGGTAGACTGCGAGGATGTGGACTCTCGCTCTCATCGTCTCGGTTGTCCTGGGTGCCGACGCACCGATCATCGATCGCGCCATCGCCTTTCACGGCGGTGATCTCTATTCCGCGTCGATCGTCGACCTCGAATTGTGCTCGAAGTCGGGCTGCAACCAGATCCGCTCGGTGGTCGACGGTGACCGCTATGGTCATACCGTCACGGCCACGGTGAGCGGCAAGGAACGCCGTGTCCGGATCACCAACGACCTGACCCAAGCCTGGGAAAACGATACGCCGGTGGATGTTCAGGATTTCGAGGTCCAAGACTGGCGCGATTGGGCCATGGCCCGGGTGTATTTCGCCTTCCTGCCGTACCGCCTCCGTGACCCGAGCGTGCGCGTGGAAGACCGTGGCGTGGTCGATTGGGAAGGCGGTCGCCGTCACGAGGTGCGGGTGACCTTCGAGGCCGGTTCATCAACCGATGCCAGCGACGTCTACCGCTATTGGTTCGACCCGAAGAGTGGCCGTCTCGAAGCGTTCGCCTACAGCTACGACGGCAATACCAACGGCCTGCGCTATCGCCGGGCGATCAATCATCGGCAAGTCGACGGTATTCTCTTCTTCGACCAGATCAATCTCGGGATCGAAGGCGAGGGTCTGTCGGTGGACGACATCGATCCGACGTTCATCGAGACCAAGATGCGTGAAGTCTCACGGATCACCCTCGACAAAATCGAAGTTCGGCCGCTGTAGACGTCACGGGTCGATCTCGGGCAGGAGCACGGTAAAGGCCGCTCCTTTGCGATGCGACGGATCGAGCCCGAGCTCACCACCGTGGGCTTCGATCAGCGCTCGGGTGAGCGCGAATCCGATGCTCACCGGAGAGTCGTTTCGCGACGGCTTCTGGCCGAGCAGTCGCTGACGCGCGACTTCGGACGGCACCGGTCCTCGATCGGACACGGTCACCCGTACACCGTCCACCATCCGATCGACCGCCACGCTCACCACCTCGCCTCGTGGCGAGGAGTGCACGGCCTGTATCAAGAGATAGTCGAACACCCGAGCCAGTCGATCTGGATCGGCCGATATCTCGACCTCGCCACCTTCGCGAATCAACTCGATCCGGACCCCCGCGGCGCGCCCCGGCTCGATGGCTCGGTCGATCGCCGCTTCGACCACCGGCATGAGCCGACGCGGTCGAAAAGCGAGCGGCAAGGTGCCTGTTTCGAGCCTTTGCAACTCGAGTAAATCGACGAGGAGCCGCTGACTCTCGGTCACCAAGCGGCGACTGTCCCTCAGCTTCGCGGCCCGTTCCTCTTCAGCCACGGTGTCATCGGCGATCTGGTCGAGCCACGAGGCGAGACGAGCCAGCGGTCGACGAAGCTCATCGTCCAACCGCTGCAGCACGGCCTCGTGCACCGCCGCCAAATGCGCCCGTTCACGCAGGTCGATGAAGACCGCCTGCACCGCCTCGTGCTGTTGCCACAGCACCCGGGTGCCCACCGACTCGACCTCGAAAACATGCCCATCGGCATGACGGAGCCGTACCGGCAGGGGCTCACTGGCCGCACCGTGATCGAAGATCTCGCGGATCCGCTCACGGATCCGTGGATGATCATCGGGATGGATGAAGTCGAAGATCGAACGACCGACCGGGTCGGCGACCCCACTCACCCGCACCGCGGCCTGGTTGGCGAACTCGATGATGCCACCACGGTAGATGATCACCGGCACGGGCATCGAACGCAGCATGTGCTCGTACCGACCCTCACCGGCGCGCAGCTCCTCCTGGGTGCGAAGCAACGTCGTGATGTCTTCACCGAGCAGAACCTGGCGATCACGCCCACCCATCGGTAGCGATTCGGCATACGCCGAGAGCCGCAACCATCGACGCCCACCGTCGGCGTGAACGAATGGCAGCTGCCGTGGTTTGCCGTGAACCTCGAGCAGCGCCCGCCGAACGTCTTCGATGCTCTCCGAACCTTCGACGGTCTGATCGATCAACGAAAACGGATCACGCCCCGTGAGCGTCGTGGGGTCATGACCCAGCAGGTCCTCGGTACCCGGACTCGCCCATTCGATTCGCCCCTCTCGATCGAGGAGGAAGACCGCCGCGCGCACGTGTCGAGCCACCCGTGACAAGCGATCGAGCCGTAGAAGAATGCGGTCTCGACCCCAGGCGGCGATCGCCAAAACCACCGCCAGCCCGGCGGTACGAATGATGAAGAACTCACGGGGAACCTCGGGCTCGACGGCCAGCAGCACCAGAGCCACCGCCGTCGTCGTGATGACCCCATTGAAAAATGCGACGCCCCCGGCGCGTTGAAAGATCAAGCTACCGACCACGAGGACCGACAAGATCGCGGTTTCGCTCTGCTGAGGAAATCCCAGTCGATACGAGTAGCCGACCAGCCATAAACCGAGAACGGTGAGAAAAACATACACCGTGCCGACCATCCGCTCACGCAACCACGGCCACACGTAGGACAGCAGCACGATGGAAATCCCGAACGCCACGACCATGGCGCGTTCCCTGGAAACGTCGAGCAAGAGATCACCGGTGCGCGCGCCCACGACATGAAACACGATCAACGGCAAGGTGAGAAACACGGCGATCAACCGGTATACGGCCAGCTGAGACATGCCGCGAAGCCCCACCGTCCGCGCTCCCGACGGCGTCGGCGCTGTCAAAACGGATTCCCCAGGCTGAGAAAGAGCACCGGATTCGACTCGTCGGCGGGCGCATCGAGCTTCCACCCCACGTCGAGCCGCAGCGGTCCGATCGGCGATTGATATCGCATCCCGACACCGAGACCCAGCGAGCCGTCGGCGATGTCGAAATGATCGACATCCGCCCACACATTGCCCCAATCGGCGAAGAGTGTGCCTCCCACCGGGCCAGAAATCGGGAATCGCCAATCGAGATTGAGCAGCAAGAGTGTGTTCCCCCCTACAGGAAGGCGGCGCCCATCGTCGAGCGTGATCAACGTTTCCCCGGGAACGCCGAGCCGGTCGCGCTCCCAGGCGCGATGCGACGTCCGCCCACCGGCGAAGAATCGTTCCGACACCGGGATCAAACCGCTGTCGCGGCCGGCGGGCACCAGCGGATCGGCTTCGACCGTATCGTTGAGCGGCTCGATCATACCGATGCGCGCGCTGCTCGCCAGCACGCCTAGGTCACCGGCCGGCCAATAGGCGCTCTGCTGCCAAAAGAGCTCGGTGAGCTCGGTTTCGGCATCGAAAAGCGGAAAGGCCCATTCGAGCTGTAGGGTCGTCGTCCAACCCCGTGTCGGATCCACCGGATCGTCACGCTGATCGATAAAGAGCAGCGGCGCCACGCTGGCGATCTGGAGATCGCGCTCGTCACGCGGCAGACCGGACGGGTCGAGCACTTCGTCGGTCAGGGAAACGAGGCGGTATTCGGCCACCAGCGCGAGGCTGATGGCGTCGAGCTCGCGTCGCAACGCCACCTGTACGCCACGATCGACGACATCGAACGCCTCACGATCTTCCTGTTGCCGAAAGAGACTGGCGGTGAGCGGGATCCGCCAGCGACCGAGGGTCGGTTGATCCCACAACAGACGATAACGCTGATCGTCCTTATTGGCCCGCAAATCGAGCTGCAGGCGTCCACCACGCCCTCCGACATTGAGCCGCGACACCGACAGCAGCCCGCCGAGCCCGCTCTCCGAGTCGTAGCTCACGCCGTACCCGAGGCGCCACCGTTCGGCCTCGTCGACCGTGATCCGCACATCACGCGCGCCACCGAGCGCACCGCTCGGTAGCACCTCGACCTCGACCTGCGAGAACACACCGAGCTGGTAGAGCTCGCGCTCCGCGGCGAGCAGACGCTGACGACCGAGCGGCATGTTGGCGGCGAGCCCCGAGAAACGACGAATCGTCGACTCGCGGGTGTAGCGATGACCCCGCACCAAGAGCCGGCCGATGTGTTGCTGCAACCCAGGATCGACCGCGAGCTGGATGTCGACCAGCGTCTCGTCGTCGTTCCACGACAGCGTGGGCAAGATGGTGGTGTCGCGATGACCGAGCGCCTCGTGCCGGGCCACCAGCTCACGGATCGTCTCGTCGAGCAAGACGGGGTGAAAGGGGCCACCCGGACTGAGCGGCAGACCGTCGAGCGACGCCCCGCCCATCGCGCCATCGACCTCGAAGCGGACGACTCGCCGTCGTACGCCAGCCTCGATGGGAATCTCGACCGCGAGCTCGCCCCCGCCGAGATCGGTGACCGAGCTCGGCCACACCTCGGCATCGGCAAACCCCTCGAGACGATAAAAAGACCGCAAGTTGCGCAGATCGGCGGCGAGATCCTCGTCGACCAGTCTGCCGCTTCCCGGGCGCCAGGAAGAGCCGACCTCGGTCGCGATCAGAGCGAGCAGACGCTCGTCGTCATAGAAGCGTTCACCACTCAAGGTGAGCCGGGTCACACGATGACGCTCACCCGGTTCGACACGAATCTGGATGCTCGTGCGCTGACTCCCCGCCGACTCGGAGCACTGTACCTGAGCGCGATAAAAGCCCCGTCGTTGGTAATAGGTGCGGATCGAAGCACAGGTTTCGGCGAGCAATTCTCGGCGCCAGACGCCGTCGGGAAGCAACCCGCGACGCTCGAGACGACGACACGACACGCCGACACACTGAAGATCGATCACCGGACCGGCGTCGATGTCGTAGGTCAGATCGACCCGGTCTCCACCGTCGAGCCAGGTTTCGACCGGTGCACCGACGCTCGCCGCGAGATGCCCCGATTCAGCGAGCACACCGCGGAGCGCATCTCGGTTGCCTTCCACACGCTCGGGGCGATACGGCTCCCCGCTTTTCACCACGAGCGCCTCGATCAACGTCTTCGGCTCGTCGACCACCCCGAGATCGCCAATGAAATCGACCGTGCCGACCACCGCGGGCGACCCCGACTGAATGGCAAAGACGACTTCGGCCCGGGCTGGAGCGATCGACTCGGTGCTCGCCGCCACCGCCGCCGTCGGATAGCCCGCGGCGGTGAGTCGATCGAGCACACGGGCACGCATGGCGATGATCGCGCTATCGTCCACGGCTCGATCCGCGAGCCCTCGGGTCAGCTCGCTGAGCGCCTCGGCGAGATCGTCGGGCGCACCCACGACACGGGCTCGCTCGACCCACGGGCGAGCGGTCAGCACCACCGACACCACCACGCCTGCCGCGCCATCGGGTCGGGTGAGCACGTCGACTTCGTCGACGACGCCGGTGGCATAGAGCTCGAGCACGGTCGCGCGAATGAGCTCGCCATCGAGCCGATCACCGACCGCGAAACGCAGTTGTCGATCCCAATCGATCACGCGTCCGGGTGGAGCATCGATCCGTACTTCGATCGCCGTAATCCGTGACGCGCCCGGCACGTCTCGACTACGAACCGGCTGGCTCCACCCCATCATGACCGCGCACGCGATCAGCGTGACGACGAGCGAACGTCGGCTCATGGAAACGTCTGCTCCCAACGAGCATCGGCGGCGTAGCTGCCATCACCGTTCTGGGTCAGCACCAGGACGAGCCCATCCCCCAACCGCCACTCCACCTGGAGACGTTGCTCCTCGGTCGATGCCGGATCGGCCGAGTAGGTCACCAGCACGTCGCGTGACAGCTGTTTGCCCACCGTCACCCGCGCCGTGCCGACGGTATCGCCACCGGTGGTCAGCGGATCGACGCGAAAGGTGTCGAGCCCGAAAAGATCCCGCCAGCGCTGGCCGACGGTGCTGGTGGCCTGGCCGTAGAGCCAGTCGGCGGCGCTGGTCGAGCCGCTCAAATCTTCTTGCCCACGCGATTGCCGACGACGCGCCGCCGGCGGGGTGAGATCGACCTCGCGGGTGCCACCGCTGGCGAGCAATTGGAAGACCTCGACATCCGGCAGCGGTGGCTCGGATCGGAGCTGGGCGTCGAGCCGGCTGGCGGTGCCGCTGAGCGTCAGGGTCACGTCGTATTCGCGGACCTGCGTGGTCGCCACCACGTCGAGCTCGGGATCGATCTGGGTCGGTTCGTCGAAACGCAAACGTCCACGCTCGAGCCGATAATCGATCCCGCCGTATTGCAACCGCCCCCCGGCGTCGAGCTCGGCCTCACCGAAGAGCAGCGGTCGGGTGGGCGTGCCGCGCAACACCAGCTCGGCACTTCCCGTGGCGACCGCGACATTGTTGTCGACCTCGACTCCGTCGGGAATCTGGACGTCGACATCGAGCGTGATCGCCGCTAGACGTTCATCGACGTCGACGACCTGTAGGCGTTGTCGACGGAAAAAGCCCTGAACCAGGTCGCCGATCTGCCGACCGAATTGAGCTTTGACGTGCCGCGCGTCGGGCGGCTGACCCGCATCGACATCGACAGCGACGTGCGCGACGGCTGGGCCTTTGTGGAGGCCTATGTGACCGACCCCGAGGACGTGCCCGTCTTTGAAACCGGACGCACGGTTGAGCGGTATCGCGGGATCGAAGATGGCGAGCGCTGGAGCGAGGGCAGCGGCGGCTCGACCATCCGCTTTCGCCCGTCGATGGCCGGGGAACACACCATCGAACTGGCGGTGTCCGAGACCGGGAAATGGTTCGGCCGTGGCATCCGCAACGACAAC
>JBCDBH010000256.1:0-8652 GCA_039184055.1 Acidobacteriota bacterium
CCCCCAGTGCCGCATTCGTTCGGATGAGCTCTGGTTCGCTTATGACGCCGTGCACAATCCGGGCATGTCGCCGCAGTATCGGCACTGGGGCATTGTAGAGCACCCGAATCGAATTCGGATCGTCGCTCAACGTGCTCAGCTTGACGATGTCATTCCAACCGTCGTCATTCAGATCGACGATCTGCGCATCGGTGCCGAACGCCGACGCCGACATCGCCGGAGTCATCCGTGTCGTCGTCTCATCGGTGAAGAAACCGTTGCCGTCGTTGATCAACAGCCGATCTTCAAGGTCGTTGTCGTAGTCGACGAAGAAGAGATCCTGATCCAGGTCGTTGTCGACATCACCAGCGACCACGGCACAGAACTTCGGACCGATTCCGAACGGCACGATGCGATTGTCGGTGGCTTCGAAATCGAAACCGAGCCACGTATTACCGAGACCCGTGCCCAAGTTCATATAGACCCGAGGCTGATCGGAGAAGGTCGTCGCCGTCACCAGATCGAGCCAAGTATCGCCATCGACATCGACCGCGATGACATCGCGATCATCCGTTTCGTCGAGCATGTCGGGCGCCAACGTCGCGGTGCGATCGGTGAACACACCACCCTCGTTCATGAACAAGGCGTTGCGTTTGCCACCTGGGCTCGAGAAACGTACCTTGCGCACCACCACCAGGTCGGCATCACCGTCCTTGTCGAAGTCGGCGGCCACCACGTCCTTTTCGAACTCGTCCGTGGTACCCACCGGATCCACCGCGCCGTTATCGGCCGAGATCAAGGTGGTCGTGAAATTGTTGAATCCAATCCAATCGCCCCCACCGAGCACCGGTGCCGCGAGCAGCAAAGCGCCGAAAAGGGTCGCACCCAATGGGCGGAGGAATGTCGTCCGAGAGCTCCGAGTCATGCCGTCCTCCTCGAGAGATGTTTGGCGAAGCGTCGAGTCGGTCGACGCAACATCCATTTATGGCAAAAGGCCATGCCGAGTATGGCATGGCCCATGCTTCGCGCCAATGAGGAGAGCGCGGAATTTATCGAGGCTGATGAATCAGTTCGGAAGAACGACGGTGTCGATCACGTGAATGACGCCGTTCGAAGTCTCGATGTCGGTGGCGACGATATTAGCGTTGTTGATCTTGGCGCCACCCTCGGTCGACACGGTCAAATCCGAGCCCTGAACCGTGGTCAACGACTTGGCGGCGACGACGTCGGAAGCCATCTTCTTACCGGCGACCACGTGGTAGGTCAGCACGGCGGTGAGCTTGTCAGTGTCGGCGAGCAGGGCTTCGATCGTGCCCTCGGGGAGCTTGGCAAAAGCTTCGTCGCTCGGCGCGAACACAGTGAACGGACCTTCGCCCTTGAGGGTGTCGACCAAGCCAGCGGCCTTGACAGCGGTCACGAGGGTTTCGAAGGTGCCAGCGGCGACGGCGGTATCGACAATGTCTTTCTTATCGTGATCACCGGCGTACGCAACGGTCGAGAGAAGAGCGGTAGCGAGCAAGAGAACGAGCACACGGGTAGCCATACGAGTCATTGGAAATGACCTCCATTTCACAGTTGATTTTGAGCTTGGAGCTGGTGGTCCGGACCACTCGGGCGCGGGTCATTTCCCGCGGATGCTCAGTTCTTCGGTGAGGTCGAGAGATTGGATGTTCGACGCCCTAGGCGCTGAGGAACATGGTCTCTAGGCGTCGTCGAGCAGGAAGCGCAACGTCCTTTGAATACGGGCCTCGTGCTCGAGCGATCGATCGCTGAACGCGATACCGGCGGCCCGGCCACGACGCCACGCGACACGACCGCTGAACGGCACGGGGCCGTCTCCGCAATCGAGTCGGAAATCCACCTCGTCATGGTCGCTCCAGCCATCGGGCACGTTCTCGAGACGGATACCGCCAGCCGAGAGATTCTCCACCCAGACTCGATACGGCGAGCCTTCGATCGTTTCGAGCTTGGCCGGGTGCGAAACGCGAATCCGCACCTCCTGACGCTGCCCCAGCTCGAGCGCGGCGGCGACGTTGGCGCTGTGTCGACGCGCCGCGGCCATCTGCAATTTGAGCGCGATCGCCGGTTGGCCATCGAGAAAGCCGAGCAGATCTGCCTTGCTGATCATCAGAATCGTGCTCGGCACCACGGCGCGCGCGCTCGCGGCGCGACGCACGTCGTCGAATAGACCCATCTCGCCAAAGAAATCGCCGTTTTGAAGACGTCCGAGCAACTGCACGGGCTTGCCGATGGTGTCGCGATACACCACCACCGTGCCTCGGGTCACGACGTAGAAGGTATTGGCCTGATCACCCTCACGAAAGACAATTTGATCGGCTACCAGCTCCTTCTCGACAAAGAGGGATGCGAGCTGGCGAATCTCCCTTTCATCGAGATCACGAAACAATTCGACACGGCGCAGTGCTTGGGTCGTCAACATCTTCTCCTTTTCCACCGCCGAGCATATCGGTTTTCCTGCTCACCACACAGAAAAGGCTTCCTTCACGGAAAAGAGTACGTTAATGTGCGCTTGCTAGAAGGCGGCGCGCGGCATCCGGCGGCGCGCACGGCTGAGATCGACCTATCGGTTCCCACCGCTCCGCATCCCCGCCCGACGACCCGTTCCGCCCCACAGCGACAGCAGAGAGCTTCACCAGTCGGTACGTCACGATACGCGCCACCCCGAGACACGTGGTTTCCATGATCCGTGGTCGATGAACCAGACCATGGTGCCGAAGACCCACCGTGATTCCTTAAGACACGTGAGGCTCGTAGAGAAACCGATGTGAGCCGAAAGCTCGCACCCTTTTGGAGTCAGTCATGAAGATGTTCGTTGGAAACCTGCCGTATCGCGCGACGGAAACTGAGCTGCGTGACCTTTTCGAAGCCTTTGGTGAAGTGCAGTCGGCTCGGATCATCCTCAACCGAGACACCGGTCAATCGCGTGGTTTCGGATTCGTCGAGATGGACGATCAAGACGCCGAAGAGGCGATGGCGCAGCTGAATGGTGGCGATTTTCAGGGTCGCAGGCTGGTGGTCAACGAAGCCCGCCCACGCACCGATCAAGGCGGTGGCGGTGGCGGCTACGGCGGCGGTGGTGGTCGCGGCGGCTACGGCGGTGGTGGCGGTGGCGGCAACTACGGCGGCGGTGGCGGCGGCGGCAACTACGGCGGCGGTGGTGGTGGCGGCAACTACGGCGGTGGCGGCGGCGGCCGCTGGTAAGCCGAAGCTGAAAATGCATCAGAGGTGGAGTGCGCTATACTTCTCCTCTGATGCCTTCTAAATTGCTCGCGTATAACGCGACGCTCGTCGATCGAATCGACTACACGTCTGCTCTCACGACCTTTATCGTCCGTCCGGACGAACCCCTGACCGGCGATCCACCTTTCATTCCCGGTCAGTACGTCACCCTCGGATTGAACAACGAAGAGCGGCCCGAGCTCGGCTCGGTGCGACGTCCGATGTCGATCGCTTCGGCACCCGCCGAAGGGAACGATCTGGCGTTCTATATTCGTTGGGTATCGAAACCTGAATCGAACAACCCCCTGACCCATCTCTTGTGGCCTTTGGCGGTAGGCGATCGGCTTTACTTGCGTCCAAAAAACATCGGTCGATTTACGATCAATCACACGGTGGGCAACGACGACACCCGACTACGCGTCTGTGTCGCCGCCGGCACCGGTCTCGCGCCTTTTCTCAGCATGGTGCGCGAAGTCCACATGCGTGACCCCGACGCCGATTTGAGCAAGTGGGTCATCTTGCACGGCGCGTCGTATCCCGACGATCTGGGTTACAAAGAAGAGCTCGAAGGCTTGCGGGCTCGTGGCCTGCACTATTTCCCAACGGTCAGCCGCCCCAACGAAGCACCGGATTGGCGAGGCGATAGCGGTCGGGTCGAGGACTATTTCCGTCCCGAACGGATCGGCGAGCTCGAGAGTCAGCTGGGTTTGGCGACCGGCGAGCTCGATCCACGACGCGCGGTGATTCTGATTTGCGGTCTGCAAGGCACCATCGGCATGACCATCCTACGGCTCAACGATCGCGGGTTCGTGCCCGAGACCCGCAAGCTTCGTCGCGCGCTCGAAGTACCGGACGACATCGCACCGACGCTTTTCTTCGAGCAATACGACAATACGCCGGTCATTCCGGTAAACGACGAAGAGGTCATGGGGCCGCTCCGTGCGTCGTTGGCCGCGGCGCTCGCCAATTTGAGTGAGCTCTAGCGCTCGACGCGGAGCACGCGATCGACCGCGTCGACGGTCACCGTTTCTTCGACACCATCCGGCCACACGACGATGAGCTCATCGACGCTCGTTTGCGTGCCGAGCCCAAAAGTCACCGCGAGCTCGCTCTGGGCTTGATAGCTACGCGCCGGTGTCACCTTGCGTCGCTGCATCACGCCATCGGGTGTGGTGAGTCGAAGCCGGGCCCCATAGGCATGGCGATTGCCCGGTGTCGTCGGGTCGCGCAACACCACCCGCAGCCAGTGGTTGCCGAGCGCCTGATCGTTGCGTAGCACCAGTGGCTCACGTCCGGTCTGGGTGACCACCAGATCGAGATCACCATCGAGATCGAGATCGGCTACGGCGCTGGCCCGACCCACCACCGGGGTCGCGAGCGCGCCGAGCATCGCCTCGTCCATCGCCACGAAGGTGGCGCGGCCGTCCGGACCCGCGTTCCAAAACACCTGCGCCGGCTGCTCGAAAGTCTGACTCGGATCGACCGTGTTGATCTCGTCCTCGAGATGACCGTTGGTTTCGACGATATCGAGACGACCGTCGAGGTCGAGATCGACGAAAAGCATGCCAAAGCTCAGCACGCCACGTGACGGTGCGCCCACCCCTTCCCCGATCGCCTCGTCGGCGAAGAGGGTCGGATCACCCTGGGTGACATAGAGCGAGGTCATCTCGTTGGCGAAATTGCCGATCGCGAAGCCGAGCTCGTCATCGTTGCGGTAAAAGCCGACATCGATTCCCATCGCACCGGTCGCCTCACCAGCGCGTCCGTAGGCGACGCCATAGAGTTCACCCGACTCGACAAAGGTGCCGTCGCCCTGGTTGTGAAAGAGGAAATTCGCCACCGTGTCGTTGGCGACCACGATGTCGAGAAAGCCATCCGTATCGATATCGACCGTGAGCACACCGAGCGCCTTGCCAGACGGCACGTCGGTGGCGGGATTGCGCACCGCGATACCCGCCTCTTCGGTGACGTCGACAAAGCGTCCATCGTCATTGCGATAGAGCGTCGAAAACGTCCCCTGATAGTTGATCGGCGGTCCGTACGCGCGTCCGACACCAGTAAGCCGGAAATCGACTTCGGCATCGATTTCCTTGGACCACACGACGTAGTTGCACACGAAGAGATCGTGGTCACCATCGGCGTCGTAGTCGAAGAAAGCCGCCGACGTCGCCCATGTCCCGTCGCCACCTACTCCAGCTTCGCGGGTGATGTCGACCAGTCGACCGTCGTCGTTCCGCAGCAGGACGTTCTCACCCACCGCGGCGAGAAAAACGTCGAGATCGCCGTCGCCATCCGTATCGCCCACCGCGACGCCGGTGGCGTAGATGTCGACCTGGTCCAAACCCGTCGCGGTGGTGATGTCGGTCAAGACGTCGCCATCGTTGCGGTAGAGCCGACTCGGGGTCGGCGCGCCACCCGGATCGTGCGGCCAGCGTCGACCGTTGGTGAGCAGGAGATCGGCGTCACCGTCGTCGTCGAAGTCGAAGAGCGCTACGCCTCCACCCATGGTCTCGGGGAGAAGCTTCTCACCACGCGCGCCACTCTCGTGGACAAAATCCACTCCGAGCTCGCCGGTGACGTCAGTGAACGGCAGCTCGGGCACTTCGTTGGCAATGTCGCGCACCACCGTCTCTGGCGCTGCCTCGGTGATCACCTGCTCGGGAGCCTCCTCCTCGGGCCGATTGAGCACCAAGGCCACCGTGGTGACGACAAGGCCGATCGCAACCAGGACGATCAACGAGCGACGAAAGACGACACCGATGATGGCGTCGTCTTCGGGTACCAGCTCGGTTTCGTCGATCAGCTCGGTGTGTTCGTGTGGGCGATCAGTGGGTTCGAGCTTGTCGTTCTTGCTCATGGTTCCATCGGAGTCGAGAACGCCTGTGGCCGTTCGAGGTCATAAATCACGATCGCCTCGGCGGCGTGGTCGGCCGCCGGATTGTTCGCGCGGTGTATGGCGATGACACGATCACGGGCGTTGTCGTCGGGTTTGTACGTGCGATAGAGCTCGCGGTGGTATTCGGCTTTCTCAGTGTCGCCGAGCTGGCGATAGACCTGATCGAGATTGAAATGCGCCGCGACATTCTCGGGATCGAGCTCGAGAGCATCGTTCAAGACCGCGATCGCCTCGTTTAGAAAAGCCTCGCGCGACGCGCGTCGGGCATCGCCACGTTCCTGTTTGGCACGTTCGAAAAGCGTCTGCCCGAGCTCGACGAGCACCCGGTAATCCTGGCTGAAATCGAAGCCGCGTTCCCGCGTCTCGAGGGTATCGTAAGCGACCACCGCGCGGAGCTGTTCGATCGCCTCGTCGAGAAAGCCATTTTGCTTGTTGACCAAAGCCGAGAGCCAGGCCACCGTCCAGGGTGGCGCCGGCGGATCGAACGAGGCGGCACGCGCCAACGCGTCGACCGCCCGATCCTCGACCGTACCTTGCTCGAGGTAGACCCGCGCTAGGTTGAGCGGCCCATCGGCACGGCCCAACCGTTCCACCTCGGCGAACGCGGCTTCGGCCTGGCGCAGCTCACCCTTCGACTTGCCACCCTTGCGTAGCAGACCGATGCCGTAGTCGTTCCAGCGCTGCCATTCCGGAATCTCGACCGCGTCGTTGTCGACCAGCGATGGCCAACCACCTGCCGGCAGCACCGGGAAGGTGATGCTGTCTTCGGCGAGCTCGAGAATCGGCAGATCGTTTTGATAATCGTCGCCGTAGACATAGCGCATGTAGGTGGTGTCGAATTTGCGGTAGCGCAACCGCACGTTGGCGGTCACCGTATCGGTGGCGTCGCTCGGTACGGTGAAGCGATAGTGGATGACGTCGGCCGCGCCCGGTGGTATCTGGTGGTTGTACAACGCGACGAAGATGTCTTGCGCGTTGCGTCGATCGATACGGTTGCCCTCGCGATCGAGCACATAGGTATTCAGGAAGTGCGACCATGGATCGACGAAGCCGTCCTCGTCCATGCCACCGCTCCGACCGATCACCTCGTTCCCGGCTCGCGTGTCGGCGTTCATCGTCACCTCGACCCACGGCTGGTTCGAATCAGCCGTGCCTTGCGTGAACGGATGCCCCATCTTCACGGTGCGCACCACCACCTCAAGCAAATAGCTCTCGCCGGGGACCAAAGCCGGCACCGCCGGCCGCAGCGGCGCGGTGAGCTCACCGTCGATCCCACCCCCGCTCTTGACGCCGAAGATATCGACCCGCATCACGCCTTCGTTGAACTTGCGATGCTCGTCGATCACCCATTCAGGCTGTCCGAGCAGCGCCGGCACCCCGGTATTGGCGCTCGGAAACAGGTGATTGTGCGCCACCTGCATACCCTTCTCTTCATCATAAAAAGAAGCGAATTGGTTGCTCGGCATCGTCGGCATGTGACAGCCGTTGCAATTCTCTTGCGCCACGGGCGGATAGTAGAAGCTCGACACACCGTGCCCCGAGACGCCGCTCAGGTGGTAGGTGTCGTAGTGATTCTGCCCGCGTAGCCATTTGTACCCGTTGAGCTCGGGTGGCAGATGGACCTTGTGACAGGTGCCACAAAACTCCGGCGTGGTATGGAGCGGCTTGAGAAAGGTCGCCTTGTGAAAGTCGGGCTTGGCTTTGATCAGCTGCTCGTTGATCCACCGCAGGTTCTCGTTCTCGGAGAACGCGAAGGGATAGTGGATCGGCTCTTCGATCGTGTAGTCGGCGTTGCCACGCACGCTGTTGATGTTGGTGATGGCGTGACAACTGGTACAGGTGATGCCCGCCTGACCGGTGGCATGGGTGCCGAGATCGAATTCGGGATCGTCGAACTCACCGCTGAAGAAGGGCACCAAATCGTGACAGCCGGCGCAGAAGCGCGCCGCCGCGCGATTGCCGTCACGTGCTTCGGCGACCGCGATCGTCTCGCGTACCGAGAAGAGGTAGGGCTCGTTGTTGCCCGAGCTGAAACGATGCGCGCTCACCGCCCAGCTGGAATGGCTATCTTCGTGGCAGCTCGCGCAATATTGATCGTTCCACAAGACCTCGGACGGGATGAAGTCACCGGTCGCCGTGCGGGCGAGCGAAGGAAAGAAATACTCCTCGCCCTGTTCGGGTCCCTCGACGTTCCACTGTCGTGGATCTTGCGCCTGAAACACCAGCAGCACGCCCACCACGACCGCGCAGGCCATCGCCCAACGGCGGCCAGCGGCCCAGTTGATCTTGCGTCCGGCGAGACGGTGCAGGATGAAAAACCACACGGCCAGAAATGGCGTCGACACGTGCGCCCAATAGGCGATCGCCCGCACCGTCTCGTCGTTGACCACGATGAAGCCTTCGAGCCGGGTCAGCACGATGCCGCTCGCCAGCAGCACCAGCGCGGTCACGAAGAGCGCATAGCCGACATAGACGGCACGCGGGGTCGGCCGAGTGCGGGCGTGGGGCAGATGGAGGGGGGGGGGGTGGGGGGCGGG
>JBCDBH010000257.1:0-8563 GCA_039184055.1 Acidobacteriota bacterium
AGACGAGCTCTTAGTAGGCCTTGGTACGCGGCGTCCACCAGCCCATGAAGAAGACGATCGCGAAGCCATACGCGAACAGGCTCTGCGCCAACACCACGCCCACCACTGTACCCACCAGGCCGAGGCGGATGAAGAGGAAGAGCAGACAGGTCCCGAGCACCACCGGTGAGAAGGCGAATGGGACGTAGGCGAGCAGGAGCAGACGGTCACGGTGTTGGGAGTAGGCGATGGCGCGTGAGGTGAGATAACCACCCGCGGTGGCGAACACGGCGACGCTCAAGGAAATCGCCAGCGACAACACCAGGCTATCGACCAGCTCGCCACGTCCACCGAGCAGGTTGAGCCAGCGGTCGCCAGAGAGGCTCGGTGGCAAGACGTCGGGCACGGTCCACCGCTCAGCCAACGACAAAACAAAGAGATAGATCAGCGGCACCAGGCACGCCACCCCGAGGGTCGTCGCGGCCAGGCCCTGCCAGGCGCGCTCACGCATAACGACGCCGCCTGAAGACCACCGCGAGCAAGCCGAAGACCAGCGCGGTATAAACCAGGGCCACCGCGAAAGCTTCGGGCTTTTGGCCGAGATCGAAGAGGGAGAATTTGCGATACGTCAGCACCGAGAGCATCTGGGGCGATTGCCGACCGAGCAGCCAAGGCACTTCGAAGGAGCCGAGCACGACGATAAAGAAGAGCACGAGATTGGTCATCGCGCCCCGCAGCAGGATCGGCACGGTGACCCGCAGCACACGCTGACGCTTCTTCGCTCCCAGGGCGGTGGCGAGCCGTTCGAGCTCGGCGAGACGCTCGGTGTCGTAGAGCTGGACAAAGAGCAAGACGAAGAACGGCACGGCGATCGCGACGTGGGTGACGATCATGCCGAGCCCGATCGGATCGTGCACCATCGACACCAGCTCACCGGTATCGCTCGTGAGACCGAGCGCGTAGGCAATCCGGGGCACCCAGCCTCCGCCACCAAACCACTGGAACGTGAGAAAGGCGGCGACCGTGCCGGGAATCGCCAGGGGCAGAAAGACCAGGTACGACAGCGGCCCGCGACGCAGCGCCGGTCGCAGCCCCAGGGTGATGAGGAGGGCGAAACCAGCGGTGAGCACGACCGTGACCGCCGCCACCCAGGTCGACAGGACGACCGAGGCCCAGGTTTCACGACTGCTCAGCACCGCTTGCCAATGCTCGGTGGTGAAGCCGTCGTTGAGCAGACCGACGAGACCGAGGCTGTAGAGCAACGCCCACACCAGGCTGAAGGCGATCGGCGCGGCGACTCCGCCGAGCAAGAGCCCGAGACCGATGCGTTCCGCCAAGCTAGCCCTCATGTTTCACCAGCCCGCCTGCTGCAACGCGGAAACGCATGCAATCTCAGGGCGTGCTCGCTCTTCGCGCCCTCGACGTACCTTTGGGTACGCCTCCGGTTGCTCATCCCTGCGCTGCCCAGATCTCACGCACGTTTCCGCGCTTCGCCAAGGCGTTTGGTGAAACATGAGGGCTCTGCACCGTGCCTCTCAGCGCTCCACGAGCTCGCTACGGAAGTCTTCATACATCCGCAGCATGACCTCGGACGCTGGCTCCATCAGCGCGCGATCGGCGATGGCTTCGCGTGACGGCGAGCGCTCGCGTCCCGGGACGTTGCGGAATTTCTCTTGCCAGTCGGCGGGAAGACGATCGATGTCGAGCACCGTGCCGTCACCCCACACCGCGGGCTGGAATTTGTGGAATTGCGCCTCGGGTGAGAGGAGAAAGTTGATCGCCACCAGCGCGCCGGCGGGATGGGCGCCACGGTCGACCAGACCGAGGTAGTGGCTGTTGCGGATCGTGCCGCTGTCGAGCACATAAGCGCGTGAGGTCTCGGGCAGGATGCCCTGCATCACCTTGTTGTCGACCTCGCCGTCGTTGTTCGACATGGTGAAATCGATCTCGTCGTTGGCGAAGAGCTGATGGAGCTGAGCCACGTCGACCGGAAAGCTCGCCCCGCCTTTCCACAGATCGGGTTGGAGATCGCGCAGCCAGTCGAAGAGATCGTTACGCGCGCGGTCGTAGGTGTCCGGATCGAACGAGCCGGCGAACGCACCCGGTCCCCCGGCGACGTCGATCAGCAACGACTTGAGAAAGGTCATGCCGGTGAATTGGCTATCCCAGGTGAACCGTCCCGGGTTGGCGCGAATCCACTCGGCGAGCGCTTCGCGAGTGCGCGGTGGCTCGCTCACCCGTTCGGTATCGTAGATCAACGCCAGCTGGACGTTGCCCCACGGTGCTTCGAAGCCTTCGATCGGCTGTTGAAAGTCGTAGCCGATAAAGGGGTTGTCGAAATCGACCAGGGCGGCGTTGGGCAGCTTGTCGGTAAACGGACCGGCGAGCGCTTCGATCTGGCGGAGCTGGTAGAAGGTCTCGCCGTTGATCCACACGAAGTCGATCTCACTGACGGCCTTGCCGCCTTCGAGCTCGGTGAGCAGGAGGTTGACGATCTCGTTGCCCTGCGCCGAGACCACCTCAAGCTCGATGTCGTAGGTCTCGCGCAGATGATCGGCGACCCAGCCCTGGACGTAATCGTTGATCAATGGATCACCGGTCCACATACCGAAAACGACACGGCTACCGCGCGCCTGCTCGACGATGGCGTCCCATTCGAGCGCTAAAACGTCATCGATCTCGGGTGCTTGTTGCGTCGGCCCGCAGCCGAAGAGGGCAAGCACGATGATGCAGGCGATCACTGAGCGCGCATGAGACAACACCTTGGAAAACCCGCGTGTCTTAAAAGACAAAGCGCACCCCCAGCTGGAATTGACGCGGCGGCGCGGCGTTCTTCAGCACGATGCCGGAGCCGGCCGGACCGATCTGAATCTGGTTGCTCTGGGTGGCGTTGTTGCTGAATCCGGAGAGGTTGGTGTTGTTGAGGAGGTTGAAGACATCGAGACGGAGCTCGACGTTGCGGTCACGAATCGGCAGCTGGTATTGAATGCCGAGATCGTAGACCTGCGACCAGGGCAGCCGGTCGGAGTTGCGGGGCTCACCCGGGAAGCGATCGCTGTTGCCGACGAAGGCGTCGCCAAAGGAGCGCCCGTCACCGTTGAGATCGGTGGTGCCGAAGACGGTCGCATCGGGAATGCGGTTGACCGGCTGACCGCTTTGCAACAGGGCGGTGAGCGCGATCGACAGGTCGTCGAGCGGGTGGACCTGGAAGACGGCGCTGATCACGTGCTCGCGATCGTTGACCGACGGCCCCCATTCGGCTTCGAAATCGTTCGAGTCCTGGGCGCGAAAGTTGATGTCGTCGGTGTTGTTTTCGAGCTTCGACCAGGTGTAGCCGAGACGGAAGTTGTACCAATCGTCGGCCTTGTATTTGATGAAGGTGAAGGTGGCGGCGCGATATTCGGCCTCGCCTTCGGTCTCGGAAACGACGATGTTGCGCGCCCCACCGTCTTCGAAGTCGACCGGCCGGGTGGCGTCGGCTTCTTCCTGGCTCCGCACCACCGGGTTGTTCGGGTCGACGGTATAGGGCGCCGGGGCGTTGAGGTCGCGGAGACGAAAGAGGTTGCGCGATTGGGTGTAGATCAGGTCGACATAGAAGAGCATGTCCGAGCGGACCTGCCGCTGGTAGCCGAGTGAGTACTGCTCGGTGACCGGGTTGTCCCACCCGTCGGGATTGAGAATGCGCCGCTCGTTGCTGAAGATCGACTCGCGCGAGCCTTGGACCTCCTCGGGCGTCGGGCCACCGAGATAGGGCACGTCGTCGAAGGAGGTCACCAGGTTGCCGTCGAAGGTGATGCGATCGATGTCGGTGTCGGCGGGCAGAATCCCGAGCGCGATCAGCTCGCGGAGCTGGTTGCGAAAACCCACGGCGCTGCTGTTTTGCTGCAGGGCGTCGCTATAGGCCGCGTAGACGATCTTCTCGTAGAAGAGCCCGAAACCACCCCGGAGCACGGAGTCGTCGTCGATCTGGTAATTGAAGGACACCCGTGGCGCGAAGTTGTCGGTGTCGGCGCTATCGCTCCCCGACTCACTCAGGCTGTCGTAGTCGTAACGCAAACCGAGCGACAGGTTGAGCCGTGGCGTCACCGAGAAGAGATCTTCGACATAGAAGCTGTAGAGCTCTTGCGTTTCGCCGTAGGAGTTCGGCAGCAGCTCGACGTCGTAACGCACCACCTCGACGTCCGACGGACTGTCTTCGACGTCGAGCGACGAGCCAAAGCCGCCAGCGGCGAGCGCGTCTTCTTGTTCCTGGGTGAGCTGCACCAGGTAGTTGCCGTCGACATTACCACCGCCGGTGAGCGCGAAGTCGGCGAGGATGATGTCGGCACCCATGGTGAGGGTGTGATCACCGAGGATGAAGCTCAGGCTGTCGCGGAGCTGAACGGTTTCTTCGATGTCGTCGAAGACGAAGCCCGGATGACCGAGCACTGCGACGGTTTGCCCGCTGGCGCCGAGCACCGTCGCCTGCGGACCGTCGCCGTTGAGCGGTCGACCGTAATTCCACCGGAAGCGGCTGAATTGCACGCTCGCCTCGTTGACGATGTCGCTGCTGATCCAGCTGCCACGCAGGGCGCCGAGAAGCGACTCGCGATCCTGCACGCTGCCCGCCGAAGGAAAGGTCACGCCTCCGTCGAGACCGCCACCCTGACGCTCGATGTTGACGTCGCCGTAGTTGAGCCGCGCGGTGAGCGGAATGCTGTCGGTGAGCTGGTGATCGAAGCGACCGGTGGCGTAGAGGAATTCGTTGGTGCCGCTGACCGTATCGGCGATCCCGAGCTCGGGCACCGCGAGCACGTTGTCTTTTTCGTCACGGGTGCCTTCGACGTTGGCGAAGAAGAAAGTGCGATCCTTGCGAATCGGTCCGCCGATCGAGAAGCCGAGCTGGTCGCGTTTGAAACCGTCTTGGACCTGGTTACCCGAGAGATCGCGTCCGGGAAAGGCGGTGCTGGCGTCGAGATTCTCACCCGGTCGTGACAGGTAGAAAACCTCACCCTGGAGATCGTTGCCACCGTTCTTGGTGGTGACGTTGAAGACACCGTTACCGGTGCGGCCGAATTCGGCCGAATAGCTGCTGGTGAGCACCGTGACGTCCTGCACCGCGCCGACCGGCACGGCGAATTTCTGACCGCCGAGAAAGTTCTCGTTGTTGTCGAGACCATCGATCATGTAGTTGGTGAACAACGAGTTGGCGCCGTTGATCGAGACGTTCGGAGCCTCGGGATAAAAGCCCGTCGCCTGGGTGACGTTGGGGAGCCGATAAAGCGATCGCGTGACGTCACGTCCTTCGATCGGCAAGATCTCGAGCTCCTCCTCCACCAGGGTCGACGACACTTCGGCGTCGACCCGGTTGAGCGCCACCAATTGCCGTTCGGCGGTGACCGTCACGCCTTCGGTGAAGGTTTCGAGCAGTCGCAAGCGCAACGTCGCGCTGGCATCTTGATTGGTGCGCAGCACAAGACCCGTCTTCGTGGCGTCGCCAAATCCATCGAGCCCCTTGGCCGTCACCGCGTAGCCATCCCCGGTGGCGAGGGCGCGAAACCGTGCTTTGCCCTGGTCGTTACTGATCGCGCTGGTGGTAAAGCCACGACCGTCGTTGGTCAAGGTGATCTCGACCCCGGGCACCGGCGTGCCGGCGGTATCTTCGAGCACCAGAACCTCGAGAGTGGCCTGGGCAAAGGCGGGCGTGGCGAGAAGAGCCAGCACGAGCACGCTGGCGAGAAAGAAAAAGAAAACACGAAAAGACATGCACGGAATCTCCACGAACGAAATACGGTCCTAGAACGACTTTCGAAACCATGAGCACGCTCGATCGAGCGTGGGAGCATGGCGCCTAGAAGAACGGGTGCCTAGAAGAACGGGCGCCTGGAAGAACGGGTGCCTAGAAGAACGGGCGCCTAGACGAACGAATGTGTAGGCGAACGAGTGCTAGGCGAAGGAGGCGGTTCGGAGCGGGGGTCCACGTGGGGCGTCGAGCCCGCGTGTGACCTGGCGTGGCAGCGGCAGCGCGAGAGGGATGGCGACGAACGGTCGCGTGATCAGCTGCCGCAAGAGGGCGCGGAGCTCGGCGTCGGCTTCCCGCCACAGGGCGCCGAGCGCGTGTCGACCGTCGATGTCGGCGTGCTCGGTTTCGAGACAGATCAGACCGTGACGGATGAGATCCGATGCCGTATGCCGGCTCCGCCAGCGCACCCCGGCGAAGAGCGCGCTCGGCTCGACGCGAGCACCGATGACGTACGCACCGCCATCACGCGCCGGCCCGAGCACCGCGTCGTGGGATTCGAGCGCCTGGAACGCGGCTTCGAGATCGGCATGCTCGAGCCCGGGGGTATCGAGCCCGACCGCCACGACGGTGGAATAGCCGAGCGCGCGAACATCGGTGAAAGCGTTGCTCAGCTTGGAGCCGAAACCACGCCCACGTTGCTCCATGACGCGTGTGCCGACGGGGAGTCGAGCATCGGAACCGAGATCCCCCACCACCACGAGGGCGACGTCGTCGAGCGCGTCGACTGCGGCGAGCACTCGATCACGCGCCAGCGCGAAGATCGCCTCGGCCTTCTCGACTCGCTTGATCCGACTCTCCTCGGCCGGTGGCCGAGCAAAGAAAAGGACGGCGCGGGCCGGTGAATCGTGGGCGACGAGCGTGTTCATCGACGCATGATGAGGATCACGGGACATTCGGATTTCGGTACGGGGTCGACACGGGATCGGATCTACCGATCAATTCGCCATCATCGAGTTGACGTACCGCCCATCCTCCATCCCGGTGAAAATGACATCGACCTTGGGATGTTCGATCGGCTCACCCGTGGTGTCGGCCTCGAGATTGCGCTCGGCGACATAAGCCGAATGCGTCTCGCCGTGCACCAGCACGTGGTACCACGGCTGATCCTTTGGCGGACGGGATTTGGCGACTTCTTCGTACCACTCGTCGGTGAGCTGAAAATCCGGGTCGACATCGATGATGACTCCGCGATAGGCGAAGCGCCGATGGTGGATCACATCGCCAACCGAGAACTTCGCTTCCGCGTCGATACTGTTGTCCGTGTTCATGCTCATGCTCACTCCCGATCGGCACCCGCTCATCAAACGCCCCGGCTTTATCAAACGCCACGTCGAACCCGTCGCGTGATGGTGACACGAATCTCCCCATGGGATCCAGCCACGTCTAGAGCGATTCGAAGGTTGCGGGATCGGTGGATGTCATCGCTTAAGGCTATGCTCGGGACGTGCTACTCATTGTGCTCAGCGATACTCACGGTCTGTTGCGGGACAGCGTGCTGCCTCATCTCGAAGGCGCCGACCAGATTCTTCACGCGGGTGATGTCGGCGATCCCGCGATCCTCGAACGACTCGGCTCGTTTGCTCCCACCCTGGCGGTGCGTGGCAATGTCGACCACGCTCCGGGCGTCGCCGAGCTTCCGGCCACGCTCGAGACGAGCTTTGCCGGTGTCGACGTGCGCATGACCCATCGGCGCGCCGATGTGCCCGACGCGTGGCTCCGGACGCGGGCCACTACCCTCATCGTCTTCGGTCACTCGCATCGGCCCGAGCTCGATTGGCACGGCAATGACACGCTGCTGCTCAACCCGGGTGCGATCGGCGCGCGACGATTCAGGCTCCCACTCACCCTGGCGCGCATCCGACTCGACAACGGTCGGATCGTGCCCGAGCTCGTGGCAATCGAAGATTAGATGCGATTGAAGATTAGAGGCGATTGAAGATTAGAGGCGATCGATGATCAGGCGACCAGACCGTTGTAGAGCAGGTCGAAGACCGCGTCTTCACGCGCGTCGAGAAAGGCCTCGACATCGAGCTCTTCGTCCGGGCGACCGACTTTCGAAGGCAGCGTCGTCACCATGCTCGGCTGGGCGACGTGAAAGAAGAGACACGCACCCATGACCGTGACAAACGTCTGGATCGGATCGACCGATCGGATCTCGCCAGCCTCGATCGCTTCCGACAAGGATTCGACAAAGCGCCGATAGGGCGAGTTGGGGAATTGGTCATAGCGTCGGAGCAAGGGACCCGAGACCGGCGCGCCGATGAGATTCTCGTGCATCCACAAACGCACGTTGACGGGATTGTCGGCGTACGCTCGCACGTGATGGGCGACAAAGGCGCGCAGTATCTCTTTGAACGAGCTCGACTCTTCGAAGGCTTGGGCGAGCGGTTCGATCATCTCGGCAAAGGCACGCTCGAAGACCGTGGCGTACAGATCCTCTTTACGCCTGAAGTAATAATGCAGGGTCGATTTCTGGATCCCGGCGGCGTCGGTGATCTCTTTGGTGCTCGCGCCGTGCAGCCCTTTTTGCGCGAAAACCTCACGCGCGGCGAGCAACAGTCGGCCTTCGGTATCGAGCTCGGCGGTGTCTTGCTTGGTGTCGGTGCTGTGGAATGAGTGTGCGGTCAACGGATCGGCCAATGGCAAGTTTTCGAACGAAACAGGTGGTGGGCGCCGCGAAACACCGCGCCCAACACGAAAAAAAAAATAGAATTTTAAGCGGGAGAAGATTGAGTAAAACACCGGAACCAAAACCAGGGGCAGGACCCGCAAGATCACCCGGCCCGCCAAGAAGGCCACCGC
>JBCDBH010000258.1:0-8481 GCA_039184055.1 Acidobacteriota bacterium
GCCGATTCGATCTCACCCCGAGCGCCATCGCCTTCCCCCAAACCGCTGCGCAGGTCGCCCGTTGCACGACCTTCTGCGTCGCCAACAGGGTGCCGTTTCGGGTGCGATCCGGGGGCCATCAACACGAAGGCATGAGCTCGCTCGAAAACGGCGTGATGATCCGTTTGTCCGAGCTCGACGCGATCGAGTATCGAGGTGAAGATCGAGCCTGGATCGGCGTCGGCAAAGCGCTCAAGGAGATCTACGACGAGCTCGAGCTTCGTGGCAAAACCATTCCCGGCGGCGGCTGCTGGTCGGTGAACGTGGGGGGTCTCGCGCTCGGCGGCGGCTGGGGAACCTCGGCGCGGTATATGGGGCTCACCTGCGACAACTTCGAAGAAGTCGAGATGGTGACCGCGAACGGTGACGTGATTCGCGCGCGCGACGACAACGAGCACCGCGACCTCTTCTGGGCGTTGCGTGGCGGTGGCGGTGGCAATTTCGGCATTGTCACGCGCTTCTTGTTTCGCCTATCGGACATCGAAGACAAGACGATCAGCACCTTCTCGATGCAATGGCGGCTCCCGGAGCATGACGCCGAGGACAAGCTGACCGCGATCGTGCGTGACTACCTCGCGCTCCAGGCGACCTTTCCACCGGAGCTGACCACCGCCATGGGGCTGCGTGTCAAACACCGATTCATGGAGACGTACTACCCACTCGGTTTGAGCGGCAAATTCTACGGATCGAAGGAAGAGCTGAACGAGCTCCTGAGACCACTTCACGACCAACACCCGACCATCGAGCCCGAGCCGAGATTCGAGACGCGATCGTTTGCCGAGGATGTCGACCACGACGATCCCGCGTCCGAGCCGATCTTGCTCTCCGACCTCATCAACGGCGTCGTCGACTTCGTTCATCTCGGCGAGCGGCTGAGCGACTATGTCGAGCCCGAGAACACCGACCGTCAGCGGCCCGCTCCTCCATCCACCACGTGTCTCGCGCCTTGGCCACACAAGATCTCGTCCGGCTTCCCGAAAAGCCCGGATGTCTACGCGAATCTCGCTCGCAAGGCCGTCCGACTCCTGCTGACGAGCAACGCGGACATGCCGAAAAGCGACGCCCGTCTCTACCTGGTCCTGCATGGCATGCCCGGCTCAAGAGCCGGTATCGCGCCCACGGACAGTGCCTTTTTCTGGCGTGACAAGGATGTCTTGGTGCAATTCCAAGCGTGGTGGGCCGAGCCGTGCTTCGCGACCGACGACCGCGCAGACCAGCGGGCCTATCAGCGCGAGGAGGAAACGTATGTCTGCTGGATTCAGGATGCCAGGAAGCAATTGGAGTGTGAGCTCGAGGGAGCGTTCATCAACTTCGTCGATCGCGATCTCCCCCTCGAGGCGTATTACGGCGACAACTTCGCCCGGCTACGCGAGATCAAAGAGCGCTACGACTACGACAACGTCTTCCATTTTCCGATGAGCATTCCGCCTCGATACGGTGCGCTACAACCCGAAGTGCGCTCCCTCCTGACCGCCTCGGGCTGCGAGGTCGTGACCCGAGACCAGGCGGGTTACCAGGACGCTCGACGGATCTCGAACGAGCGTTTCGATCTACGCCCCGCGGCCGTGGTCTATCCCGAGACCGCCGAGCAGGTGGCGCAGTGTGTCGACATCTGTCGCGAGCACCGCCTCGACCTTCGCATCCGATCCGGTGGTCACCAGCACGAAGCCATGTCCAGCGCCAATGACGTCTTGATGGTGCGACTCTCGAAGATGCGCTGTATCGAGTACGTCGAAGGGGCGGAGGACCAAGCGTGGATCGGAGCAGGAGCACGACTCGAGGATGTCTATGAAGAGCTCAAACAAAGCCACCGAATCATCGCCGCCGGCGGTTGTCACAGCGTCAACCTCGGCGGCTTGACGCTCGGTGGAGGCTGGGGGCTGTCGGCACGCAAACACGGCCTCGCGTGCGACAACGTGCTCGCTATCGAAGTCGTGCTCGCCGATGGTCGGATCGTCGTGGCGACCCCTGATGAAAACGAAAACGGCTACGCCGACCTTTTCTGGGCCCTTTTGGGAAGCGGCGGTGGCAACTTCGGAATCGTCACGCGCTTTCTCGTCAAGCTGCACAAAATCGAGCCCACGATCTCGAAATACAAGCTCTATTGGCACGCGACCGGCGCGGCGCGACAACAGGTCATCGAGACGTGGCTGGCGTTTCAGCGTCTCGACCAGTCGAACAACACCACCTCGTATCTCGTGCTCTTCGGTGATCTAGACAACAGGAACGAGGAGAAAACAACGGTGTACGCGGGCGGCATGTCGTACAGCTACCGACAAGAGCTCGAGGCGGAGATACACCGGCTGACCTCGAGCGAGCCGAAACCGGACAAAGAGGAATATGAGATCGTCGAGCTCTCGTCGGGTGTCGGCGAAGCGGCGGATGCTCTGAACACTGCGGTCCGCACGGTAAACGAGCTGGTCAACTACGCCGAAACCCCGCCGGGTCTCTTCGATTCCGCTCTAGCGTTGCTCGACTCGGCGAGCCGGCACACGGCCGGCCAGGACAATGACTGTCACGCGCCCTTCCCAACGAACAACTGCCTCGGGTCCTATCCACACAAAGTCACGTCGGCCTTTGCCAAGCTTCATGAATCGCCCGAGTCCTACGAGCGTCGGCTCGCCGAGGTCTTGGCGCGCTTCCTCGACGATCATCCGGTGAGCCCGAACGTCAAATCGACGATTGCCTTGTATGCGATGGGAGGTGCCGTCGCCGAACGCTCGCCGAGCGAAACCGCTTTCTGGTACCGAGACCGCCCCTTCATGCTGCAGATCGAAGCGTGGTGGGCCTATCCCGAGACCGGCTCCGCGTCCGATCCGTGTGATTGTCGGCACAGGACATCCTGGCAACAGCCCTACATCGACTGGGTGCGACGCTGTCGCGACACCCTGGAAGAAGAAGGCCTGGTCGACGGTGCGTTCATCAACTTCGTCGACCGAGATCTCGAGCCACGCAACAAGAGCACCGAGGATCGGATCAAGCTCTTACGGCACTACTACGGCGGCAATCTCGAGCAGCTCATGAAATCCAAGGCGCGCTGGGATCCAACCGATTTCTTCCGGTTCGAGATGAGCATTCCGCTACCCGCCGAGTCGTGATGACCGGCCGCGCCGTTGGCGGCGCGGCCAGGCGTCTTCCGCATATGGATTGGCGCGACCTGCTAGTGGGGTGACCCGTTTCTGCCGCTACGATTCTCGAACACCAGCTACGAAACACCCACGTACGAGGAGACCCGATATGAGCAAGACCATTTTGATCACCGGCGCTTCGAGCGGTATCGGCAAAGCCACGGCGACGCTTTTTCACGACAAGGGTTGGCATGTCGTCGCGACGATGCGTAGCCCACACAAGGAAGAGGAGCTGACCCAGCTGGACAATGTGCTGGTGACGCGTCTGGACGTCACCGATCCGGAGTCGATCACCGCGGCCCTTCAAGCCGGAATCGATCGTTTCGGCGCCGTCGACGTCCTGCTCAACAACGCGGGTTACGGCGCCTATGGCCCACTCGAAGCGTTTTCGATGGAAGGCATCCGTCGCCAATTCGACACCAACGTGATCGGGTTGCTCGAGGTGACCAAGACGGTCCTCCCCCACTTCCGGTCACGCAGGTCGGGGGTGATCGTCAACATCTCGTCGATCGGCGGCAAGATGACGTTCCCACTCGGCACGCTCTACCACGGCACCAAATTCGCCGTCGAAGGGCTCTCGGAGGCGCTGCACTACGAGCTCGAAACGCTCGGCATCCGCGTCAAGATCGTCGAGCCGGGCGCCATCGCCACCGACTTCGGAGGCCGTTCGTTCCACTTCGCCAACGACGAGAGCCTGGTCGAATACCAGGAGCTGGTCGGCAAGGTGATGGCGGGCTTCGAGGCCGCCTTCGATCAGACCTCGCCACCGAGCGTCGTCGCCGAGGTGATCTGGAACGCGGTCACCGACGGTACGTCGACCCTGCGCTACACGGCTGGCGACGACGCCAAGGAGTACATGGCCAACCGCAAAGCTCTCGACGACGAGGCCTTCATCGGTGGCCTCAAGGCTCAATTCGGTTTCTGAGTCGTCACGGACAGGTCGCGAATGCCGTGCTGTCCTGGACCGGCTGAAAGGCGTCGCCCAGGATGTTCGGGTAAATGTTGACCTGTCCAGTCGCGATCTCCTCGACTTTCAGCTCGATCTCGACATTGGTCAGGCCGCCCGCGAAGACCCAAAAGCGGTTGTTGATGGCACAGCCATCGAGCACCTTGACCACCACTTCGACGTTCTCTTCGTTGAAGAACCAGAAGTAACCGGTGTCTTCGGTAAGCGCCATCGGCCGGGCACGCGCCCGGGTGAGATCGAAGTCCATCCATTCGGCGGTGATGCGGAAACGACCATCGTTGAGGATCAGAGCAGGGGGCTCGGGAGAATCGACCCGGGTGAAGGTGAAGCGGCCGACCGGCGTGTCGTTGTTGGTGAACGGGCCGGTGGTCAGACGCGTGATCGGCTGTTTGGGCGAGGTGTTGAAGTCGCTCGAGGTGTAGTTGGTGCCGCTGTCGGTACCGGCGTCCCAGGTATAGAGCGAGACCACCTTTTGCTCCACCCAATCGCCGCCTTCGAGCAGGCTGAGCCCCGAGACCCCGACAAACCAATCGGGGCTCGGCGCGAGCATCGAGACCAGCGACACGAGCGGATGATCGAGGCTGGCCGTGAACGAGGTCGACACCCCACCGGGTGAGTTGGCGAGCCCACCGCCACGGATCACCTGACGGGCTTGACCGGCGCTGATCAACGCCTCGACCTCGTTGTCGAGCGGTGATTGCGCGCCGACCTCGGCCATCCGCTCGATACCGGTGCTGGCGATGCCGCCCTGGCGCCAAATCACCGCGTCGGCGTTGTGTACGCCACCGATCAGACCGGAGAAATGAGGATTCGGCGGAAAGCTCACCGGATGGCTCGACGGGCTCCAGGTCGCTTGGAAACGAACGCTATAGGTCGCGGTGTCGGTGGCCTGGCCCAATGCGGCCGTCACCCCGGCCAGCGCCATCGTCATCAACGCGATCCAGACTAGAAATCTCTTGTTCATCCTCGCCATCTCCTCGTGCCGATTCGAAGTGTTCACCCATGGTACGCGTGTCTCGACCGAGACGGACGTACGAATGGCGACAGATGGCAAAACGTGAATCTTTTGTGAGATTTCCCTCGTCGCAGCGAGCCAGAAAAGCAAAAGCGCCAACGCTGAGCGCTGGCGCTTGATCGATCATCGACTCGCGATCAGGGCGTGCTGCCGAGCTCGGCGTGCAGGAACGCCAGGCTGCGACGCCAGGAATCGGCATCGGCGGCGGCGTCGTAGGCGAACGGCATATCGAGTTTCTTGCCCTTCTCTGTCGCCTCGGGCACGGTGAAGCTGTGGAGGACACCCGGGTAGCTGGTCACGTTCACGTTGACGTTGGCGGCCATCATGGCGCTCACGAACGCCCCGACCTGCTCACCGGGGACCATCGGATCATCGCCACCGGTGAAGACCATCATCGAAGCCAGCTCGGCCCCTTCTTCCGTCTCGGTCACCTGCGTCGCCAAACCCAAGGAACCATGGTAGCTGATCACGGCATCGAGATCGCCGCCGAGCCGACCCATGTAGAGCACCACGGCGCCGCCGAGACAGTAGCCGATCGCGGCGGTGCGGTCGCCATCGACCGTGGCGTGGTCTTGCAGCAGGCTATGCGCGGCTTCGAAACGACGCTGCGCTTCCGGAATATCCCCCATCAACTCCATCATGAACGCCTGCGCGTCTTCGGGATGATCGGCGAGCTTGCCGGTGCCGTACATATCGAGCGCGAACGCGGTGAAGCCGGCCTCCGCGAGCTTCTCGGCTCGCTTACGCGCGTAGTCGTTGTGCCCCCACCATTCATGCACCACCAAGACACCCGGTCGCGGTCCCTCGATCGAGTCGTCCCACGCCATATAGCCCTGCAAGGCGGTTTCGCCGACCTTGTAATCGACCACCTTGGTCTTGAGCGCCGCGCTGATCGGCAGGCTGGCGCCGAGAAAGAAGATGAGGAACAGCCAAACGCGATAGCGCTGTGGTGAAGATATTCGAGTCATGTCGCTCTCCTTTGGACAAGTATCAGATGAGACCCTTTGATCGGGTCGAGACGAGCCTAGAACGTGCGTGGCGGTGACGTTCGCCTCAATCCGCCAGCCTTTCGCCTGATTCGCTAAGAAAATTGATTCGCGCCATCGCCGGTGGCGGATCTTGGGTGTGACGCAGGGCTCTGGGGGTGAGACCGAAACGCCGCTTGAAGCGCTCACTAAAGCGACTCTGCGATCGGTAGCCGACCGCGTCGGCGATTCGACCGATCGGCCAGATGGACTCCTGCACGAGAGTCAGCCCCTGGATCAATCGAACTTCCTCGAGCAAGCCGCGAAATCCAGTGCCTTCGTCTTGCAGGTGACGTCGAAGCGTGGATTCGCTGACCCCGAGACGAGCACCCACCTCTTCCATCCGCCAGGTATGCGCCGGGTCGAGATGCACCAGCGCGGTGACCCGGCGGCTCCAAGACGGGTGATACGGCAGAAGCAGATGGCTCGCCAGCCCGTGCTGCGTCAGGAGCAACAGAAGCTCGACCAGCCGATGGCGCGCGACGATCTCGGAAGGCGCATGCTGGCCACACCACGCCAGCCATTGATGCACCGCGTGGAGGAATGGATGCGGCGCCGTGGCGTGCCAGTGACCCGCCTGGGATTCACTCTCGATGTGCGCACCGTAGACCTGACGGAAATGCTCGATCACCTCGGAGGAGAACCGAATCGCCATGCCACGGTAGCGCTGCCCGGTTTCGTCGGGATAGTTGCCCAGCCAGAACTGGGTTCCTGCCGGGATCAAGAGGATCTCCCCCGGAGCCGCCGTCCAGCTCTGGCTCGCGGTGGCGAGCTTCTTGTGCCCCTTCAACACCAAGAGCACGGCCGCATCGGGCATCACGATGTCGCGGATTTCCTGGGGTCGCCAACATCGGTACAGACCGATACTTCCGGCCATGGGCATCGGACGATCCAGATCAGCCGACTCTTCCAATCGAGCGGCGGCCTCGTGAATCTCGTCGAGCAGGCGAATCATCGATTCATTATGACCGATGCGCCTACCTGTCCCCGTTGGCAAGTACGATGGCGCGACTCGCTAGTGCCGTGGCGCGCAACGATCGAGATGATCTCCAAGTCAAGTTGATCTCTAAAGCGTCTTGATCGCCATCCCATGCGGGTTCAACCACTCGGCACGAAACAGCGAAAGGAATAGACCATGAGCGTAGCCTTGATCACCGGAGCGTCGTCCGGAATCGGCAAAGCCACCGCCAAGACCCTGCTCGACGCGGGTCACACCGTCTACGTCGCGGCACGACGCCGCGAGAAGATGCACGATCTCGAAGCGTCCGGGGCGATTTCGTTGAGCATGGACATCACCCGTGAAGAAGACATCGTCGCGGTGGTCGAGCGGATCGAAAACGACCACGGTGGCGTCGACATCCTGGTGAACAACGCCGGCTTTGGCATGTACGGCGCGATGGAAGACACCACGATCGACGATGCGCGTTACCAATTCGAGGTCAACATCTTCGGGCTGGCGCGACTGACCCAGCTCGCGCTGCCGTCGATGCGGGCCAAGAAGGCGGGCAAGATCGTCAACATCTCGTCGATGGGTGGCAAGATGTACACCCCGCTCGGCTCGTGGTACCACGCCACCAAGCACGCGCTCGAAGGCTGGTCGGATTGTCTACGGCTCGAGCTGGCGCCGTTCGGGATCGATGTGATCGTCATCGAGCCCGGTGCGATTCGCACCGAATTCGGCGACGTAATGGTCGGCCCGATGCTCGAACGTTCGGGCGACTCGGCCTACTCCGACCTCGCGCACAAGGTTGCCACCGCGACCCGCAAAGCCTACGAAAGCGGCGGCGCATCGCCACCGTCGCTAATCGCCAAGACGATTCTCGAGGCCGTACGCGCCAGACGGCCCAAGACACGCTACGCGGTCGGTCAATACGCCAAACCGATGATCGCGATCCGAAAGTGGTTCGGCGACCGGATCTTCGACCGGGTCGTAATGAGTCAATTTTGACGATCGAGATTCACGATACGCTCCGCCCTCATGCACATCGATCGACATCGAGACCATCGCCTCCTGCTCACCGGCGCCAGTGGTTTTCTCGGCACCCCCACCCTCGAGCAGCTCGTCGAGCGAGGCTGGACGGTGCACGCCGTCAGCCGTCAGCCCAAGCAACACGGTGGCGTGACTCGGCCAGACAACGTCACGTGGCATAGCGCCGATCTTCTCGATTCAGGCGACGTGGCTGCGGTGTGCCGCGAGGTCCGCCCGACTCACCTTCTCCATCTCGCCTGGACCAGCGGTCGCGAGGGCTTTCGCGACGGCATGGAGAACTATCGGTGGGTCGGCGCGACCATGGAGCTGCTACGCCA
>JBCDBH010000259.1:0-8432 GCA_039184055.1 Acidobacteriota bacterium
GTCGGCTGAACACACCATGACCATCAAAGTGGACGATGTCGTAGGGTCGTCCGGCCTGGTGAGCGCGGTGGAGCTCCTCGCCGAGCGCCTGAAAGGTCGGTGGAGTCAGCATTTTGTAGTCGACGACACTGTCGCCGAGTGGTTCGAGGGCATCGACCAGGGCACGGGCGCTGACTCGATGGTCGAGATAGGTGGCACGTTCATCTTCGGGACGGGGGCTGACGAGCAGCACCCGAATCGGCGCGTCGGTGATCAGAGGCTCGACAACAATTCGATTGGGCAGCCGACGTCTGACCTGTACCGGCCGAGCACCTTGGAGCAAATAGCCTCGGTCGTCGCGGATGAGCTCCCAGGGTAGCGACAGAAGTAGCGTTGCGCCTTCGAGAACCCGCTTCTTCTCATCCTCGCTGCTCCTGGCGACCGGATCACCATCGACCAGGATGGAAAACCGTCGTGTGGCGTCCGCTCGTCGCCACGCTTCGAAGGGCTCGCGAGCCGTATCCGAGAGCAGGGGTTCGGCAAGCTTGCGTCCCCAGGCTTCGAGCTCTGTTTCGACTTTGCGTGCCCGGTCTCGAAATACTCCGCTTGGCCAGCGGTGATAGCTCTCCAGGTACCAGTCGATTTCACCCTTCTCGATCGGACCGAGCGGCGCGGTAAACGAGAAGCGCTTGCTTTCTACTCTGCGCTCTGTCGATCCCTCGGGCGGTACAAAGACGAGCTTTGCCGTTGCAGTGGCGCGGAAGTTCTCGTCGAGGCCAGGGTCTTCGAGTTCGAGGATGAGCTCGGCCACAGGCGGAGCCTTGGGCTGTTTCCACTTCTCGATGTCGCGCGGCAACGCCTGGCCGAGTGCGCTGGCAAGCTCGGGCAGAACCTTGCGGACACGATGATCGCCTTCGGGGACCAGGATGGCGACTGGCTCCTCGTCACCGAACCACGGCCATAGGGCGGTGGGTTCGAGACCTGTGAGAAGCAGTGGAATGACTCGGTAGTCGTCGTCTCGCTGCTTGGCGAACTCGAGTGCATGCTGGATCTCGAGCCGCACCCAGTGCGAGTTGATGGTGGTCGTGCCGAGCACAGCCAGGACGTATTGAGCCCCTTCGATCGCCTGAAGGATCTCCGGTTTCAGGGTTTCTCCAGCACGCAGACGTCGTGAGTCCACCCAGGTCGAGATGCCCAGAGACTCGAGTGCCTCACGTAGCTCGGAGACGATGGGATCGTCATGGGAGGCGTGGGAGATGAAAACCTGGGACATATGATTCTTCCCATCGTTGCTGTGGTTGCTCAGTTTGGTGGCGGAACGTCTAACTGCTCACAGATTCGCTTTGCGGTGTAGTCGTTGATCTCACGATGTCGTGGAATGGCGGTCCGCAGGCCCTTGTCGGGATTCTTCCAGATGGAATGGGAGCCGCCTTCACGGAGCAGCGTGCAGCCGTGATTCTTCAGATGTTTGAGCAGATCACGCCGCTTCACGGGGTGACTCGTCGGGTGAGGTGACGATCCGTGAGGTGGCTTTCAAGATGAGGTGGATCGGCTCTTCGAGGTCGGCGTCCGGGTCGGTGCGCTCGGGGTCCGGATGGGGTAGGGAATCGCCTTCGAGCCAATAGGTTTCGGCCATGTCGACGAGGGCGCCGGCCAGGAGGTGACGGGCTTCGTCGAGGTCGCGGCCGCAGGTGAGGACGCCGGGGAAGTCGAGCACTTCGGCGTGGATGCCACCATCGGTCTCTTTGTACATGGCTTTGTAGGTGATCATGGCGCAATCCTCCTGGCACGATGGTAACGCATGCCAAGCTATCGAAAGGGGCGCGCGGCCCCTATCGATGCTCTGTCCCTCACGCGTGGCTAGTCGACGTACCGACTCTCGATCCAGAAACCGATCGCGTCGAGCACGTCGGGGTCCATGGTTTCTTCGATGGTGGCGTATTCGGTGACGGCGCCGGTGGTGGCGGTTTGGAAGAGGTGGTTGGCTTTGGGGAAGGTGCGGAGGGTGACGTCGAGGTTGCCGGCTTCGAAGAGGGCTTTGCCGACTTCGGCGAGGCTTTGCCGGGCGTCGACTTGGAGGTCGCGACCACCCCACAGGGCGAGCACGGGAACGTCGACGTTACGCAGGGCGGTGCGTGGGTCGTAGTCGGTGAAGAAGCGGAACCAGGGCGATAGGGTTTGGGCGACTGCGGCCTGGGCGGCGGCTTCGATCTCCTCCTCGGTCTCGAAGCCACCGGCGAATTCGATTTGTCGTCGCGCGAGCTCGAGCATGGCGGCTTCGAGCTTGGCTTCGTCTTTTTCTTCACGCATGAGGGTGAAGGCTTCGGCCTGCATCTCGAGGTTCTTGTCGATCATCGCCTGGGTCATGCCGCCGGCACGCGCGAGGAGCTCGAGTTGGAGCCTGAGGATGTCTTCGCCGGGCACGCCAGGGCCGGCGAGCATGACGACGAATTTGACCTGGTCGCTACGGCTGGCGGCCATGGGACCGATGATGCCGCCTTCGCTATGACCGATCAGACCGATCCGTCGCTTGTCGATCTCGTCACGCTCGCGCAGAAACGCCACGGCGGCGAGAGCGTCGTCGGTGAAGTCTTCGGAGGTGGCGGTGGCGAAGTCACCGGTCGATTCCCCGAAGCCGCGATCGTCGTAACGCAAGACGGCGATGCCGCGCCGGGTCAGATGATCGGCGATGACCTTGAACGGCTTGTGGTCGAAGAGCGCCTCGTCGCGGTCTTGCGGACCCGAGCCGGTGATCATGGCGACGGCCGGATGCGGGCCTTCTTCGCGGGGCAGGGTCAAGGTGCCGGCGAGGGTGATGTCGCCGTGCGAGAAGGTGACCTCTTCTTCGTCGTACGGATAGGGCGGTTTGGGCTCTTGGGGGCGGTTGGGGGGTGCGATGGCGTCGCGTCCGAGCTCGAAGGGCAGAATCGCCGCACCCTGGGTGAAGGTGCCTTTCAGCATCTCGTCTTCGATCGCGCCACGAAAGGTCGGGGTGCCGGGTATGCCCTCGATTTCCATGGTGATCGTGTCGCCATCGAGCTCGACGGCGAGCGGCAGATCCTCGGCGCCCTGTTGCGGAATGTCGACGGTGCCGCTCCACGCGCCATCGTTCTCTTCCAGATCGACCATGACCTGGAGACGGCCGTTGGGCAAAGCGATCTCGCCTTCCCAACGGCCGGCGATCTCGTCGGTGGAGCTGGCGTAGAGCGGGGTGATGAAGAGGTTGACGGCGAGTGCGAAAAGCAGAATGCGGGTCCGGTGCATGGTTCGTCCTCCGAGTCGTATGGCCACCGTACGCGCGAAGGCGCGGTTGCATTCAGGTCACGACTCGACCCGCTTCCCAGGACGCGTGATGCGATGCGCTTACCAGGCGGAGTAGGGCGTCTGCGCGAGGTTGGCGTTGAGATACCGCGGATCGTCGGTGACGTCTTCCCCTACCCACGACGGTAGCTCGACGGCTTCGTCGGCGCTCGTCAGCTCGACCTCGGCCACCACCAGCCCGACGTTCTCTCCCGCGAAGACATCGATCTCCCAGGTATGACCGCCGTGCTCGACTAGATAGCGGGTCTTTTCGATCAACGGCCGATGGCACAGACGATCGAGCATCGCGCTCGCTTCGTCGGCGGGGATGACGTATTCGTATTCGTCGCGTACGCCGGCTTCGCCCGCTTCGACGGTCTGACCGCTCTTGATGGTCAGCGTGCCCTTACCGGCGCGCAGGCGCACGCGTACCGAATGGCTTTTTTCGGCGGCGAGATAGCCCTGGCGAAGCGCGTCGCCTTCTTGTGCGTTGGCGCGCCACGCGTCGTTGGCGACCAGGTATTTGCGTTCGATTTCTTTGGCCATGGTTCAGACTCGCTGGAGGGCCGCGGGGTAGCCCTGGTTGGGTTGGTTTTGGATACCGAGACGGTGAGCGACGGCGAGCACGGTTTTCGCATCATCGGCCATGACGCCGAGCCCACGGAGCGGTCCGGTTTCGAGGTCGAGGCTGACGATCTCGATCGTCGCGCCGTCGAGCGCGAATCGATCCACCTGGCGCTGAGCCGAAAAGTGACGGATCGCCGGCTGGTCTTCGAGGGTGTCGATCAAGGCAGCCGCGTCGTAGCTTTCCTCGGCGAGCGCCGCGGTGGCGATACCGAGCGCCGGGTAGACGACCTCGGCGATCGTCGTCCCGGCCGCCGGGAGAGCATCGTCGAGCTTGCCACGCCAGGCGGCCACGCCGTCTTGTTCGTCGAGCATGATCTCGACCCGGAGGTGACCGCTCGACAGGTGGACGTGGCTACGGAAACTGGCCGTCGAGACCAGGAAATCGACATGGTCTTCGTGTGTTTCGGCGTCGGTACCGAGCCGGCGCGCGAAGGCCTCGACCCCCTCGGGGCGGGTCTGCCACACGCGATATTCCCATCGATTCTCCATGTGCTTCCTTCCTTTCAGCCGGCGAGGTGTTCGTGAACCAATTTGATCGCGATCGAGCCTTCACCGACCGCCGATGCGACGCGTTTGATCGAGGCGCTGCGCACGTCACCCGCCGCGAAGACACCGGGTAGCGACGTCTCGAGCAGGAACGGCTCGCGATCAAGACTTTCCCACAGCCCGGCACGGGTCTCGGGAGGCAGGTTGCGACCGGTGAGAATAAAGCCGCGATCGTCGAGGGCCAGCGCGTCCTGGAGCCAAGCGGTGTGTGGCCGCGCGCCGATGAAGGTGAAGAGAGCCGGTGCTTCGATGGTGCGGCGCTCGCCGTCACGATTCTCGAGCTCGAGACCCTCGAGCCGGTCCTCGCCATACAACGCCTTGACCTGCGTTTCGAGCAAGACTTCGACATTGGCGGTGTGCTCGATCCGGTCGACCAAATAGCGCGACATGCTTTTGCCGATGTCGTTGCTTCGCAACACCAAGAAGAGCCGTCGTGCGTGACCCGAGAGGAAAATCACCGCCTGACCGGCCGAGTTACCACCGCCGACCACCACCACGTCTTCCCCCTGACAGAGCGCCGCTTCCATCTGCGTCGCGCCATAGAACACACCGACGCCGTCGAAACGCTCACGGTTGGGGAGCGGCAGCTTGCGATACGCCGCTCCAGTCGCGATCACCACCGAGCGCGCGATGGCCTCATCACCCGATTCGAGACCGACCGCATAGAGACCGTCGTCACGTCGCCGCAGGCTGGTGGCTTCGGACGGCACGGTGAGCCGGGCGCCGAATTTCTCCGCCTGGACCGACGCCCGACTGGCGAGCTCGGCGCCGCTCAAACCGGCCGGAAAGCCGAGGTAGTTCTCGATCCGGGACGACGTACCCGCCTGTCCACCGGTGGCCACGGCTTCCAGCGTCAGCGTGCACAAGCCCTCGGACGCGCCGTAGACCGATGCGGCGAGTCCACCCGGCCCGGCACCGACCACGATCACGTCGTATTCGACGTCGGTCACCACTTCGGTGCTCAAACCGAGCGCTTGCGCCAGATCGTGATTGGTGGGATTGCGCAGCACGTCACCCATGTGGAGCACCACGGGTGTGTCCTCGGGGCTGACGTTCATCCGATCGAGAAAGGCGAGCGCGCTCGGATCGCGTTCGAGATCGATCCAAATATGGGGAAGCTGGTTGCGGGTCACCAGCTCCTTGATGCGGTGCGTGTCGTTCGAGAACCGCGAGCCGATGATCTTGAGACCCACCGAGCCCCTGGCGAGCAAGATCGCGCGCCGGGTGAGAAAAGCCGTGAGGATGCGTTCCGAGATTCCGGGCTGCTTGGCGACGATCTCGCGCAGCCGGTCGCCCGGTACACGCAGGACCTCGCCAGGCATACAGACCTTGATCGAGACCAGCGCCGAACGATCGCCGAGCATGTCGATATCGCCGGTGAACTCACCCGGTCCATGCATCGTCACCGTACGTCGTTCCTCGGTCGAACAATCGATGACTTCGGCGTCACCCGACAAGATGACGAAGAAATCGAAACGCCGCTCACCGCGTTCGAATAGAAACTGGCCTTCGGTGGTCGGCTCCACCGTGCCATACGGTCTCAGACTGTCGATCTCGCTGTCGCTGAGAACGGGAAACGCTGCCTGCTCTTCCGCGCTTTGTGTGCTCATGATGTGGTCCTTTCGTGTCCGGCGCGGCATCATAACGCGCGCGAAGCGACGATCATTCCCGGCGACCACCGGGCGCCCTTGCCTTGACACGTACTTTGCACAATAATTAGTGCAATCGTTTGTCTCGAGATCGGACCTACGCGAGGTTTTCCGTCATGCTCACCACAGCCCGTCTTCTTTTCCTTGCCGTCGTCGGAGGCATGCTCGTCGTTACGAGCGCCCACGCGCAGCTCACCAATCTCGAGTGTGGTGACCAGCTCTACGGTGCGAGCGATGTCGGGGAGCTCTTTACCCTCGATCTCAACGACGCCAGCGCCGTCATGGTCGGCATGCTTCCGGGTACCGGCGCCGCCGAGATCGAGTACGACATTCTGGGCGACACCCTCTACCTCGGGGTCGGTGGTGGCGAGCGTCTTTTCGAGGTGAACCCGGCCAATGGCGCCGCGCTCGGCGTGTCCGACCACCTCACCGGTCATCTCGACGGTCTCGAATACATCGGCTCGACTCTTTACGGCACGTTCTACAACGGCGCCACCACGCAGCTGGTGGTGGTCGATTCCGAAAGCGGCACCTTTTTCTCGATCGGCAATACGCGGATTCGCGAGCCGGTGAGCGGTCTCGCTTTCGATCCGCATCGCGGCATTCTCTACGGCATCACCGGTGAGACCGGTCTCCTGCTCACCTTCGACTTCGATAACGGCGTCGCCACCGTGATCGCCGACACCGGTCTCGCCGAGGTCGGCAGTATCGAATTCGGCCCCGACGGTCGGCTCTACGGTGGCCTCACCGCCAGCGCGCCGCAGCACGCCACCGCGTTGGTGGTGATCGATCGAACGACCGGCGATTTCACCTCGATCGGCGCCACCGGTTTCTCGATCGCCGGGCTCACCGCGTGTCGCGCCTACGGTGGTATCGCCGAGGGTGTGGTCGAGGTTCCCGTGCTCTCACCCGCCGGCATCGCCGCGCTCGCCGTGTTGCTGCTGATCGCCGGGTTCTGGGTTCTGGCGCGGCGCCCGTAGGGTGGGTTCGCGCACCCTCGTTTCCTCCTCGTTTTTTCTTTGCTTGGTGCTGCTGCTTTCGGGTGGCATCGCGAAGGCCGAGACCAGCTGGTATTGCCAAGACGCCGCGGCAACGCCCGACGTGTCGACGTTGCACGAGATCCACTGGGTGGATACCGAGCTCGGGCGGATGAAAGTCGTCGTCGTATGGCCCGAGTCGCGGGATCCGGATCGGCCACTCGATCTCGCTTTCTTCATCCACGCGGACTCACCTCGTTGGGATCCGGTGTACCAATACGAGCTGGCGCGAAAGCTCGTGGCGCTCCGACCCGGGACCGTGGCGGCGGCCGTGCTTCGGCCTGGTTACAAGGACCGCTGTGGTGACACGTCCGACGGGGAGCGTGGTCTCATCATGGGTGACAACTACAGCTCCGAGGTGGTTGCGGCTCTCGGGAGCGTGCTGGCCACACTCGAACGTCGGATTGCACCCGCTGAGACGTTTGTTTTGGGTCACTCCGGAGGCGCCGCGCTCACCGCTCTGCTGGTGTCGCGTCACCCCGAGCTCTACGATCGATCCGTATTGGTTGCGTGCCCGTGCGACCTGCCTGCTTGGCGCAACGTCATGGCCGAGCTGACCGGGAACACCGCGTGGACCGAGCCCATGCCTGGCTTATCGCCTCTCGACGAGATCACGGCGCTCGATCCGAGCAAACCGATGCACCTCTTTGTCGGTGACGACGATGTCGTCACCCCACCGTCGCTGAGTGAGACCTACCTCCAGAAGGCTCGCCAAGCCGGCAAGCTCGTCACTCTCGAGCGCATTCCCGACGCCGGACACGACATGATCATCGACGATCCCGAGGTCTTCGCCAGGATCGTCGCGAGCTTGGATCAGAAGCCGGCGGTCGACTCGGCCGAGCGCTAAGGCGACATCGACTCGAGCTTCTCGAGCCGAAGCTTGGCGTCGCGTACCGGCAAAGTGTCGGGGCCACGGATGTCGAGCAGCGCGTCATAGCCTGCTTCGAGACACACACGCGCGGCCGCCATCTCGCCACGCGTCGCGAGAAAGTTGCCGTACACGCTTTCCACGTGCGCCCGTCCGGCGTCTCCCGGGGGACGCTCCCGATCGAGCGGTCCGAAGACCCGTGAGAAGAGAACCGCCGCGGTGTCGAGCTCGCCGCGCTCGGTCATGAGATTGGCGAGATCGGCGCGTAGGAAGGCGACGTTCAGATGATCGTCACCGAGCAGCCGACGACGGATTGCGAGCGCCTCGGTGTAGAGACGTGGGGGCGCGGCGCGCGCGCCCCCCCCCGGGGCGGCCCGGGCCCGGGGGGGCCGCCCCCGGGGCCCCCGGGGGGGGTGAAGGACCCCA
>JBCDBH010000260.1:0-8422 GCA_039184055.1 Acidobacteriota bacterium
AGCCAAGCGTGTGTCGGTTTCAACTGCTTGGATTGTTTCATCCAGTTCATCGGCGACGTACCTTTCGCAAGGTGTCTGCTCGTCAACTATTCGGCACATTGCACGTGTACCGAGTTCGGTCAGGATACGTGCAGTGAAGCGGGCACGTGTGTGTACTTCTGGCAAACCCCGCCATGGCTGTGATCGTTCGATACGTGCTGATCGTAGTCGTGCTCGCCTTTTTCGCTCAGTCGGCGGGCGCGGCAAAGCTCGAAGTCTCACTCGAGCCTGGGACCCCAGGCGTCTTTGAAGGGCTGGCGCTCGAAACCTGGCGACTCGAAGCGTATCCGGAGCGAGCCTCGAAGGCGGACGTCCGTGAAAAACAGGTTCGTGAATGTGATTTCACCGAACCATGCAAGCTGCTGCTGGTTCCGGGCGTGTGGTGGCTCCGAGCGAGCTCGGATACGTTGTGGATCGAGTCGCGACAAGTTCTGGTTGCCGACGGTTCGCTCCAGGTGGCGCTTTCGGTGTGGAGATCGGCGCTGATCGAGGGTGTCGTGGTGCCACCGGAAGATACCTCGATGCCGTCCGAGATCTTGGTGCGATTCGAGGAGAGAGCGGCGAAGCTCACGCCGGCTCGGGTTTTGGCGATGCTTGAGGGCGAGGCGGAGCCGGGATCCGTCGAGGGAATCGAATCGTGCCCGATCGACGAGCAAGGTGTCTTTTCGTGTCGCCTTCCCGCCGTGTCGCTGGATCTTCGTTTTCGCGTCGAGCCCTTCGTTTCGCTCTATCGTTGGGATGTCGAGCTGAAGCCGGACCAGGTCGAGAACCTGGGAACGTTCGCGCTCGAACGGGGGGCTTCGGTGGTTGGTTGGGTGGCGACGGAAGATGGTTCGTCGCTGACCGGTGATGCTCGCGTCGAGGTCGTTCCCGCGGCGATGGCGAAGGAGATCGCCAGCGATCGAGATTCGACGGATCGCGTCGTCACGGAGACGGTGCGGCCCCGAGACCATGGCTTCTTTCATATCGATGGCATGCGGCCGGGCGAGTATCAGGTGACGGCTCAGCAGGAGCCTTACGGTCCGGCGTCGGCGCGCGTCACGGTGTTGCCGAACCGGGAAGCTCAGCTCGCCAAGCCCCTGATCCTACGATCGTTCGAACAGCTCACTGCGGTGATCGATCCACCCGTCGATCCCACGGGTGAAGCGTGGACGGTATCGTTGGCGCGGCTCGATGTGTTGCGAAATCGGACCGAGCATGTCGCGACGGTCGAGGCGGGTCTCGATGGCTGGCTCGAGATCGGTGGGCTCGTCACGGGCGAGTACATGGTGCAGGTGACTCGGCCGACGGGCGCGAGCTGGGCATCCCGACGGATCGTCTTGGGTGAGGAGCCGATGCCGCTGAGCATCGAGTTGGATCATGTGGTGGTGAGCGGCAGCGTGTTGCTCGGCGACGAGCCTTTGCCGCATGCCGAGGTCTATTTCGGCACGCGTTTCGGGGCGGTGCGGATCGAGGCGCGCGCCGATGAAGACGGTGCCTATTCGGCGGTGTTGCCACGCCGAGGGACGTGGAGCGCGACGGTGGCGGCGGAAGAGCCGCGAGTGGAGCGGGAGATACGCAATCTGATGGTTGGCGACGCTCCGGAGGTGGAGCTCGACATCGAGCTTCCCGATACCGTGGTTCATGTCGAGGTCGTCGACGGCCAGGGTGAACCGGTGCCACACAGCCTCGTCGATGCCGTACCGATCGCCGGTGAGCATCTGGTGTTGCTCTCGAACGTACAGGCCGATGAGCTCGGCCAAGCGACGATTCATGGTCTATCGCCCGCGACTTGGGGCTTTTCAGCGCGCTCGGGACGTGATCGGGAATCCGCGGTGGAGCACGTCGACGTGGAGGAAGATCGTGAGCACTCGGGTGTGACCTTGGTCTTGGAGGCGAAGCACACCGTTCGGGGTCGGGTGGTGTCGTCGTGGGGGCCGGTGCCTGGAGCGCGAGTATTGATCAGGCCAGCTGGCTCGGTCGGTGGTTCGGCGGCGCAGGTTCGTTCAGGGGTCGACGGCCGTTTCGAATTCTCGTGGCCCAGCGAGGAAGGCGAAGTCGGCTACGAGATCTACGCTCCGGGTTTCGCGCTCACGCTCGGCACGACACGGCTCGTGCGTGGAGACGAGCTCGAGCTCGTACCCGCACGTACCGGTGGCACGTTGGTTCTTCCGCCGACCAAGAGCGACGACCGTTGGGCCGACGCGGCGACCTCGATTCGTCACGCCGGTGTGGGAATCTCCCATGCGACCCTTGTGAGATGGGCACGTGAGCAAGAGGGCGGGGGCGTGGCGGCGGGCCGGCTGGTGGTGCCTCAGGTTGTTGCCGGGCCATGGGAGATCTGCCAGGTGTCGATGCGTGGTGATGGCGCCCTGCCGAGCGATTGCCAGCGTGGCACGCTGCAGCCGCTCGGGTTCCTCGACTTGAGTCGTTCGGAGGATGCTTCGGACGAGTAAGAGCTCGATGTCACGTAAAGGCGGATTGCGGACTTCGCAGGGAAAAAGAAAAAGGCGGGCCGAAGCCCGCCTCGGTCGATCAGGATGGGTCGCGGTTCAGCGACGCTTGTCGACGACGGTGAACGGAAAGTCACTCCAATCGGAGGCGACGTATTGCTGGCCGTCCCAGGCACCGATGGCGATCCGGCCTTCGGTGGTCGCTCCGCTCGGCACGGTCCACGAGTAGTGGGTGGTGCCGGGCGAGAGGAAGGGTGAGATCGGCTGGACGGAGTAGCCGTCGTCGTAGAAGACGACGATCTGGGCGTTGGTGGGTAGACCGGCGATGTCCCATTCGATTCGCTGGGTGGAGCCGGTGGTGAAGGTCTCGGGACCGACCGGGAACGTGATCCCGGCTTTCGGACAGGGATCTTCACCGTTGCCACTGATCGCCTTGATCCGGGTGCGCCACCGGTCGTCGATGCCGGCGTATTCGGCGACGCCCCACAGATGGCCGCATTGCCAGTCGTAGCTGGCGCCGCTGTAATCACCCCAACGGTTGCGGTTTTGCCCGTCGAGTCGCACGTTTTCTTCGAGCCCCTGTTGATAGAGCTGGTTCGGGCCCGCGTCGTTCACCGGCTGGTTGTCGTAGAGCTTGAAGCCGGCCGAGGCGAAGATGCCGTCGGGCGTGCCGGTATAGGTGTAGTACACGGCGAGGTGACCGTCCGGCCACGGACCACGCAAGGCCACCGCCGGGTACATGTAGTAACGGTCCTGACCCGGCCACAGCAGGTCGGACCACACGACGTTGAGTGCGTCGACGCTGAGTCGGTAGGTGAGCAGAGCGCCGCTGCGACCATCGTCGTTGAAGTCGGTGGCGAGCGAGAAGATGACGTTGCGGTTGGAGTAGAGCGCATTGTTGCCGACCGCCGCCCAGCCACCGTGGAGCGGGGTCGCGCCACCGGGTTGTTGCACCGATTGGCCTTGAGCGTCGTAGTCGTCGATGTCGACCACGAAGCGCGACAGGGAGAGACCGGCACCGGAGTGTCGGTCACCGACGATTCGCCAGAGCAAGGCCTGGTCACCCGAGCCCGAAGCGATGTTCACCAGATAGCTCGAGCGGTCGAAGGCCGAGGTGTGCGCGTGGGCGACTTCCGGGCTGAAGGCGAGCGCGCCCGATGGCCATTGGAGATCCTGCCACACCCAGTTGTTGGCCGGACCACCGTTGAACACCTGTGGCGAGATGGCCCACAGCTTGGTGCGTTTGTTGCCGCCGGCCCAGAAGTTCATGTTGCCGGTGACGTAGACGCCAAAGGGATCACTGCCCACCGACGCGAAGTCGAACCAGGCGTCGTCATCACCGAGCGACTCGGCATCGAACCACCACCACCACCAATCACCGAGGGCGTTGCTCGTTTTCGAAACGGCGAGGTAGAAGCGACTGATCTGGCTGTTGGTGTCGCGACCGAGCACCAGCATCACGTATTTGTTGTGAAACGGGCTCCAGACGATCTTGGGATCGAACAAGAACATCGACGAGGGCTGTGAGAAGAAGTCGTTGAAGGTTCGGTAGCCCTGCACTTCTGTGCCCAGCTTGTTGTAGATGGTGACGCCGAGGTTCACCGCCTGGACGACGTGTTGCGAGCCGACCGCGAGCACCGTGTCGGGAGGGAAGCTCCCCGTGAAGCTCTCGCCGTCGAACTCACGGATGTGCGCGCCTGGGACGAGCGCTCGTGAGGCGACCGCGGCGGTCGTCGACTCGATGCTGGGCACCGACGGTTGCTCACCACTGTGGTTGGGTAGGTTGATCCGGGGCGACTGCGCCGGGTCCCAACCCCAGCCTTCTTGCGGTGGTGAGGTCGCTGGTCCGCTGTGAGGTACCGACTCGGGCAGCGTGATCACCGTCGTCGTACGCGCGGGCGGCGCCGGTTGACCGATCGGTGCTCCGGAGTGGGGCAGCCAGGTGACCGGTGGGCTCGTGGGGCGTGTTTCTCGCCAGATCAAGGGATCGACGGGCGGATCCTGGTCCGCCGGCGGTGGCGGTAGCGAGGATTGGGCGAGCACCGCACCGAAGGGTTGGATCAGGATCAGGAGAATGAGCAGCAGTTGTTTCATCGTTTCTTTCCTTGTGGGTTGACGTATCCAGGATGTGCCGCGACCGCGTCGGGTCGAGGTGTTCCGTGTCATCGAGCGATCTCGATCGATTCGATGACGACAGGGTCGGCCATGCGGCCGGATTTGGCTGAGGCATCGTCGAGCGGTGCGATCGACAGTCGGTCGAGGAGCTCGAGGCCGCGAGTCACGTGACCGATCACCATCCAGCGGCCGGTTTTTGTCGGTCGGTCGGCGACCGAGAAGATCAGCCGTGGCGACGCGGTTTCGGGAGTTGCCGGACGCAGCAGCACCGCGCCTCGGTGCACGGGCTGCGAGTCGAGGCCTGTGCGGTAGACGTAGCCGAAACCCTCGTAGAGCTCCTGGCGGCTGACTCCGACCAGAAACGACGGGTCGCGACCGTCGCGCCAGGTGGCGATCCACTCACCAAAGGTCGGGGTCGGTGGCCGTTGCTTGTCGCGCTGATGGATCGGCATGACCTCGAATTGCACGACGTCCATCGCCTCGCCGAGATTGGCGATCCGGTCACGATCGAGACCGAGACGCGTTGCATCGATTTCGATCGCCGTGCCTTCGAGCGCTTCGATCGGCGAGCTGGCGACCAGGCTGTAGGGCTTGGCGTCCTCGAGCGCGAAGCTCGTGGCGGGTGCGTTGCGGGCAAGCGTGAGCAACCGCTCGACCGCATCGGGCGCGGCGGCGGGGTTGAGCTCGATTTCGATAGTGCCGACGTGAGTCGTCAGCTGGATACGGGACGTCTCGGGCTGTTCAGCGGCCCGGATCGCGGCGGGGACAAGAAGAAGCGCAACCAGTACAAGGGTCGCGAGGGACGTGCTTCGGATCGGGTACATCGGTGTTCCTCCGTGGTCGACATGCTGTCTGCCACAGAGGAACGCGCCACCGGTTCCGATCCCCTCACTCGGGTTTTACGATTTGGGAATGTGCCCGCTCAGGCCGTTTGCGCGGTCTCCGCTTCCTCGGCGAACTTTTGTGCCTTGAAGGCGCTGCCCCAGTTCCGCATGAGGTGCAGGATTTCTTCGAGGCTCCTACCGAATTCGGTGATCTCGTATTCGACCCGTGGTGGCACCTCGGCGAAGACGTGGCGTGCGATGACGCCGTCGGCTTCGAGCTCGCGGAGCTGGAGGGTGATCATGCGCTCGGTCGCGTTGGGGGTGAGACGTCGGAGCTCGCCAAAGCGTTTGCGTCCGTCGAGTAGGTGACAGACGAGGATGGGTTTCCATCGGCCACCGATGACGCTCAGGGTGGCCTCGACGTCGCAACCTGTTTTCCAACAGTACTTTCGTGCCATGGGCTTTGCTCCTCACGAGAAATCGCGCCAATACTTACAAAAATGTGGGTACTTGTCGAGAACGTAGAGCGGTCGTAGTCTGCATCTCGACACGATGAAGGTGGACGGGACGTATAAACGGGAGATCGACGATGAAAGCAGTTGGATATACACAAGCCGGTCCGATTTCGGCGGCGGAGGCACTGATCGATTTCGAGACCGAGGTACCCGAGCCGGGGCCGGGCGATCTTCTGGTCGAGGTGCGTGGCATCTCGGTGAATCCGGTCGACGTCAAGCTGCGTGCCAACGTTCAGCCTGATGGCGCGCCGCGTATCCTCGGTTTCGACGCCGCTGGCGTGGTGAGAGAAGTGGGTGCCGACACGACCCGTTTCCGACCCGGTGACGAGGTCTTCTATGCCGGCGACCTCACGCGACCGGGTACCAACGCCGAGTTTCAGCTCGTCGACGAGCGCATCGTCGGACGAAAGCCGTCGTCGCTTGGTTTCACCGAAGCCGCGGGCATGCCGCTCACGTCGATCACCGCGTGGGAGCTTCTCTTCGACAGTCTGCAGCTGACCGAGGGCGGTGGTGGCGGTGATGCGCTGCTCGTCGTCGGCGGCGCGGGTGGCGTCGGGTCGATCCTCATTCAGCTCGCGAAGAAACTCACCGACCTGACGGTGATCGCGACGGCGTCACGTCCCGATACCCGAGCCTGGGTGGAGAAGATGGGCGCCGATCACGTCGTGAACCACCGCAATCCACTCGACGCCGAGATCGAGGCTCTCGGGATCAGGCCACGCTACGTCGCTTCGCTCACCCATACCGACAGCCACTTCGAGTCGATCGTCGAGCTGATCGAGCCCCGTGGCCACATCGCGCTCATCGACGACCCCGAGACGCTCGACATCCTGCCGCTCAAACGCAAAGCGCTCTCGGTGAGCTGGGAGTTCATGTTCACCCGTCCGATGTTTCACACCGCCGACCTGGAAGTCCAACACCGTCTCTTGAATCGCGTCGCCGATCTGCTCGACGAAGGCACGTTGATCTCGACGGTCAACAAACACGCTGGCGTGCTCAACGCCGCCAATCTCCGCGCGGCGCACGCATGGCAGGAGAGCGGCGGCGCGATCGGCAAGACCGTCTTGGACGGCATCTCCTGACCCTACACACATCCGATCTACGGAGTTTCGATATGACAAAGCTGACCATCGTCGCCCACATTCACGCTCATCCCGACAAGGTCGAGCTGGTTCACGCCGAGCTCGAGAAACTGGTCCCGATCACCCGCGCGGAAGAAGGCTGTTTGCAGTACGACCTGCATCGAGACAACGAAGATCCGGCTCATTTCATGTTCTACGAGAATTGGGAGTCACGTGAGCTCTGGCAGCGTCACATGAACGCGCCTCATCTCACCGCCTACATGGCGGCCACGGATGGCGCGGTGGCCACCTTCACGCTTCACGAAATGACCTACCTCGGCTAGGAGACCGATCCATGACTCATTACTCGGTTCTGACCGTCACACCCCACTCGGACGAGTGGATTCCGGCCTATCTCGAAACGGCGAATCGGCTCGTGGCCAAGCATGGGGGCACCTATCTCGCGCGGACCGCGAGTCACGAGCGACTCGAAGGGGAAGGCGACGATGCGGCGCTACGCATCGTTCTCGAATGGCCGTCCCGAGATGCCGCGCTCGCCTTTATGAACGATCCGGAGTACCAGCCTCATCTTGCAGCCCGTACAAAGGGATCGGATAGCCATCACTTCCTCATCGAAGGCAAAGACGACCTGGCTTGAGCTGACGAGCCCAGGGATTCTGGGCAGCGCTCGAAGCGGTCGTCGTCTCTCCGCAATGATGCTCGACACCACAACCGAACCGAAGTTCCAATCACTCAACCGAGGCTACGACTCGGTCTTCCGGCCGAATCGTCTGAGTCTCGGCTTGGTCGTCCCGATCGAGACGTACGCCAGCAGTCCGGTTCCCCGGATGGATCGACACATCGAGCGGGCTCAGCTTGCCGAAGAGCTCGGCTTCGCCGCGCTCTGGCTACGCGACGTGCCGTTCAACGTGCCGTCGTTCGGCGACGCGGGGCAGGTCTTCGATCCCTTTGTCTATCTGGGTGTTTTGGCCGCCCAAACGCGACGGATCGCGCTCGGCGTGGCGAGCATCATTTTGCCGCTTCGTCACCCCGCGCACGTCGCCAAGGCCGCCACGAGCGCTGACGTGCTTTCGGGGGGCCGAGTCATCCTGGGCGTGGCATCGGGTGATCGTCCCGAGGAGTATCCAGCGCTCGGCTTGCCGTTCGCCGAACGGGGCGAGCGGTTTCGTTCGAGCATCGACTACATCCAGCGGATGTGGGACGACGCTCCCGACTTCGAGAGCCCTCACGGACATCCTTCAGGTGGCATGGACATGCTGCCCAAGCCCGTCGGTGGCCGGCTTCCTTTGCTCATCACCGGTGGCAGTCAACAGGATCCCGAGTGGATCGCCCAGCATGGTGACGGCTGGATGATCTACCCGGGATCTTGCTGGCTACCGCCGGTGATTAGCAGAGGGAGTGAACCGGCGGTGGGC
>JBCDBH010000261.1:0-8421 GCA_039184055.1 Acidobacteriota bacterium
AATGGGATAATCTGAGAACTATTTTCTGTAGAAATTGGCTGAAATATGAGCTTGCCGACGACTGGCGGGGTGAACTGGCGCGCGAAGGGACTTGGTCAGCGGCTTTTTGGGTGAACGGGCTGGGATATGGCTTTGTCGGCGAATGGCTGCGCGAAACGGCGATCGAATCGACCTGGTCGGCGACTGTTTGGGGAAACGAGGCTGGAAGGTCGGTGGGTCGGCGACTGTCGGCGGGAAGGCGGGGACGAGGCGGGAGGTTGGCTGACGAGCCGACAGGAGTCGGCTCGTCAGCTGGCGTCACGCTCAGCGTTTGGCGACGCGCCAGTAGTAGGCGACGATGCCACCGAAGATGAGCAGGGACGAGATCCAGATGTGGTCGCCGAGGACTTCGATCGGCAGGTCGACGTTGAGCGCGACGAGCGCCGCCAGGCTGATGCCCATGAGGGCTTCACCGGCGATCAGGCCGGATCCGAAGAGGATGCCTTGATCACGCGCCTCGGAGACTTCTTCGCGCTTACGGCTGATCAGGAAGCGCAGCAGGCCACCGATGAAGATCGGTACGGCGAGCGACATCGGTAGGTAGATGCCGACCGCGACGGGCATGACGTGGGTGCGAAAGCCCGAGCCGGTGGCTTCGAGGATTTTGTTGGTGACGATGAGCGCGACACCGATGGCGCAGCCGATCCCGATCATGTTCCAGGGCAGACCGCCATCGCCGAAGAAACCGTCGGTGAGGCTGGCGAAGAGGGCGGCTTGCGGCGCTAGCAGGCTGCCGGGCTCGCCGGTGCCGATACCGACGCCTTTGTGGAGCAGGGTGAGGATGGGGGCGAAGAAGAAGGCGGCGATGACCGCGGCGATGAGCTCGGTGAGCTGCTGTTTGCGTGGCGTGGCGCCCACCAGGAGACCGGTCTTGAGGTCTTGGGCGACGTCACCCGAGGTGCAGGTGGCGCAGCACACGACACCGGCGATCCCGAGGGTGGCGAGGATGGCCGAGTCGCCGCTGATACCGAGGGCGAGCAGGACACCCGCCGAGATCAACAACGCACAGATGGTCATGCCGGAAACCGGCGAATTCGACGAGCCGACCAAACCGGCGATGTAGGTGGCGACGGCGACGAAGAGGAACGAGGTCAGCACCATCAGCACGGCGGTGATCGCCGCGACACCCATGTTGTCGACCAGGTAGTCGTAGAACAGGAAGGTGGCGAAGGTGGTGAGCAAGAAGATGGTGAGCAGCGCCGTCAGGGGCAGGTTCTCTTCGGTGCGCAGCACTTTGCCGCCTTCACCGCTGCCACGCGCGCCCTTGAGCGCGCCGAGACCGGCGACGATGCCGCGTCGCACCTGGAAGATCGACCACAGACCACCGATCAACATGGTGCCGACACCGATATAGCGGACGTCGGAGCTCCACAAATCCCACGCGTGGTCGAGCGGTGAAAGCCCGGCGGCGGGGTCGAAGCCACCGAGAATCGGGATCGCCACCAGCCAACCGATGGCGCCGCCGAGCATGACGAGCGACGCGATCTGGAGGTTGACGATATAGCCCACGGCGAGCAGCGCGACGCTCATGTCCGAGCCGCCGTAAAGCACGGTCTTGCCTTTCGCCACCGCCGTTTCGACCGTTCCGGTGACCAGCTGAATACCACCGACGAGGATCTTGAAGATGCCGCCGATCACGACGCCTTGCACGATCGCTTTGACCCCGGCGCCTTTTTCCTCACCGACCACCAGCACCTCGGCACAGGCGACGCCCTCGGGATAGGTCAGATCGGGGCGATCGACGATCAAGGCGCGACGCATCGGCACCATGAAGACGATGCCGAGAATGCCACCGAGCATGGTGATCATGGTGGTGGGCCAGAAGTGGAACTCTTGCCAGGCGCCCACCATGACCAGCGCGGGCACGGTGAAGATGACGCCGGCGGCCAGGCTCTCACCGGTCGAGGCCATGGTCTGGACGATGTTGTTTTCGAGAATCGATCCTTGACGCAGCAGGCCGCGCAGGATCGCCATCGAAATGACCGCCGCCGGAATCGACGCCGACACGGTCATACCCGCGTAGAGACCGAGATAGGTATTCGCGGCGCCCATCACCACGGCGAGGATCGCACCCAAGATCAGGGCGCGAGCGGTGATCTCGGTGGTGGTTTTGTGCGCGGGGATATAGGGCTCGGCAACTGCGCCGGGCTGACCGGACTGACTCATCTTCGGGCCTCCATCGTCGATGGGAAAAACAAAATCACAACGCCCACCGCCGTACAGAGGGACCGAATGATCGAAGGGGTCGAGCGCTCTGGTAACCTACCACGACCATTTCCTATGCAAGGAGGTTGCCGTGGGTGTCTATTTGTGGGCGATCGTGATCTACCTCGCGTTTTTGGTCGCCGTCAGCATGAGCAAGGCGCGTGGCGTCAAGACGCAGGAAGATTTCATGGTCGCCGGTCGTGGCGTCACCGCCATCGTTTTGGTCGGTACGCTGGTGTGTACCTGGATCGGCTCGGGTAGTTTGTTCGGCGGCGCTGGACGCGCCTATCGCAACGGTTTTTCGGCGTTGTGGATGAGCGCCGGAGCATGGGTCGGTTTGGCGATCGTTTTTTGGCTGGCGCCACGGGTGCGCAAGATCGCGCAATTCACCGTGCCCGACATTCTCGAGACGCGGTACAACGCCCAGGCGCGTGTGCTCGGGACGGTGGCCATCGTCATCGCCTACCTGACCATCGCCGGCTACCAATTCATCGGTGGGGGACGTTTGGTGTCCATCTTGACGGACGGCCAGGTGTCGCCTGAAACAGGACAGTTCATCGTCGCCGGGCTGGTGATTCTCTACACCATCGTCGCCGGTATGGCCTCGATCGTCGCTCTCGACATCTTCAACGGCATTTTGATCACCGGTGGCGTGCTGCTCGCGGTGCCGTTCGCGCTCAAGTCGGCGGGTGGCTGGGAGACGGTCACCACCACCTTGCCCGAAACCCACTTCTCGCTCTTCGGAACCTTTGGCGCGGCGTCGGCGATCGGGCTCTTCTTGCCGACCTTCTTGCTCCTGCTCGGTGAGAGCGGCATGTATCAGAAGTTCATGTCGGCCAAGGACGGCGCCACCGCGCGGCGCGCGGTGATCGGCATGATCATCGGTGTCATCGTGGTCGAGGTGGTGCTCAACGCGGTGGCGATCTTCGGCGCCGGCATCACCTGGGGCGACCCGGCCTTCCAAGCCGACGGTGGCGGTATCGATCGCGCCGCCAGTGAGACCATCATTCTCACCATCGGCGCCAGTAGCCATCTGCCGACCTTCGTCGGCATGGTGCTCTTGATCGGCGCGGCGGCGATCATCTTCTCGACCGCCAACACCTTCCTGATGGTGCCGTCGACCAACCTGGCGCGTGACATCTACCAGCGTTTCATCAACCCGAACGCTTCCGAGCAGGGCGTGATCTTGTTCCAACGGATCATGATCGTCGTGCTCGCCGGTGTCGCGCTTCTGCTCACCACCCAATTCCAAGACATCCTGTCGATGTCGCTCTACGCCTACACCATGATCGGCGCGGCGGTCACCCCCATCCTGCTCGCCGCCTTCTTGTGGAAACGCGCCACGCCCACCGGCGGCATGGCGTCGGCGGCGGTCGGCATCCTGTCGACCATCATCTTCGCGATCTGGGTCAACAACGGTGGCACGATCGACCTCGGCATCCTCCAGATCACCCAAGACAACGCCTACGACTACATCATCTACCCGGCGTTCACTCTGAGCGTGCTCACCCTGGTGGTGGTCAGCCTCCTCGGTGCACCGCCCGACGAGTCGAAGTGGAAGCCCTTCGAGGCTGACGCCAACGAAGCGTAGGTTCCACGCTTCACGACTCCACATCACGGCGCCGTGTTTCGGATTCATCCCCCGCGCGGCGTCGTGATGGCAGAATAGATCCATGTTGCGGCGCATCAAGGATCTCGTCTTTCTCCTGCTCGGTTTGCTCCTGCTCGGTGGCTTGGGCGGGTTTGCCTGGCTGACCAACCATCCCGATGCCGAGATCGTCGACGAGGCGGTGTATTGGCCGGTGGTAGGACCGCTGGCGGAGATGTTCCGCGAGCGCTTTCGTCAGCCGACGGCGGAAGAGGCGTACGAGCGGCAGCGGCAGGCGTGGATCGACGGCGCCACGACTGAGATGCCGGACGAGCCTTTGGATTTGGCCGCGCTGCAGGCTGGGAGTGGGGCGGCGCAGCGTTCGCGATCGATCCCGCCCCAGGCCACGGCACCACCACCAGTCGCATCTTCTCGGGTCGCGCCGGCCGAGCTTAGTCCGGCCGAGCCCGAGTCGGCTCCGTCTCAGCCGACAACCTCGCCGCCATCCCGCCCGGAGCTGGATCCCGACAGGGTGTACACGATCGGTGAGCTCAGACGCATGGGCAACGGCAGTGTCGAGCCCATCAAGCAGTTTCAAAGCGAGAGCCAGCCGGCGCCGAAACGGACGGTTGTACCGACCCAAAACGGCGAGATGGTGCGGATCGAGCACGGCACGCGGCTGTACGCGGAGCCGGATGAGAGCTCGGAGCTGTTGCGCGAGGTGAAGAGGCGGCAGGGAGCGTTCACCATCATGCAGGCGCTCGAAAGCCGTGACGATTGGCATTTGGTCAATGTCGACGGGGTGCGTGGCTGGATGAAGGTGGTGCCCAAGTCGTGGGACGAGGTGAAGCGTTTCGAGCCGCGACGCACCGGGCCGATCTCGCCACGATCGGCGCCGTCGGCGTTCTTGGTGTGGGCGCACGAGACGATCGGTGAGGACCGGATTCGCGCCGAGCTCGGGCCGCACAAGCTGAGCACCGACGTCGAGGATGCCGAGCTGATCGCGTATCTCGACACGGTGGCGGGTCAGGTGGAGGCGTTGTATCGCGAGCGCTTCGATCGCAAACCTCGTGGTTTGCCACGCGCCCACGCGGTGTTGTTCAGCAGCCGCGAGGACTATCAGGCGTTTCTTACCGAGACGGGTGCCAGAGGCCAGATCGTCCATTCAGCGGGCGTCGCGATGACCGGGATGTTGGCGTTTTATCGCAGTGGCTCGCGGGATTCGATGGCGGGCACGGTGATTCACGAGATGACGCACATGATCAATCGGCGGGCGATCGGTCCGGGCTTGCCGAGCTGGCTCGAGGAGGGGTTGGCCGAGACGCTCGCCACGTCGGCGTTGCGGGACGACGGCACGATCGTTCCCGACCAGTGGGCGCGTCGCGACGGCACCTCGTTCGCCGGTCAGCTCCTGGCGCAAACCGGTGGCCTGCCACCGCTGCGTCGCCTGCTGTCACTCGATCAAGCGGTATTCGTCTCGCCGCTCGAGGCGCTCCAGAGCTACGCTCTGGCCGGGTATTTCGTGCGCTTCTTGCTCGACGGTGAAGACGGTCGCTATCGCAAGGGCTTTTTGAAATTTCTCGACGCCACCGCCGGGGGCACACCGGCTTCGATCACCCACCTCGAACGTCGACTCGACGCCTCGGTGGATGACATCGAACCGGCGCTGCTCGAGTGGATCAAGGTACAGACGAGGTCGTGATGCGTCGTCTATTCGCTTTCATCCGCATGCTCGCCATCGTGTTGGTGTTCGGCGCCCTGATCGGCTTCGCGTGGTTGAGCAACAACCCCAACGCCGAGATCGTCGATCGCGCGGTCGAGTGGCCGCTCGTCGGACCGCTCGCCGAAGCGTTTCGCGATAGCTATCGACCGCCGTCGGAGACCGCCGTGGCTCAGGAACGCGGCGTCGGGCGTCGTCTGGCGCGGCTGATCGATGGTGAGCCGGTACGCAACGCCGACGGTTCACCCTCGGTGCAGGTGATCTATCAGGAGCCCGACGGGCCGATCGGCGCGCGGGAGACGGTGTGGGTGGAGCCGGGCATGGTCTTGCGCACCGAACCGATCGAGACCGCCGACGTGGTGATGACGCTCCAGGTGATCGTCAATCTGCCGGTGCTCGAACGCGACGGGCCGTGGTTTCGACTCAGGCGACGCAAGGGAGTCGAGGGCTGGGCCTATCTCCCCGATTTACCGGCCGAAGGTCAGCCGCTCTATGGCAGCGCGCCCGCCTTGGTGTTGCCGATTCCGGGTGAGCCACCGAGCGAGGAGCAGCTGGCGTCGGCACGTCGGCATATCGGTGACCTCGAGGAGGGTCGGGTCGGGCCGCATCGACTCTTGACCGACGTCGACGATCCTGAGTTGCTCGCCTATCTCGATCGGGTGGCGTCCCAGGTCGAGACGGTCTACAAACGTCGTTTTGGTCTACAGCCGATCGATCAGCCACGCGCGGCGGTGGTGCTTTTCGCATACAACAAGGACTACCGCGCCTTTCAAAACGAAACCGAGCGGATTCGAGGTCTACCGGCCGCCGGTCACGCCACCGCCGGGATGTTGGCCTTGTGGCGTGGCGGTCACGCTCGCTCGCTCGTCGCCGCGACTTTGGCGCACGAAATGGTGCATCTGATCAACCGGCGCGCCGTCGGCCCGGCCCTGCCGCCGTGGCTCGACGAAGGCATGGCCGAAGCCATCGGCACCTCGAAGATCAACGACGATGGCACTCTCGATCCGACCGCATTCGGTGGGGTCGCGGTACACGGTGGTGGCCGGGTCACCTACGCCGGTGGCCAAAGCGCCGTGCATCAGCTGCGCGCGCGTTTGCGTAGCGGTCGATTGGTGCCGCTCGACGAGCTGGTGCGGTTCGATTGGGAGAGCTTTGTCGAAAGCTCGGATCGCCAGATCCACTACGCCCAAGCCGGTGGCTTCGTGCGCTTTCTGCTCGACAGTCCTTATGCCGATGGCTTCCGGCAGTATTTGTCGAGAGTCTCCCGAGGCGAGACACCCGACGCCGATCGTCTGTGGTCGACGCTCGCCGCCGAGCCTGAAGACGTGCAGCGCGACTTCAACGATTGGTTGCGTTCGCGTTGAGTTATTGCGCGTAGCCCAGCGCCCGTAGCCTCTCGCGTGTTTCGGGGTCGACCTCGATCGCGGTGGGTTCTTCGAAGTTCTTGACGTCTCGACGCCAGCGGGTCAGGAGATCGGCCATCTCGGCTTCTCTGGGATCACCCTTGCCGGCGAGGTTGAAGAGCTCGTCGGGGTCGAGGGTGAGGTCGTACAGATAGGGGCCGAGGGGCACGGTTTTTTCGCTTTGGTTGACCCAATATTTGAGCTTGTGGGTGCGCACCATCCAACCGCTGTTGTTGGCGTGGCTGGAGAAGACGGCGCGCCGGCCACGTGAGCCGAGGTCGAGCATGTTGCGAGCGTCGATTTTTTCGGGAACGGGTACGCCAGCCCATTGCAGGATGGCCGGGAAGAGGTCGAAGTGGTGGATCAATTTGTGGATTCGGTTGCTGTGCCCTTGCCTCGGCATGTGGACGATCAGCGGCACGTGCACGTTGTTGTCGTGCAGTCCGACGTGGTCGAAGTAGGAGCCGCGTTCACCGAGGGTCTCGCCATGGTCGGCGACGACGATGATGATGGTGTCGCGATCGAGTCCGGTGGAGGCGAGGTAGCCGAGCAGACGGTCGATCTGGCGGTCGAGGTAGGCGACTTCACCGGGATAGAAGTCGGCATGACCCTGGAGCTTACGGGGCGAGCGTGGGTCGAAGGCGCGCCGACCGATTTCGCGAAACGGCGTCCACGGTGAGCGGCGTGCCATTCCGGTTTGGGTCACCGGGCGATAGCCGAGCATGTAGGGCTCGGGCGCGGCGTGGGGCACGTGGGGATCGAAGAAGTGGAGCCACAGGAAGAAGGGCGTCGGCAGCTGGCGGGGTGAGTCGAGCCAGCCGAGCGCGATGTCGACCACGGTTTCGGCGTAGTACTGGCCGAGCGGCACGGTCATGACGTCGAAGCCCTGTTCGAGCCCGGCGGCGTGACCGAGGTGGGTGGCGCTGATCACCGCGCGGGTGCTGTAGCCGCCATCGCGGAGCAGCTCGGCCAGGGTGGTGTGGCTGGTCGGCAGCGGCGTCCGCAGGTCGTAGATCAGGTGGTTTTTGGCGTGCAATCCGGTCATCAAGGAGATGAAGCTCGGATTGGTGTTGTTGCTGGTGGCGTAGGTCTCGAGATAGACGTCGCTGTTCTCGGCGAGGGCGTCGAGGGCCGGGGTGACGCTCGGACGACGACCCCAGGCACCGAGCGCGTCGGCGCGCAGGGTATCGGGGGTGAGCAAGAGGATGTTGGGCTGCTCGACGGCGGCGCGTTTGCGGCTTTTGGGACGGCGTCGTTCGACGATCCGGGGGCTCGACCAGCGTACCGCCTGGCATTCGGGGGTGGCGTCGGTGTGGAGCGCCAGGATCAGCTCGACGCGTCGACCCGCCCACGGGCCGAGGTCGACTTCGATGTCGTCGGGCACCAGCCACCACGGACGTTTGGGCTCGTGACGCTCTTTGAGCACGCTTTGCCGGGTGCCGTCGTCGACCAGGATTTCGATTTCG
>JBCDBH010000262.1:0-8419 GCA_039184055.1 Acidobacteriota bacterium
CGTCGAGAATGGCGAATCGAATCTGCTTCGCGTGCTCGTGAAATACCTCCACGGCTCGTCGGCCGTTCTCGGCTTCGAGAACCGAAAAACCAGCACGTTCGAGGAGCCCCCGCGTGGCTTGGCGAACCGAGACCTCGTCATCGGCGAGGAGAACGACACCACTTCCCCGCCAATCCTCGACCGCCGCCGAAGATCCCGGGTCGACGGTATCCGCGGCCGGTTCCGCGAACGGGAAAAAGAGCGTGAAGACCGAGCCGCGACCGACCGAGCTCTCGACCGACACGGCCCCATCGTGGGCTCGCATGATGCCCAGCAGCGCCGCCAGTCCGAGGCCCCGACCGCTCTTCTTGGTGGAAAAGAAGGGGTCGAACATGCGATCGAGCGTCTCTTTCGTCATCCCGCAACCGGTATCGGCGACCTCGAGAAAAAGGTACTCCCCGCTCGGCAACGCATCAGCGAGATACGCCGATGCGAGAACACGAGAATCGACCTGTCGTGTTCCGGTGGAAATCCGAATCGAGCCCGAGCCCTCACCCAAGGCGTCCGACGCATTGGTAATGAGATTCATCACCACCTGTCGAATTTGCGTCGCATCTCCTTGGAGCTCGGGCAAAGAAGTCGCCAGGTCGAAGATCAACTCCGCCTTCTTGCTCACTGAGCTCCGCAGGAGCTCAGTCATCTCGGTCACCAGACTGTTAACATCGATACGGCCCACCACGAATCGCCCTTTGCCCGAGTACGCGAGCATTTGATTCGACAGCTCGGCCGAGCGTTGCGCCGCTCGTTCGATCTCGCGTAAGAAGGTCGTGGCACGTGAGCCTGAATCGAGCACCATGAGAGCCAAGTCGACGTTGCCCAGAATCCCCGCCAAGAGATTGTTGAAGTCATGCGCGATTCCGCCCGCGAGCACGCCGAGGCTCTCGAGCTTCTGCACGTGCTGAACCTGTGCCTCGAGCTGTCGACGATGCTCTTCGATTCGTTCTCGCTCCAGCTCCGCTGCGGCGCGCGAGGCGAAAATCGACAAGAGGTAGCTATCGTGCTCGTCCTTGTCCAAGGGCTCGGTGTGCAATACGGCCAAGAGACCAATCGGCTCACCGTTCGTATCGAGAAGCGGCGCGCCGTGGTAGCTCTCGGCACCGAGCTCCTTCAACAAATCGTCATCGGGGAAAAGACCCTGTAGATCTCGTGGATACGCGCGTGCCTGCTTGGTTTTCGTGACTTCCTGGCACGGTGAGCCCGTCAACGGGTATTCGAGCGCATCGGCGAAGTCGTTGCCCGCCCAGACCGCTCGAGTCCGAACGGTTTCGCCGTGGATCTCGGCCACCATCGCGTAGTCGGCCTCCAAGGCTAGTGCGAGGTGACGCGTCAAGGAGCGCAGAAACGCTTCACCGACCGCGCCAGCGGTACCTTCGACGATGGCCCGCAAGCGCTCGATCGAGCGTCGACGCTCGGTGATGTCGGTCGATACACCGAGAATCGATGGCAGATCCGATCGAGCAAAGGTGAAGGGAATCTTGACGGTCTGGAGATAGCGCACCCGTCCCGAGGCATCGGTGATCGTCTCCTCGGGGATCACCTTGATCTCACCGCTCTCGATCACCGCCAAATCGTCACGACGAAAATGCTCCACCTCCTCGGCGGAGGACGCAAAATCCGCATCGGTCTTACCGGTGAGCTCGTCGACCGTCGTTCCATAGGCATCGGCAACCGCTTGATTGACGAGCGTGAACCGGCCATCGCTGTCTTTGGCGAAGATGAAATGCGGCACCAGATCGATCACCTGCCGCATGCGTGCCTCACTCTGCTCGACCGCCATCTCGGAACGGCGACGCTCGAGCTCGGCGGCGGCGCGACCCGCGAAGAGCTCGAGCAACGCCAGCTCGGGAGGACGATCACCAAACGGCCGATCATCCATCACGACGAGGTGACCGATCGGATCGCCGCCGGTGCTACCGTTCAGCGGTACCGCCGCATAGCTCTCGGCGCTGAGTTGGACCAGGTCATCGTCATCGGGAAACAACTCTTGAATCTGACTCCCGTACACACGCCCGGTTCCTCTGGCGATGACGTGCTCACACGGCGTCCCGGCGATCCGATATTCGAAATTCTCGGCAAAAGCATTGTCACCCCAAAACGCCAGCGTCCGCAATTTGGTCACCGGTTGTTCGAAGCACTCGGTGGCGAAGCAATAGCGCACCGGCAAAGCCGTTGCGAGCGTCTCGACCAGCTTGCGAAAAAACTCTTCGCCAGTCGTTCGCGCCGTGCGTTCGACGATGGCTTCGAGCACTGCCACGGATCGATCGTCGAGCTCGATGCTCATCTCGTTGGCTCCGTGCACCGACCCGCCAAACACCGATATGAGATCACTCGTCACCGTCCTGGCGTACGAACTCGATCCCGCGAGCCGCGAGATCCGCCATCAAAAACTCGTAACAGGCCGACTCCTCGCCCACCGACTCGGGCGCCATGATGCCGGTCTTCCGCCAATGTCCGGCGGCGATCAAACGCGCCATGCTCGTGGCGGCGTAGCCGGTGCAACGTGCCATCGCGGTCGTGCGGGTCGCGCGGTCGTAGCGATCGACGAGATCAAATGTGATCCGAGTCGTATCGCCACCGACGGTCTCGCCTTCGGCAACGGCACGGAAGCACAGCACGTCTTCGTCCTCCTCTTCGAGCTGCCAGGCCGAGAAAATCAACTTCTCGGTGAGCTGACGAGGCACCACGCTCTGGCCATCGAGCTCGATGGCTTGCTCGGAAAAGAACCCGGTCTCACGGAGAATTTCGACCCATTCGCGATGTCCCGGGTAGCGACAGGTCTTCTCGACCATTTCGGAAACATCGGTAAACCGCAGCAGACTGCGTAAACCGTCGGTGTTGAACGCTTCGAGCGTTCCCACCGATGCAAATTCGATCCGCTCGGGCTCGGTCAAGGCAGGAACCGTCACCACGCTCCCGCTACGAATCATGCGAGTCGGTCGCGTGTACTCCTCGATCACATCGGCCGGAGCAAATGGAGCCTTGTACTCCCAAGGCCACGTTCGCTCGACTGGCAAGCCACCGACATAGCATCGAAAGACGTCGAGCTTGGTGAGCTCGGCTCGACAACGCCCGAAAAGAACATTGCTCATTCCCGGAGCGATCCCGGCGTCGACGATGGCGATCGATCCGTGCTCGCGCGCGAGCGTGTCGAGCTCGAAAGGATCTTCGGTGAAGAATGAGATATCGACGACTGGCGTACCCGTCGAGACGACCGCGCGAAGAACCGAGAAGCCCAACCGGCTCGGAACGGCGCCGATCACCAAATCCGTCGACGTGGCAATATCTCGAACGATCGACGGATCCGACAAATCGCTCTCGACGGTGCCGCAGGCATCACTGAGTCGAGCCAGCGCGTGTCGTGACACATCATGCACCGTAACGTCGAAACCCGACGCGACCATGTCTCGTGCCATCGCGGCACCCACCCGGCCACCACCCAAAACCGCTACTTTCTTCATAGCTTCCCCTTATTCTCTTTCTCGCACGACGGTTTCCGATGTAACGTGCCGTGTCGAAAACCGACATGGCGAAGGGGTCCGTCGAGATCACGACGACGCCTTCCCCGGGCACATCGTCACCCGTCGACTTTACAACTATTCGCCACCGGCGCGATGTTCAGATGATTGTGGGTTGGCAGCGACCGACCCGCAAGGTAGGATCGATTTCGTGCAGAACGTCGTCACCGCATCCACCATGAGTTTCGTTGCCAACGGATCCGTCGGGATCCACCGCACGACCCATGGCCACGAGGGCACCCCAACCACACACGCCATCAGCCGTCACGTCCTGTGCACCCGACACGAACGAATGCGCTGTCGGACGACCATCGCCTAGCACGCAAGCGTTCGCGCGACCTCACCGATCCCGAGACCCCGTCCTTCCACGACTTGATCGCTGCTCGACCTCGGCTACCCAGCCGGGATGAGTGATTTGTAGGAGGCCCACGAGATGGCCGATATCCACACTCACCTTCGCCAGCTGCTCGACCAACGCATCCTCATTCTCGACGGTGCGATGGGTACGATGATTCAACGCTATGGTCTCGACGAAGCTGATTATCGCGGTGACCGTTTCACGGATCACCCGGTCGATCTCAAGGGAAACAACGATCTTCTTTCCCTCACCCAGCCGCGGATCATCGAAGACATTCATCGTGAATTCCTCGCTGCGGGCGCCGACATCATCGAGACCAACACCTTCAGCGCCCAGGCCATCTCGATGGCGGACTATGACCAAATCGATCTGGTCCGTGAAATCAACGTCGAATCGGCGCGAATCGCACGCCGTGCCGCGGACGATTTCACCAAGCGAGAACCCCACAAGCCTCGTTTCGTCGCCGGCTCGATCGGTCCGACCACACGCACGTTGTCCGTGTCGCCTGATCCCGAAGATCCAGCCAAACGCACCCTGACCTTCGACGAGCTTCGCCAGGCCTACTACGACCAGGCCCTCGCTCTGGTCGAGGGAGGCGTCGACCTTCTCCTTCCCGAAACGACGTTCGACACGCTCAACCTCAAGGCGGCGATCGTTGCGGTCGAGGAGGTATTCGCACGCATTGGCCGCCGCCTCCCGGTCATGCTGTCCTTGACCATTACCGATCGCAGTGGACGAACGCTATCCGGGCAGACGGCGAGCGCGGCATGGATCGCCGTCGCGCATGCCAAGCCGTTGTCGATCGGACTCAACTGTGCTCTCGGAGCCGCCGAAATGCGACCGTTTCTCAGCGAGCTCGCCGGCATCGCGCCGGTCTTCGTCAGCTGCTATCCGAACGCTGGTCTTCCCAACGCCTTTGGCGGCTACGACGAGACCCCCGACGAGACCGCCAGCCACATTCGATCGTTCGCCGATGAAGGCTGGCTCAACATGGCTGGTGGATGCTGTGGCACGACTCCGGACCACATCCGCGCCATCGCCGAAACACTCGAAGGGTGCACGCCTCGCCAACCTGTCGCGAGCTCGGCGCACACCATGCTCAGCGGTCTCGAGCCCTTGGTGCTTCGTCCCGACGCCAACTTCACCATGATCGGCGAGCGCACCAACGTCACCGGCTCACGACGCTTTGCCAAGCTGATCAAGAAAGACGACTTCGAAACCGCGCTCGACGTCGCGCTCACCCAGGTTCGAGGTGGCGCCAACATTCTCGACGTCAACATGGATGAGGGCATGCTCGACTCAGAAGCGGCGATGACGCGATTCTTGAATATCGTCGCGACCGAGCCCGACGTCGCGCGGATTCCGATCATGATCGACTCTTCGAAGCTCGAGGTGCTCGAAGCCGGTCTCAAATGCGTGCAGGGCAAAGCCATCGCCAACTCGATCAGCCTCAAAGAGGGCGAAGCCGCCTTCATCGACGCCGCCGAGCGAATCAGACGTTACGGTGCGGCGGTGGTGGTGATGGCTTTCGATGAAGAGGGACAAGCGGTCACCAGCGAGCGCAAAGTCGAGATCTGTCGACGCGCCTACCGCATTCTCACCGAGACGGTCGGATTCGATCCCCACGACATCATCTTCGACCCCAATATCCTGGCCATCGGGACGGGTATCGAGGAGCACGACGACTACGCGCGCGCCTTCATCGACGCCACGCAAGCGATCAAGAAACACTGTCCAGGGGCCAAGATCTCGGGTGGTGTCTCGAACCTGTCCTTCTCGTTCCGTGGCAACAATGCGGTGCGCGAAGCCATGCACGCGGCCTTCCTCTACCACGCGATCAACGCCGGTATGGACATGGGCATCGTCAACGCCGGTCAGCTCGCGGTGTACGAGGAGATCCCCGCCGACCTTCTCGAACACATCGAAGACGTCATCTTCAATCGCCGGGGCGACGCGACCGAGCGGCTCATCGCTCTTGCCCAAACCATCGACGGCACCGCCACGACTCGAAAGGAAGATGTCGCGTGGCGGAACGCCCCGGTCGAAGAGCGGCTACGCCACGCCTTGGTCAAAGGTATCGTCGACTACATCGAAGACGATACCGAGGAAGCACGTCAAAAACTCGGCCGGCCGATTCATGTCATCGAAGGTCCGCTGATGAACGGTATGCGCCACGTCGGCGACCTCTTCGGCGCTGGCAAAATGTTCTTGCCCCAAGTCGTCAAGAGCGCACGCGTCATGAAGCGGTCGGTCGCCTATTTGACCCCGTTCATGGAAGACGAAAAAGCCGAAACCGGTGATTCCTCGCAGACCTCCGTACTCCTCGCCACGGTCAAGGGCGATGTCCACGACATCGGCAAAAACATCGTCGGCGTCGTTCTGGCGTGCAACAACGTACGGGTCGTCGATCTCGGTGTGATGGTCGCGGCCGAGACGATCCTCGATCGTGCGATCGAAGAGAAGGTCGACGTGATCGGCCTCTCCGGTCTGATCACGCCCTCTCTCGACGAAATGGAACACGTCGCTCGCGAGATGAACCGTCGCGAGCTCGATGTACCACTCTTGATCGGTGGTGCCACCACCAGTCGTCAACATACGGCGATCAAGATCGCGCCTCATTACGAACACGCGCCGGTGGTCCACGTCCTCGACGCCTCACGCGCGGTGCAGGTGGTCTCGAACCTACTCGACCCCCTCGAAAAGCCGCGTTTCGTCTCCGAGAACGAAGAGCTCCAGGAACGACTGCGCGAGATCTACGGCGCCCGTCGCGCCAAACCTCTTCTCTCGTACGAGGAGGCTCGCGAGCGCCGACTCCAGCTCGAATTCACACCCCCTACTCCCGCCTTCACCGGGAAACGAGTGATCGAGAACATGCCTCTCGAAGAGCTCGTGCCCTATATCGACTGGACGTTCTTCTTTACCGCCTGGGGTCTCAAAGGTCGCTTCCCGCAAGTCCTCGACCATCCTCAGTACGGCTCCACGGCCCGCGAGCTCTACGAAGAGGCGCGGCAGCTTCTGCGACGCCTGGTCGACGAGCGACCGATCGAAGCGCGCGGCGTATGGGGATTCTGGCCCGCCAACCAAATCGACGACGATCTGGTGCTCTTCGAAGACGAAGAGCGCGAAACGGTCGCGGCGCGTTTCGCCATGTTACGTCAGCAGGAAAAGAAGGAAGACGACAACAAGCCGTATCGATCACTCGCTGATTTCGTCGCGCCCCAAGGCGTCGCCGACTATGTCGGTGGCTTCGCGGTCGCCGCGGGCTTCGGTCTCGATGAACTGGTTCACGAATTCGAGCGCGCCCACGACGACTATCACGCCATCATGGCCAAGGCTTTGGCCGATCGGCTCGCCGAGGCGTTCGCCGAGCTCCTCCACCAACGCGCGCGTGAGGCATGGGGCTACGGCGTCGATGAGCACCTGAGTCAGGACGACTTGATCGCGGAACGATACCGAGGCATTCGGCCGGCGTTCGGGTATCCGGCCTGTCCCGATCACAGCATGAAAGGCGTGTTGTGGCGTCTTCTCGACGCTGAAAAGACGACCGGTATGCGGCTGACCGAGCATTTCGCGTCGCTGCCGACCGCATCGGTATCGGGAATCTATCTATCGCATCCCGAGACACGCTACTTCGCGGTCGGGCGCTTGGGGCGGGATCAGGTGGAAGCGTACGCCCGTCGTCAGGGCATCGAGATCGCTTCAGCCGAACGTTGGTTGCTACCCAACTTGGCCTACGATCCCGACGCGCCACGCTGACGGGTCGATTCGCCGACTCGGGTCGGCGCGATGCTCAGCGGAAGCTGGCGATCGCGTCGACCTCGTTCTCGAAGGTCTCGAACACGCCGATGAGACGAGTCATGGTGAGAACCTTCTCGACCCGAGCTTCGACGTTCATCAGCTTGATGACCGCTCCGAGATCATCGGCGTTGGCCTTGCAACCGACCAGCTCACCGAGGCCAGCCGAATCCATGGCGGTCACTTGCTTCATATCGATCAGAATGCGGCGCCCTCCGGAGTCGAGCACCTCGCGCACCGTTCTGCGCAACTGGATGTCGCCCTCGCCGATAGTGAGCTTGCCGTCTAGAGAAAGGACTGTGACGTCGTCGTCACGATCACGGCGGGTATGGATCTTCATGGCGTCTTCGCCTCCGTCATTCGAACGTGGCTGAGCCCGGCTAGAGCCTAGCCCCGATCATTTCGAGAGCACAGGTACAACAAGAACTTTCATTTTACTCGATCTGCCCCGATCTCACCAGAGACGCACTACTCCATGGCCCATACGTGGGCGAGATATGGCGCGAAGATCTTGCAGCTCTTTTCCAGATTGGTCGCATCACGAGCGGTGAAATCAGCACCCGCGGCGGCCGGTGACGAGGCTGCTCGACTCAGCTCGATCACACCGATCTGCTCACCGCTACGATCGAGAAGTGGCGCCGCGATCATCTTCTGAATCGAGATGATCGTCCCATCGGCGTCCGGAATACGCTCGAAGAACCCCTTGTGTTCC
>JBCDBH010000263.1:0-8352 GCA_039184055.1 Acidobacteriota bacterium
ACCGGACAGGGACCGAGCTCGATCGTCGAAGCCGACGGAAGACCGAACACCAGCAAAGAAGACACGAGCACCAAGGATGCAACCACGACGGCTCCTTTCGAGACTGTATGCATGCTGTACATGTATACGTCACGACGAGGAGCAGAGTTGACCTCGTCACCTTCGGCACGTGCGGAATCAGCCCTCGAAACCGCGGGCCATCACCCTCGAAGCATCCTCAATAACAGGTCTCGCTACCACTCACCGAGCGCCGTCTGGTGCTCCCTCGAGGCCAGCGGGCACCCCGTTTGGAAAGACCTCACGAATCGCACGCTCGATTTCACCGATGCGATTCTCCGGATTCGGATGGGTGCTCATGAACTCGGGCTGACGCTGACCGGCGCTCGCCGAACCGAGGATCTTCATCACGGTCATCATGGCTCGCGGGTCATAACCCGCGTCGGCCATGAAACGCACGCCGAGGCGGTCGGATTCGAGCTCCTGATCGCGACCGTATTTCATATTGACCATGTTGCCGATCAAGGCAGCCATCTGCCCACCTTGGCCGGTCTCGGGATCGGAGGCGGCGATGATCGCCGCGCTCGACAGGCCCTGAATCAACTGGCTACGCGCCAGACGCTCGGACGAGTGACGCGCGACGACGTGACCGATCTCGTGTCCGAGCACCCCGGCCAACTCGGCTTCGGTTTCGAAACGCGCCGCCAACGCGGCAGTGATGAAGATCTGTCCGCCCGGCAAAGCGAAGGCGTTGACCGTTCGTTGGTCGGCGAGCAGGTGGAAATCGAAGGGGTAGCCGGTCTCCCGAGCGTCGGAACGCTGGACGATACGGCTACCCACGCGATCGACGATCGCCTGTGCCGCCTGATCGGGATGCAGACCACCGTGTTGCGCCGCCATTTGTGGCGCGGCCTTGAGCCCGAGCGCGATCTCTTGCTCGGGATCGAGACTGACCCGCTGCTTCTCACCGGTGATGGGATTCTCGACGACGGTCGTTTGGGTGTAGTAGGCGAACACCGCGCCGAGCGCCATGACGATCGCGATCAGAAAGCGAGCCTTGCCACCACCACGACGACGACCCACGACCTGCCTGTTTCGTCTTCCATACATAGTCGATCTCCCTGGACGATCTGATCGCGTCGGCACATCACGTAACCGTCGCATAGAGCCTTGTGACTCGGTCACTTTTCCGTTTCTTCGGGGCGCTTCGGCGAGCTTAGCAGCATGCGCGCGAGCATCCGCACGGAACCTTTTCGGCATTTCGATCGTCTCATGGATGTAACAAAGCAGCGCGACGTCCGTAGGACACTACGACGAAACGATTGCTCACCGCGGTAGCGGTTTTACGAGGAGATCACCATGACCCAGACCCCCGACACCACAGAAGCCAAGCGCCCGAAGCGCCTGCGCCCCCTCGCTATGATCGCCGGTTTGGTCGCGCTTTTGGTCATTGGCTTTTATGTCACCAGTGTGGCCACCGCCGATCCCGCGGACAACAATGCCCAGACTCAGAATCAAGCCGACGACGCGGCGGATGATGCCGACACCGACGAGACCAGTGAAGAAGAAGCTGGCGACGAGGCCGAGAGCGACGAGCCGGAGAAAGCTCCGATTCCGGTCCAGGTGACCACCGCCGAGCGCGGTGAGGTCGCGGCGTACATCAGCGCCACCGCCAACCTAGTCGCCGAGCACGAAGTACGCGTGATCGCCGAATGGGAAGGTCGCTTGACCTCGCTCGCCGTCGACGAAGGCGACCGGATCCGCAAAGGCCAGGTGATCGCTCAGCTCGACGCCGCCGACCGTCAGATCGCGATCGAAAAAGCCCGTGTTCGTCTGGCCGACGCCGATCAGAAGCTGGCGCGTGGCGAAAAGCTCTACAAGCAAGAATTGCTCGCCCAGGAAGACTACGACAAGCTCAACCTCGAGCAGCGCATCGCCAAGCAAGAGATGGCCGAGGCCGAGCACAATCTCGAGAAGACTCGGATCCGCGCGCCCTTCACCGGTGTGGTCACCGGTCGCACCGCCCAGCCGGGTCAGCATGTCCGCCCGGGTGACGAGCTCTTCGTGATCGCCGACTTCGAGCCCCTCGTGGCCCGTGTCTACCTGCCGGAGAAAGACGTTCTGGCGCTGAACCCGGGTCGTTCGGTTCGTCTCACCCTCGACGCCGACAACTCGATCCAGGTGACGGGCAAGATCCAGATGATCTCGCCGGTGGTCGACACCGCGACCGGTACGGTCAAGGTCACGGTCGAGGTGAGCAACCCGCCCCGCGAGGTCCGCCCCGGCGCTTTCGTTCGGGTCGACGTGGTCCGTGAGCGGCGCGCCGACAGCGTCTTGATCCCCAAGGCGGCGGTGGTTCACGAGCTCCAGCGCACCTACATCTTCGTCGCCGACGATGACACCGCCGAGCGGCGCGCCATCGAGCTCGGCATCGAAGAAGGCAAGATGGTCGAAGCGCTCTCCGGTATCGACGCCGGTGACCAGATCATCACCGCTGGCCAAGGCGGTCTCCGTGACGGCGCCAAGATCGCCGTTCACGACGACTCGGCCGACGACACCGACGAGACCGATCGCCTCGCCACGCGCTGACGCGCCTAGCCCGCATGTCTCGCCACACGCCAAAGCGGTGAGACATGAGGGCTAACCTCTAGCCTCCTCTTTCGCCATCGCGACTCTCCCACCCCGTCGCGCCGTAGCCACGGCGCGGCGCGGGCTCGGGGTGCGCGTAACGATCGGCCAAAGATGGCAAAGGAAAAGATGACATGAACATCGTCGATTTTTCTCTCAAACGTCGCGTCACCATCGCCATGGCGGCGCTCGCGATATCACTCTTCGGTCTGGTTGCCTTTTCCCGTCTGCCGATCGATCTGCTCCCTGATCTCTCCTATCCGACGGTCACCGTCGAAACTCGCTTTCCTGGCGCGGCGCCGGCCGAGGTCGAGTCGCTGGTCACCCGTCCGATCGAAGAAGCGGTCGGTGTGGTCGCCGGCGTCGAGCGTCTCACTTCGGTGTCGAAGCCAGGCTTGTCGCAGGTGACGCTCGAGTTCGGCTGGAATCGCGACATGGACTTCGCGGCCCTCGACGTCCGGCAAAAACTCGATCTGATCACCCTGCCACGCACCATTTCGAAGCCGGTGCTGCTGCGTTTCGATCCCGCGAATGATCCGATCATGCGGCTCTACGTGACCGGCGGCCAGGATCTCTACCAGCTGCGTTACGTCGCCGAAGAGGTGATCAAGAAGGACCTCGAATCGACCGCTGGGCTTGCCGCCGTCAAGGTCGGCGGTGGTTTCGAGGAAGAAATCCAAGTCGAGATCGATCAGGGCAAGCTGGCCCTGGTCGGCCTGTCCCTCGACGCGGTACGCGACCGCCTGGCGCGCGAGAACGTCAATCAGGCCGGCGGTAGCCTCTACGAGCAAGAGGCCCGCTACCTGGTGCGCTCGCGCAACGAGTTCGAGGATCTCGACGATCTGCGCGAGACCGTGCTCTTCTCCGAAGGCGGTCGTCAGGTCACGCTCGCCGATGTCGCCACGGTCGTCCGTGGCCACAAACAACGCGAGGTGATCACCCGCTTTGGCTCCGACGAAGCGGTCGAGCTGGCGCTCTACAAAGAAGGTGACGCCAACACCGTCGCCGTCGCCCGCGCCATCGACGAACGGCTGGCGAGCATCGAAAGCGAGCTTCCCGAATCGGTGAGCATCGCCATCGGCTCGAATCAGTCGACCTTCATCCAGAGCTCGATCGAAGAGGTGCTGTCGAACGCCTTGATCGGTGGCCTGATCGCGATCGTCGTGCTGCTGCTCTTCCTCAAGGACGCGCGCAGCACGCTGATCATCGCGGTGTCGATCCCCTTGTCGATCGTCGCCACCTTCTTCTTGATGTTCCGCACCGGCACGACCCTCAACATCATGTCGTTGGGTGGTCTGGCGCTCGGTGTCGGTATGCTGGTCGACAACGCCATCGTCGTCCTCGAAGCGATCTACAAGCATCGTGAAAACGGCGAGTCGGCGATGAACGCGGCGCGCAAGGGCGCCTCCGAAGTCGGCACCGCGGTCGCCGCCTCGACGCTGACCACGGTGGCGGTCTTCCTGCCGGTGGTCTTTCTCGAAGGCGTCGCGGCGCAGCTCTTCCGCGATCAGGCGATCACCGTCTCCTTCTCGCTGATCGCTTCGCTCGCCGTCGCCTTGACGCTGATCCCGATGCTCGCTGGCGTGCTGTTGGCGGCCAGCGAACGCATGGCCGAACGCCCGACGGCGCCCGAAGGCAAGGCCGCCAAGGCGTGGTGGGCGCTGGTCACCGCGCTTCCCGCCTTGCTCATCGGTCTGGTGCGCCGGCTCTTCGAGGCTTTGTGGTGGGTGGCGGTGCGCGTCACCAAGCCGCTCGGTGCGATCTTCGACTCGGGTCTCGGCGTGATTCAGAACCTCTACCCGCGCATGCTGCGGTGGTCGTTGCGTAACCGGATCTTGGTGGTGGCGACGTCGATCATCATGTTGATCGGCACGGCGAGCATTGTGCCGTCGCTCGGTCTCGATCTGATTCCACCGCTCAGCCAGGGCTCGTTCGCGTTCAAAGTCGAGCTACCCGCCGGTACCCCGCTCGAGATCACCGATCGCGTCTTGGCGAACGCCGCCGCCGAAGTCGCCGACGACGAGCGCATCGCCGCCGTGTCGTCGATCGCCGGTGGCGCCGGTCTCACCTTGACCGCCACCGGAGCCGAGGGTGAAAACGTCGGCCGCGTGCAGGTGCAGATGGCCGACGGCACGACACCCGACGACGAAGCCGCGGTCACCGCCGATTTGCGTAAAGCGCTGGCCAAAGAGCGCGATATGCGGATCAGCCTCGAACGCCCGGCGGTGTTCACGGTGCGGACCCCGGTCGAGGTCGAGCTCTATGGTGACGACCTGATCGAGATCGCCGACGCCGCCGACGCGGTGGCCGAGACGATCGAAGACATTCCCGGTCTGGTCGACGTCGAAAGCACCGCCGAGCTCGGCAATCCCGAGCTGGAAGTGCGCTTCGATCGCGCCCAGCTGGCCCGTCTCGGTCTCGACCTCGGTCAAGTCACCGACGTCGTCCGTGGCAAGGTCCAGGGCGATGTCGCCACCCGCTTCACCGAGGGTGATCGTGAGATCGACATCGTCGTCCGCTCGCTCACCCCGGGCTCGGCGTCGGTCGAAGACATCGGCAACCTGATCATCGGTCATCGCTCGGTGGGTGGCACCCGCAGCATCCAGGAGCGCACCGAAAGCGGCATCTTGGTGTCGCGTGAGGTCGCCGCCGGACCAGGTGAGAACGTGCCGATCCGTCTTGAGACGGTGGCCGACGTCCAGGTGACCCGTGGACCGAGCGAGATTCGTCGTATCGGCCAACAGCGCGTCGCGGTGGTGCAAGCCGACGTGGTGGATCGCGACATGGGTGCGGTCGCCACCGACATCCAGACCCGGCTCGCCGAAACCGCTTTGCCCCTCGGTGTCGTCCCCGAGCTCGGTGGACAGCAAGAAGAGATGATGCGCTCGCTGCGCATGTTGCTGATGGCGATGGGTCTGGCGATCTTCCTGGTGTACCTGGTGATGGCCTCGCAATTCGAGTCGTTCCGCCATCCATTCGTGATCATCTTCACCTTGCCCTTGGGCGCGGTGGGTGTGATCGGCGCGCTGGCGCTCACCGGCACCACGGTCAACGTCGTCGCCCTGATCGGCGCGGACATGCACGCCGGCATCGTGGTCAACAACGCCATCGTGCTGATCGACGCGGTCAACAAAAACCGTCGCGACCAGGGCATGGACATGACCACCGCCTTGATCGAAGGCGGCAAGAGCCGTCTCCGGCCGATTCTGATGACCTCGGCGACCACCATCTTCGGTCTGTTGCCGATGGCGCTGGGCTTCGGTGAAGGCGCCGAGCTCCGCGCACCGCTGGCGATCACCGTGATCGGTGGTCTGGCGGTGGCGACGCTGCTCACCCTGGTGGTGATCCCGATCGTCTACTCGTTGATCGATCGCGACACGGTCAAGCTGCCGGCATCCGACGAAGTCGGCGACGAACCCATTCCGAACGGTGCTTCGGCGGCCAGCGCCGCCAGCTGAAGGAGTCCGCGATGAGTCTGCCCACGCTAGCCGTACGTCGCCCGATCACCATCGCCATGGCGTTGGCCTCGGTGCTGCTCTTCGGCAGTATCGCGCTCAGCCGTCTGCCGCTCGCCTTCCTGCCGGCGGTGGACGTGCCCTTCATCTTCGTCCAGATCCCTTATCCGAACGCCAACCCGGCGCAAATCGAGCGTGAAATCACCAAGCCGGTCGAGGAAGTGCTCGCCACCCTCTCCGGGGTGAAGAAGATGCGCGCCACGTCGACCGCCGACGAAGCGCAGCTGCGCCTGGAGTTCAATTGGGGTGAGGATCTCGACGTCGTCCGGATGCAGGTGTCGGAGAAGCTCGATCAAATCGCGCCCGATTTACCCGAGGGTACCGGCGAGATCCTGATCTTCTCCTTCAACACCACCGACATCCCGGTGGTCGAGGCGAGAATCGGCGCCACCGGGGTCGATCTATCGGAGAGCTATCCGCTCATCGAATCTAGGATCGTCAACCGACTGCGTCGATTACCCGGCGTGGCACGTGTCGACCTCGACGGTGTCGAGCCCCGTGAGATCTTCATCGATCTCGAGATCGACAAGATCAAGGCCTATCGCGTCGACGTCGGCAACCTGATCGGTCGTCTGCAAGCCGCCGCCGGCAATCAGGTGCTCGGTGAGGTGTCACAGGACGGCATGCGCTACACCGCGCGCTCGCTCGGCGACTTCGACTCGGTCGACGCGGTACGCAGGCTACCGATCGACGAGAACGGCCTGGTGCTCGAAGACGTCGCCGAAATCAGCTACGAAGAGCCACCGATCGCCTGGGGTCGTCACCTCAATCTGAACGACGCCGTGGCGCTCCTGGTCTTCAAAGAATCGACCGCCAATACCGTCGACGTGGTGCGCGACGTCATGGCGACCATCGACGGCGACATCAGTGAAGACCCCCTGCTCAAGGGTGTCGATGTCTTCGTCTGGAACGACCAGGGCGAGCAGATCACCAACGCCGTCGACGGACTCACCAAAAGCGGTCTGATCGGCGCCCTGATGGCGATCGTCGTGCTCTACTTCTTCCTGCGAAGAATCCGGCCGACGCTGATCGTCTCCCTGTCGATCCCGTTCTCGATCATCGCCGCGTGTGGCGTGCTCTATTTCATGGGCAAGAGCCTCAACGTGCTGTCGATGATGGGCTTGATGCTCGGTGTCGGCATGCTGGTCGACAACGCCATCGTGGTGCTCGAGTCGATCGATCGCACCAGTCGCGACGTGCCCGACAAAGCGGAAGCCGCGAGTCGAGGCGCCACCCACGTGTGGCTCGCCGTGCTCGCCTCCACCGCGACGTCGTTGATCGTCTTTCTGCCACTCGTGGTCGGCTCGAAAAGCGAGCTCTCCACCTGGCTCGGCGAGATCGGTCTCACCATCTGCCTGGCGCTGGTGTGCTCGCTCGTCTCGTCGCTGACCCTGATCCCGATGGCGGCATCGAAATTCCTGCCACCGGCCAAAGACGTCAAACCCTTCGCCGTCCTGGTGTGGTTGGAAGATCGCTACGCCGCCATCCTCGGCTGGACCCTGCGACGTCCACGCGCCACCTTCGGCGTGCTCAGCATCATTTTGGTGATCGGCTTCCTGCCCTTCTTCATCGGCATGGTCGACGCCAACATGTTCTCGGGTGGGGTCAACAAACGCATGTACCTGCGTTACGACTTCGTCGACTTCGCGTACAAGAGTCGCGCCGAAGCCACCGTCGACCAGGTCGAAGCCGTGCTCTGGCCCCGTCTCGAAGAATTCGAGATCGAGTCGATCTACAGCTACTTCCGCTCCAACGAGGCCGGTACCACCCTCACGGTGGCGCGGGACGACATGAGCGACGAGGAATTCAAGGCGCTGCGTGGCGAGCTACGCGAGATCCTGCCGACCATCCCGGGTGTGCGGCTGGTCTTCGACAACGACAACGACAGCGGCGGTGACAGCACCTTCTTCTCGGTCAACTTCTTCGGTCAAGACGTCGACGAGCTGACCCGGATCGCCGGAGAAGCGCGTCGTCGGCTCGAAACCGTCGACGGCATGTTCGACGTCTCCACCAGTCTCGACCGTGGCCGTCGCGAAGTCGAAGTCGAAATCGACCGCGCCAAAGCCGCCCGTCTCGGTATGACCGCTCAAGACGTCACCGAAGTCGTCGGCTTCGCCCTCGGTGGTGTGCGTCTGCCGCGGTTCAATGCTGGAGATCGCGGCTTTGGCGCGGTCGATTTCGACTTCGACTTCGCGACGGCCACGGTCGAGAC
>JBCDBH010000264.1:0-8335 GCA_039184055.1 Acidobacteriota bacterium
CGTAGCCGGTAAGACGATCAGTTACTGATCACGAAGTAGCCGACATCCTCCGTGGTGTGGTTGACCTCGGCGTCGAGCGAGATCTCTTCGTCGATCTGGACCTCGACACTGGTGCTGGTCAGGTTGCGATAGCGCACGTTGGCGGTGTTGCCACCGTCGGCACGTTGCGCCGCCGCCACTAAGACTGGGTTGCTCAGCGTCTGACCGAAGTTGATCGTGCTGAACTGGTGGGTCACGACGTCGCCAGTACGACCGACCAAGAAGGTGTTGCTACCCACCGTGGTGGTACCGACCTCGATCGCCACCCAGTGCACGTCTTCGTTGGCGTGGACGTTGTCGGCCGCTTCTTCTTCCTGGAGCCGGGCCTGGAAGCTGGTCGCGGTGACGTTGCGCACGCGGATGGTCACGGCGGCGGCGTCGTTGACCGTAGTCACGGTCGGTACGACGACCGGCGCGGCGCTGAAGGTCTGGGTGAAGTTGATCGTCGTCCAACCGGTGCCTAGCGAGACCGAGCCACCTTCGGCGGCGAGGGTGCCGATGGTCGATGGGCCGTCGGCGACCGCGATCCAGCCGGCATTCTCGTTGGTGTGATTGCCGTCACGGAAATCCCACTCCTGGAAGCGATGCTGGAAGGAGGTGGCACCGACGTTTTGCAGACGCATCTCGCCTTCGTGGGCACCGTTGAGCGATGCCGGACCCATGGCGACACGCGGCGAGGTCACGCCAGTGATCGACACGGTGCGGATCTGCTCATCGGTGATCTCGGTGCCGAGATCGTAGTCACCACCGCCACCGGTGGTGGCGAAGTCGACGACGGCGAAACCGAAGTTCTCATCCGCCGGGTCGCTACCGAAGTTGGGGAAGTACATCCGAGTGTCCGACCACGACACGTAGGCCTTGCCACCGAGCGCGTCGAGACCGAGGTACTCACCGGCCTGGTTCGGGTTGACCGCCGGGTTGTCAGTGGTGTTCATGTTGGTGAACGAGATGGTGCTGTTGTTGAACTCGGCGGACGGTTGCGACACCTGGGTGTTGGCTTCCCAGGTCAAACCGCAATCGAGCGAACGCGACAGATAGATATCCGTGGCGTCGTTGCCGGCGTCGTTACGTGCGTCGTGCCAGGCCACCACCGGGGTGCCGTTCGACTGATCGACCACCAGGAAGGGATGGAATTGCACGCGGTTGGTGAGACCGTCGTCGTTGACCACGATCGGTGCCGACCAGGTGTTGCCACCATTGGTCGAGCGGCTGACACCGATATCCGTGTTGTTGACGCCACCGCTCTGGAAGTCGGTGAACACGGCGTAGAGGGTGCCGTCACAGGGACCACCCGAGTTGTCGATACCGATCGCACCGAACGGACCGATGCCACGGTTGTCCTGGGCGTCCGGGAAGTTGGCACCCGAGAAACCCACCAGGTTGAAGTCGCGCACCAGCGTCGGGCTCGACCAGCTGAGACCACCGTTGGTCGAACGGGTGTAGAACATCCGCTCGTTGGAGCAGTTGAAGAAGCAGGTCAGGGTGTTGAAGACCACATGGACCGTGCCGTTGTCTTCGACTTCGAGCTCACAGCCGAGATCGAGACCACCACCGGGCGGGGTCGGGAGATCGACCTCGTTCCAGGTGGCACCGCCATCGGTCGAGTAGGCCGAACGCTCGTTGTTGCTGCGATCCCAGCAGGTGTACATGCGGCCGAAGAACGGCGAGCCCGGATTGTTGTCGATGGCCAAGAACTGCTTGTCTTCGATCGTGCCCGGCGAAGCAAAGCTGTTGGCGATGATGCCGTGACCGCTCCAAGTGGCGCCACCATCGGTCGACTTGGCGATGACGATCGAATATTGCGTCGTCGAGCCCGTCGAGCATAGGAGCATGTACTCGAGGAAGACCTCGTTGTTGTTGTTCCAGCCGACCGCCGGGTCCGAGCCGAATTCGAAGTTGGTGCAGTTGATGCCAGGATAGGCGGTGTCACCCGGCACACAGGTGTAATCCCACGTCGTGCCACCGTCGCTCGAATAGACCACGGCCTGCGTTTGGGTGCCACACGGACCGGCGTCGAAGGTATTGGCACCAGCGACGATCTGCCGTGGGTTGTTCGGATTGACGGCGATTTGAATCTCGCCCTGATAGGCGTCGGGGGCGATGGCGTTGCTGCCGGCCGGGTTGCGGTTGGTGCCGACCGTGGCACGGGTCGCGACCTCGGGAAGCAAGCCCTCGGGGAGCTCTTCGTAGCGTTCGCCGACCCAGATCGTCCGCTTGCTCAGCCGGTCGTCGACGTAACTATCGCCATAGATCTCACGAGCCTTTTCCTCGTGGAGCTCGATCCAGCGCTCATGCCATTCGAGAATGAACGGCGGCACCATATGTTCGTAACGTCTGGCGTGCATATCGATCTCGAGATACTCGAGCGGCGAGATCGGCAGGTAGGCCAAATAGGCTTCGACGACGTCGTGCTCGCGAACTTTGCCGTCGAGCTCGGTGCGTAGCGACGCGAACGTATCGTCGCTCTGCAGTGCTTCATAGGTCGGGCGCAGCATGTCGCGACGCTCGGACTCGGTCATGTCCCCTCGCTTCCCCTCGGCGAAGGTCGGTACGGCCAACAAGGCAATGAAAAGTAGACACAGTACGATTCGGATCGGTTTCATAAGCGCTCTCCTCCGTGCGCATCGACCCGCGGGACGCGGATCTTTGGTGTGATGTCACGATTGTGTAAAGCACGGTGCATGCCACGAGGCAGGGCGATAAATAGGTGCTCGGCTATGGGTAGATCTCGCGACAAGGGCAAGGATTTGCGACATGGAGAGACCGACCGGCCGGTTTGTTGGGAAGCCGTTATCAGAATTGAGAATGGGCGTTCTCAATTCTGAGAATTGCGTGGCGATGGCGGGAACCAATGGGTCGTTCCGTGGAAGATAAGCGAGGGACGGGATAGCATTTGAGGAAAGACCGATGAGCACACCAAAGAGAGAATTCGAAAGCTGGCTGATCGCAATCTGGGGCTTGGCGGCGTATGCGTCGATGGCCGCGTCGATGCTGGCGCTCGCCGCGCTGATGATCGGACTGTGGCCGCAGCCGGTGGCTGTTCCGCCCGGATCGGCGATCGGCATCAATCTGACTCTTTTGGTGCTTTTTGGCATCCAGCACAGCGTCATGGCGCGGAGCTGGTTCAAGCGCTGGTCGCCCTTGCCAGAGTCGATGGAGCGGAGCGGCTACGTGCTGGTGTCGAGCCTGGCCTTGATCGCCGTGTGCTGGCTATGGCGACCGCTCGACGGCATGGCGTGGCGGATCGACCACGGCGTGGCGCGCTTCGCGCTTCACCTCGGGTTTGTCGTCGGCCTCGGGTGGACGGTGGTGTCGACCTTTTTGATCGATCACGCGCATTTCGTTGGTTTGCGGCAGGCTCTGGCGCCCTGGCGGGGAACCGGGACGAGTCGTGATCTCGAATTCCAGACGCCGGGCTTGTACCGGATCGTTCGTCACCCGATGATGACTGGAACGTTCTTGGTGCTGTGGTCGACCCCTGAGATGAGTTGGGATCGTTTGCTGCTCGCTCTGGGGCTGAGCGTCTATATTCGGATCGGGGTGATCTTCGAGGAGCGGGACCTGGTTCGCACCTTTGGCCTCACCTATCGGGCCTACCAACGCACGGTGCCGATGCTGGTGCCCGGGCTACGGCCACGCATCCGAAGACGCGTGGCCGTGTAATGCGCTTGGAATCAGACGCCGACGCTGACACCGACACCCACGGGGCAGCTCACCCCGGTGCCACCGAGACCACAATAACCACCAGGGTTCTTCGCCAGGTATTGCTGATGGTAGTCCTCGGCATAGTAGAAGGTCGGTGCGTCGAGGATTTCGGTCGTGATCGCGCCATGGCCCGCGTCGCTGAGCTCGGCTTGATATGCCTCGAGTGAAGCCTGCGCCGCGGCGCGTTGCTCATCGCTGGTGACGTAGATGCCTGAACGGTATTGGGTGCCGACATCGTTGCCCTGCCGCATCCCCTGTGTCGGATTGTGTCCTTCCCAGAAGGTTCTGAGCATGTCGTCGAAGCTGACGCGTGCCGGGTCCCATACCGCCAGTACCACCTCGTTGTGACCGGTCATACCGCTACAGACTTCGCGGTAGGTCGGGTTGGGTGTCGAGCCAGCGGCATAGCCCACCGCCGTGGTGTACACCCCGTCGAGTTGCCAGAACGCTTTCTCCGCACCCCAAAAACACCCCATGCCAAAGAGTGCTTGTTCGAAGCCTTCGGGAAAGGGTGATTGGAGGGGCGTACCGAGCACGTCGTGATGAGCTGGAATCGGCATCACGTCATCACGCCCGGGTAGGGCCTCCGCGGTCGAGGGAATGGTCAAGTTCTTGGTCGATCCGAACACCTGCAACCTCCTTCCGAGCCAAGTGAGAATCCGCATCGAAATTCTACCGTCCGTTCGGTCGGTTGTCTTCAGTGAGCGTTATCGGGGTACAAATTGCGCAGTGGTAACGAGCGAGCACCCAAGAACTGGAGCCGTTCGAAGAAGTAACGAGCAAGGTGGCCGGCTCCAAAAATGGGTGTCGGCCATAAATACGGCGATCTCCGCCATCCGGATTCACTCGCCGTACGGAACCCAGATATTTTTGATCTGGGTCGACCAGCGACGCAGATCGTCGCCCTCTCCTTGGCGTGGGTCGTACCAATCTCGAGTTCTGCCGCCGTTCGACCACACGGGTTTGAGGTTGCCGATCGACAGACGTTCGGCGGTCGCGGCCTCTTCGCGGCTGCCAAAGCTCCACAAGCACGCGACTTCGTCGTGCTCGGCGAGCACCCGCCCGAGACCGGCGCGGTCACCCGTGACGATGTTGACGACTCCCGCGGGGACGTCCGACGTCTCGAGCACCTGGTAGAAGTCGGTCGCCAGAAGCGGCCAGCGAGATGAAGGCACCGCCACGACTCGATTGCCGAGCGCGATCGCCGGTGCGATCAGCGACACAAAGGCGAGCAGGGGCTGCGCCACCGGACAGGTGATCGCCAGAATGCCCCACGGCTCGGGCATGGCGAGGGTGACGTTGCGAAACGGCGTGGCGTGCACGGCGCCGTCGTTCTTGTCGGCCCACGCTGCCCAGGTGAACAGACGGTGGATCGCGGTGTCGACCTCACGCAGAGCCTGTGCATCGTCTTCCCCGGTCAAGGTTCGGATTCGTTGGGCGAATTCACGCCGTCGCGAATGGAGATTCTCAGCCAGGAAATAGACGATCTGTGCGCGTAGGTGACCCGTGGTGGACGACCACGATGCGGCCTTACGCGCTGCTTCGACCGCGTTGCGAATGTCCTTGCGATTGCCCAGACCGGCATGTCCGATGAGGCTGCCGTCGACGCCGAGCACGGGATAGCTGTTGCCACCATCGGGACGCTTTTGCTTGCCACCGATGTACATCTTGGCCGTGCGGTCGAGGCCGGGGAGGGCGAGCGGGTCGGCCGCGGTGGACAGCTCGGCCGTCGAGTCGATCTCGACCTCGGGCTCATCGTCAGTGCCTCGCCAGGCTGGCTTGAGGTATTCGAACAACCCTTCGCGCCCGCCTTCACGCCCGAAGCCCGATTCGCGATAGCCACCGAATCCCGACGCGGCATCGAAGTGGTTGGTGCAATTGATCCACACCACGCCGGCTTGCAGTTTGGGGGCGATGTCGAGCGCCAGGTTGACGTTCTCGCTCCACACCGAGGCCGCGAGGCCGTAGCGCGTGTTGTTCGCCAGCGCCACCGCCTCGACCGGCGTGCGAAAGGTCATCGTCACCAACACCGGTCCGAAGATCTCCACCTGGGCCAGTTTCGAGGCGGGCTCGACGTTGGTGAACAGCGTCGGTGGGTAAAACCAACCGTCCGTGGGGCATGCCCACGACGGTTGCCAACACGTCGCACCCTCGGCACGTCCTTCGTCCACCAGGCCACGGATGCGCTCGAGCTGCACCGAGGCGACGATCGCGCCGAGATCGATCGCTTTGTCGAGCGGTGGCCCCATGCGGAGACGCTCCATCCGCTCGCGGAGCTTCTCGACCACCACATCGTGCACGCTTTCCTGCACCAGCAGACGGGAGCCGGCGCAGCACACCTGGCCTTGGTTGAACCAGATCGCGTCGACCACGCCTTCCACCGCGGCGTCCAGGTCGGCATCGTCGAAGATCACAAAAGGCGATTTGCCACCGAGCTCGAGAGAGAGCTTCTTGCCGCTCCCAGCGGTCGCCTCGCGGATCAACCTGCCGACCTCGGTCGAGCCGGTGAAGGCGATTTTGTCGATGCCTTCGTGACGCACGATCAGCTCACCCGTGCGACCGTCTCCGGTCAGCAGGTTGAAGACTCCAGGGGGCAAACCGACCTCGGCACAAATCTCCGCGAACGCGAGCGCGGTGAGCGAGGTGAATTCGGCTGGCTTCAAGATCACCGTATTGCCCGTCGCCAAGGCCGGTGCCACCTTCCAGGCGAGCATCAGCAGCGGGAAATTCCACGGGATGATCTGGCCACACACGCCCACCGCCTCATGATCAGCGAGCTCGCGGTCGAGCAGTTGCGCCCAGCCGGCGTGGTGATAGAAGTGCCGTGCCACCAGCGGGATATCGAGGTCGCGGGTCTCACGAATCGGCTTGCCGTTGTCGAGCGTTTCGAGCACCGCCAAGAAGCGAGAGCGCTTCTGGATTTGACGCGCGATGGCATAAAGAAAACGCGCCCGGCCGTGGCCACCCAGCGCCTGCCAGTCGGAGAGAGCACGTCGCGCCGCATCGACCGCGCGCTCGACCTCGTCCGCTCCCGCTTGGGCAATCGCCGCGATGGGCGCGGTGGTCGACGGATCGACGGCCTCGAAGGTGTCGTCGACCGCATGCCAGCCACCATCGACAAAGACACCAAAACGACCGTCGTGTTGACGAAGCCAATCCTCCGCCGGGGCGGCGCTTTCCGGTGCGGGTCCATAACTCATCGTCGTAAACGCTTCTTTCACAGTCATATTCAGCACCTAGGCGAGAGGATGACGGAACGATGCCGAATACCGGCCCGTCACATGGTGTTCCAGTTGCCGCTCGATATCGCCGAGCAGGCTCGAGGCGCCAAAACGAAAGAGATCCGGTCGGAGCCAACGATCGCCGAGCTCCTCCTTCATCAAAACCAAATACGCCAGCGCATCCTTTGCCGTCGAGATACCGCCAGCGGGCTTGAAGCCGATTTTGCATCCCGTGCGCTCGTGGTACGCGCGGATGGCTCGCACCATCGTCAGCGAGACGGGGAGCGTCGCGTTCATCTTTTCCTTGCCCGTCGAGGTTTTGACGAAATCCGCACCAGCCATCATCGCCACCAGCGCGGCACGCTGCACCTGCCGAAGCGTGCCCAGCTCACCGGTCGCTAGGATCGCCTTGATGTGCGCGTCGCCACACGTATCCCGAAACACACGCACCTCGTCGTAGAGCTCCTGCCAGCGTTGCGTCAGCACATGCTCACGGGTGATCACGATGTCGATCTCGGCCGCGCCCGCCGCCACCGATTGTCGGATCTCTTCGAGCCGCGTCTCGATCGGCGCGAGGCCGGCGGGGAATCCAGTCGATACCGCCGCCACCGGGATCCCGCTGCCTTCGAGCGCCGCCACCGCCGTCGGCACAAAGCGGTGATAGACGCACACCGCGCCGGTGGTGATCGGCGGCATGCCCAGGGCGTCGAGAAGATCGCGCCGCACCGGTTGCCGAGCCTTGGCGCACAAGCGCCGGACGCGACCTTCCGTGTCGTCACCCGCCAGAGTGGTCAGATCGATCAATGTCACCGCGCGCAACAGCCAGCCGGCCTGGGCGTTCTTCTTCACCGACCGTCGCGTGGTCAACGTCGCCGCGCGACGCTCCGCCGCGCTGCGATTGACCTGCACGTCCCGAAGCCAGCCCAAATCGAGCGGCATCCCGGGATTGCGGGGGAGAGCTGGCGAATCGTGTGTCGCCATCGTGTCCAACGTCGTTTCCGTAATCACGGCAGCAGTTTAGTCCATCTCGGCGTGCTCATCGGTAGAGATGTACCTCGACGCCGTCACTCGTCGTCTCCACCACCGAATCAAAACGCAGTCCCAGCTTTTCCAAGACACGAATCGAGCCGACATTGTCCGCCCGGGCAATCGCACCGATCGTCGTCAAGGCTCGAGTCTCACGTCCCCACGTCATCGATGCTTCCGCAGCTTCGGTCGCGAATCCCTGTCCCCAAAACTCCGGAAAGAATGCAAAACCCACATCTGGAAACGCCAGCGAATCGCGCTTCAACAAGCCACACATCCCGATCGGTGTTCCATCGGTCAGCTCGGTCATCCACAAGCCAAACCCGTGCTCCGCATACGAAGCC
>JBCDBH010000265.1:0-8310 GCA_039184055.1 Acidobacteriota bacterium
CCCGCATCAGAGCACACTGGTTCCCGGCTCGACGATCGCGTCGATCCGTGCCGCGTCCTCGTCGGTGATCTCGACCTCGAGCGCGGCGATCGAGTCTTCGAGCTGCTTCATGGTGCGAGGGCCGATGATCGCCGAGGTCACGGCTTCTTCACGCAGCACCCAGGCGTTGGCCAGTCGCGCCAACGGCACGTTCTTTTCCTCGGCGATCGGGATCAACTGCTCGACCGCGTCGAGACGGCGTTCGAGCTTGGGTTTTTCGAGATCGCCGATCCAATGGTCGGCGCGCTTGGTGCCTCCGGGGTTGGTTTGACCCTTGCGATATTTGCCGGTCAAGAACCCACCCTCGAGCGGGCTCCAGACGATGCAGCCGATCCCGTGCTCGCGACAGGCCGGGAAGTGTTCGGCCTCCATCACCCGACGCAACATGCTGTAGGGCGGCTGAAGCGAAATCCAGCGTTCGAAGCCGTTCTTTTCCGAGATCCAGAGCGTTTCGACCATCTCCCAGGCGGCGATCTTCTTGCCCCAAATCGTCTCGCTGGTTTCGTAGTGGTTGGTCGAACAGCCGATATAGCGGACCTTGCCCTGACGCACCAGGTCGGTAAGCGCCGATAGCGTTTCTTCCCACGGCGTGCTCGGGTCGGGACGGTGGATCTGGTAGAGATCGATCACATCGGTATCGAGCCGACGCAGCGACTTCTCGACCTGCTCTTGGATCGCCTTGCGCGACAGCCCGCGTTGATTCGGCCCGTCTCCCATCGGTCCCCATACTTTGGTGGCCAGCACCACGTCGTCGCGACGCCCCTTGATCGCCTTGCCGACGATCACCTCCGACTCACCCTGCGAATAGGTGTTGGCGGTGTCGAGAAAGTTGATCCCGTTGTCGATCGCGTGATGGATGATGCGGATGCTCTCGTCGTGCGATTCCTCGCCCCAGGCGCCGAACATCATCGTGCCGAGGCAGAGCGGGGAAACTTTGAGGCCAGAGCGACCGAGATTTCTATAGTCCATGTTGTCCTCCAGAGGTGTCGACTTGGCGGTGGCTAACGATAGCATCGGCGGGTCGGCACTCAACGTTCAGTCACCGGAGGTTCGAATCGTGCGCCACACCGCTATCTTCATCGTCCTATTCGTGATTACCGCGTGCACGGATACCACCACGCGGAGTGTCGCGGCTTCGTGTGGTACCTCGGCGACGGCTCTCGCCGAGGTCCAAGGCGACCGGGGCACCAGTCCGCTCGAAGGGCGCTCGGTGACCGTCGAGGCGACCGTCACCGCTGATTTTCGCGACGGCCTCGGTGGCTTCTTCATCGAGGCCGACGGTGACGCGCTTTTCGTGTCGAGCGACGCCGAGGTGGTGGTGGGAGATCTCGTGCGAGTGAGCGGCGTGGTGCGTGAGATCGAACGTCTCACCAGCTTGGACGACATCGACGACGTCACCCACTGTGGCGCCGGGCGTCCGCCGTCACCCACCAAGGTGGGCTTGCCGCTCCGTGGCCATATCGAGGGTTGGGAAAGTCGCTTCATCCATATCGACGAGCGACTCACCATCACCAAGAGCTACGACCTCGACGATGAAGGCCAGCTAGGGATCGCCGCCAACGGGCGTCTCTTCGCGCCGACCAACGGCACCGGCGCCGATTCCCGGGACAATCTCCGTCGCAGCCTGACGCTCGACGACGGCAATCGTCGCGAGCCGCGTACCGCGCCTTATCTGATCGATGGGCAACCACCACGACTCGGCGATACCATCGACGGCGTGACGGGAATCCTGGTCGAAGACGATGGCGAGTGGATGCTGCATCCCACCCAGTCGCCGACGCTGCGTGCCACCGCCGAGCGGCCCAGCGCCACGCCACCAGCGGTTGGTGGTCGTTTCACCGTGGCCAATTTCAACGTGCAGAACTACTTCCTCACCCTCGGCGAGCGCGGGGCCCAAGACCGCGCCGAGCTCGACCGGCAGCGTAAGAAATTGCTCGCTACCCTGAGCGCGTTCGACGCCGACGTGCTCGCCCTGGTCGAAATCGAAAACCGTCGTGACGACGCGCTCGAGGATCTCGTCGATCGTCTCGCCAAAGAGACCGGTCATCCGTGGACGTACGTGCCCGGTACCGGTCTCGACTGGATGCGTGATCCGATCCGCGTCGGTCTCGCCTATCGGTCCGACCGGGTCGAAACCGTCGGCAAGCCGATCAACGATCCCGACAGTGTTTTTCGTCGCCCGCCGCACGCTCAGACCTTCAAGGCTGGGGACGAGACCTTCACCGTCGTCGTCGCGCATCTCAAATCGAAGAGCTGCCGCGACGCCACCGGCGCGGAAAAGAACCACCACGGTCAGGGTTGTTGGAACCACCTACGCACCAAACAGGCGCGTCGTCTGCTCGACTTCATCGACCGGCTCCAGGGCCAGACCGGCGAGTCCAACGTTCTCCTGGTCGGTGACCTCAATGCCTACGGTGGCGAAGATCCGATCCGCGCCTTGACCGATGGCGGTCTCACCGACCTCGTCGCGCAGCACGTTCCGGCCAACGAACGTTACTCCTTCGTCTACGGTGGCGCCGCCGGCTACCTCGACTACGCCCTCGCCACCTCGAGCCTGGTGCGCTCCGTCACAGGCGCCGCCTTCTGGCCCATCAACGCCGACGCCGCCGCCATGCTCGGCTACCGCAACGAAGATCTCTACGCTCCCAGCCCCGAGCGCTCCTCCGACCACGATCCGTTGTTTGTCGGATTATTTCGAAAATAGCCTGCGAGCTATTTTCGTTGGGCTGTTTCGGTAAGATCTGTGGTCATGAGTGAAACCAAACGGGAAATCTCCGTGCTTCTCGACGAAGACCTACTCGTTGAATTCGAGGCGGCGGGATTGAGTCTCTCCGTGCAGCTCAACAGTGCCTTACGTGAAGAGGTCGAGCGTCTGCGTCGAGAGCAGAGTTTGACGCTCTTCCTCGATCAGCTCGATGCCGACCACAAGCCGGTGAGCGAAGATTTGGTCGACAAGTACACTCAATTGCTCGAATCGTGACGGGTTGCCTCGTCCTCGATGCGGGTGCGGTATCGGCGTTGATTGGCGGTGTCAGTCGTCGCCAGGAAGAGGTTCGCGCTGCCTTGCGGGCGGCGAGTCGGCTTCGTCGGGCGGTCATCATCCCTGCAGTCATTCTCGCCGAGCTCTATCGCGGTTCCCGTCATAGTCACGCTCTCGATGCCCTTTTGTCTCGTGAGCCGGGTTTCGTGATCCGCAATACGGATCGATTGTTTGCTCGCTGGGTAGGCGGTGTGCTCGCGGCCGCGCGACTGGGTTCGAAACACCTTGCCGATGCTCATGTCATCGCTGCAGCGGCCGAACAGGGCGGAGGTTTGGTCCTGACTGTCGACCAGAAAGATCTCGAGCGTCTGGCGGCGAGCTACCCACAAGTCAGGGTCCTAGCCTTGCCCTGAGTGAGCCGAGTGTAAAACCCACCGCGTCAAACGTGGTGCTCTTCCCATCGCTCGCTTCGACGAGCACCCATCCGAAGATCGGCGGGCGAGGCGACGAGTGAAGTCGTGAAACCTACAATGGTGTGTGGCGTACACTATTGTGAGGATCACGATGACGCTGAAAACACCACAAACGACATCTGACAACGACAAGGCCGGACGCACGCCCGATGCGCTCGAGCAACAGCTGGTTCTCGAGCTGCGTCGGGGGCTGATTACCCTCACGGTGCTCGGCGCGTTGCGGCAGCCGGCGTACGGCTACTCCCTGCGTCAACACCTCGCCGAGAACGGATTCGAGGTCGACCAGGGCACGCTTTATCCCTTGTTGCGACGTCTCGATGGCCAGGGGCTGCTCGACAGTGACTGGAACACCGAAGGCGCGCGACCACGTAAGTACTACCGATTGAATGCACGAGGCTCCGCGATGCTCGAGACCTTGCGTGGCCATTGGCACGCCATGGCCGAGGTCGTGGAGACCCTTTTCGCCTCGAGCGATTCCGAGGAAGGAGACACACCATGATGACCGAGATCATCGATCGTTATGTCTTCGCGGTGACACGTTATCTCCCCACGAAGCAGCGCGCCGATGTTACGGAGGAGCTCAGCTCGAGTCTGCTCGACGAGCTCGAGAACCGTTTTGGCCGCGAGGCGACCGACGACGACCTGGTGACGATGTTGAAGGAGATGGGGCCACCGGAGACGGTTGCCGCATCGTACCGACCATCGTCCCAATATCTGATCGGCCCGAAGTGGTATCCAGCGTTTCGCCGCACGCTCAAGATCGTCATACCGATCGAGATCGTGGTGCTGGCGGCGTATGTCGTGATGAGCTATCTCCGGGGCACGGGTGTGCTCGATGCTGGGGAAGCCTTCGATCCACTCGACGCTATCTTCACCGTGTTCGGCTTGGCCTTCGATATCGCGATCTACACGGTCGGCATCATCGTGTTGGTGTTCGTGGGTCTCGAGCGGAGTGACAGCGAGGCCGAGCCCGAGCCCGAGTGGGATCCGAGGACGCTTCCCGCGCCCTATGCCGAGGAAGATACCGTCGATCGGCTCGGAAGCATCGTCGCCATCGTGCTGCAGTTCTTGTTCCTCGGCGCGCTGCTGCGCTACCGCGATCAGATCGGTTTTGTCGTCGTGCCCGGTGAGCCACCGCTGCTCAACGACATCGTGCAGGCCAACCTGCCGTGGATCACCGCCGTTCTGGTGCTCGGCATCGCCCACGCGGTGTATCTGCTGTGGCGTGGCTCATGGAGCGTGCTGTCACGAGCCGCCGACTTCTTCCTCGATCTCGCCGGTCTCTTCATCCTCTGGTGGATCGCCACGGATATCCGCGCCGCGACCGACGATTTGCTCGCCGCGGGACTCGACGAACGCCTGGTCGAGCTGATTCACAACGTCACAATCGGCTCGCCCATCGTCGTCTTCTTGCTGATCATCGTCGGTCACAGCCAGGTGCTGTACCGCATGGTCGCGCGGGCGCAGGATTCGCGCGGTCTCGTTCACGATTCGTGATCGGTCCGTTTCGACCGTGGTCGTCCCTCGGATGGTCACGGTCGTCCCGTCCTGTGACGGAATGGATCCCGCGAAACCACGGTTTCGTCACATAGATGCCTGGTTCGACCCTCACCATCGTCATACTGACGTAGGTTTGAGCAACGATAGTGTCGGAGACACCAGGAACCACGAGGCGAAACCATGCAACCCATCGTTCTATTCGACGGCATCTGTAGCTTGTGCAACTCGGCGGTCGCGTGGCTCATCGAGCGTGATCGCAAAGAGGTCTTCCGCTTCGCGTCGCTCCAGTCCGATGCCGCGGCGCAAGCCCTCGCGGCGGCCGACGCACCCGAATCGTTGCCCGACAGCATGGTGCTGATCGACGAGACGGGGGTCTACACGAGATCGGACGCTGCGCTACGGATCGCCAAGCATCTCGGGATGCCCTGGTCGCTCGCGTATCTGGGTCGTGTCTTGCCACGGCCCCTGCGTGACTGGATCTACGCTCTGATCGCCAAGCATCGCTATCGCTGGTTTGGCAAGACCGATACCTGTCGCGTACCCAGCCCCGCCGAGCGCGCGCGTTTTCTCGACGCCGACGAGCCGGTCCGGGTGATCGCCGATCCGCCGCCGCAACCCGCATCGACCGCCACACCGGCACCCTTGAGCGGGCTCGGTAGCCGTTTCCTGATCGCCTACTTTTTGCTGTACATGTTCCCGATGCCGTTGGGCTCGATTCCCGGTGTCAACGTCTTCAGTCAGCTTTACCAGCGCATCTGGAGACTCATCGTGCCGCCGATCGGTGAGCACGTATTCGGCGTCGATGCCACCACCTTTCCCGCCGGCAGTGGCGACACCACGTTCAACTACGTACAGCTGGCGGTCTTTCTCGTGCTCGCCCTGATGATCGCTGGCGTGTGGCAGTGGCGGGCACGAGCCGTGGCGGTCGCGGCGCGAACCTGGGAGCTCTTCCGGATCTACTGTCGCTTCTACCTCGGCGCCTACTTGCTCTACTACGGCCTGGTCAAAGTGCTGCCGGCGCAATTCCCGTATCCCGGCCCTGAGCGTCTGCTCAACACCATCGGAGAGACCTCACCGATGGGATTGTTGTGGACCTTCATCGGCGCCAGCCCCGGCTACCAGATCTTCGGGGGAGCCGGTGAGGCGATCGGTGGGCTCTTGCTCTTCTGGCGTCGAACCACCCTTCTCGGTGCCCTCGTGTCGGCGGGCGTGCTCACCAACGTAGTCGCGCTCAATTACTTCTACGACGTTCCGGTCAAGCTCTTCTCGAGCCACCTTCTGCTCGTCGCGATCATTCTCATCGCTCCCGACGTGCCGCGTCTTCTCAGCCTGCTCGTGCTCCGTCTTCCCACCTCGCCCCGGGTCGACACGCCCGTGTTTCGTGACCCGGTCCTGCGTCGTTTTCTCGCGGTCGGTCAGACTTGTTTGCTGCTCTTCTTCATCATTTCTCCGTTGTGGAGCGGCTACTCGCGCGTCACCCAATCCGGTCTTCTCGCGCCCACGGGCGAGCTACACGGTATCTACCAAGTCGAGTCCTTCAGCCATGGAGACAACGCGTCTTGGACTCGAGTCGGCATCAACGACAAATGGAATCTTCTCGTTTTTAAACGTGCCGATGGTAGCGGTGAGCGCCTACGTGGCGAGATCGATACCGAAGCTGAGACCTTCACCATGAAACGCGACGAAAGCGAGTCCATCCTCGTCTATCGTTGGCTCGACGACGACACCCTCGAGCTCACCGGCAGCCTCGAGGACGACGAGCTCACCGTCGTCCTCCGTCGTGACGAAGAGCCTCTCCTGACCTCGCGTGGTTTTCGTTGGGTCAACGAAGTTCCCTACAACCGCTAAGGTCGTAGCATGCTATCCGTGCTATCGTGACGAGGTGATCAAGTCTTTCGCCGGTGTAGGTACTGAAGACGTTTTCAACGGACGCAACAGTCGAGCGGCGCGACAGACTTGCCCGGCAACGCTTTGGCGAATCGCATCGCGGAAGCTGGAACAGATCGATTCGGCGATGGAACTGGACGATCTTCGGGTGCCGCCTGGCAATCGCCTCGAAGCGCTCAAGCGAGATCGAGTCGGCCAACACAGTATTCGGATCAACGATCAATATCGTGTGTGCTTCGAGTGGACGCACGAAGGCGCTCGTGGCGTTGAGATCGTCGACTACCACAAGGGATGACCCCATGATTCGCATACCCTCGCATCGAGAACCTACTCATCCTGGTGAGATGCTGCTCGAAGAGTTTCTTGTTCCCATGGAACTGAGTCAGCGTGAGCTGGCCGATGGCATTCGGGTTCCGTATCAGCGGGTCAATGAGCTCGTGAACGGCAAGCGTGGTGTGACTCCGGGTACAGCCCTTCGTCTCGGTAGGTTCTTTGGCATGTCGCCCGGGTTCTGGATGAGTCTTCAGTTGCGTTGGGATCTTTACCACGCACAAAAGAAAGATGCCGAAACGCTCCTCTTGATTCCGCAGTTTCAGAAGCGGGACCTCGAGGACGACTCACGCGTCTGACGTGCGCATGGTCAGTATCTACGAAAAGCGCCTTCGGCTCTTTTCAGAACAGACCACTACGCTTCTTCGAAGCGTTACGTGGCTCGCGAAAAGCGCCTTCGGCTCTTTTCAGAACAGGCCCATATGTTCGCCGGGTCGTTGAAAGGCGGCGGTGGAGAGCTTGCTGCCTCGTTTCTCCAATCCGGCCCGACGACGCGCCAGGTGGAAGAGCTCGCTGAGCTGTTTGGCGTAGGTGCCTTGGCCACGCATTCTTTTGCCGAATTGAGCCTCGTTGAGCTTGCCGCCGCGGATGTCGCGAACGCGGGCGAGGACGCGTTCTTTGCGTAGCGGGGCGTGCTGGTCGAGCCAGTCTTCGAAGACGGGCAGGACGGCGCCGGGGAGACGCAGCAGGGTGTAGCCGGCGAAGCTGGCGCCGTGCTCGGCGGCGGCTTGGAGCAGGGCGGGGACTTCGGGATCGTTGAGTCCAGGGATGATCGGCGCGGTGAGGACGCCGACGGGGATCCCCGCATCGGCGAGCTTGTGGATGGCGTCGAGCCGGCGACGCGGCGCGCTGGCTCGCGGCTCGAGCTTGGCGGATAGCTTCGGATCGAGCGTGGTGATCGACAGAGCGACACTGGCGGCGTCGTATTCGGCGAGCGCCGCGAGGTTGTCGATGTCGCGGGTGACGAGGTGGTTTTTGGTGACGATCATCACCGGGTTGCGGAATGTAGCCAAAACTTCGAGACAGCGACGGGTGAGCTCGAGACGTTTTTCGATCGGCTGGTAGGGATCGGTGACCCCCGAGAGCGCGAGGGATTGCGGC
>JBCDBH010000266.1:0-8294 GCA_039184055.1 Acidobacteriota bacterium
TGCACGGATACGACGGCACCGATCGTGACGCCCATCACGCCGGCTCCAGGCTCGACGGTGGCTGGGCATGTGCCGATCGAGGTGACGGTGCATGACGACACGGACATCGATCGAATGCGGATCTTTGTCGATGGGCAGATGCTGGCTCTGCTCCACCAGCCGCCGTGGAGCGTGACCTGAGATGCTTCAGGAGCGTCTCCGGGCGATTCGCACGAGATTCTGGTGCGGGCGCTCGATGCCTGTGGCAACGTCGAGCCGCTTCGCTGGACGGTTGAGATCGATCAGGAACCGCCACCGGATCCGTGCACCTCCGACGCCACGCCGCCCTCGCTGACCTTCGCCTCGCCGAGCCCGGGTACTTCGACCAGCGGTCCGGTTGAACTCGCCGCCACGGCGTCGGATACGAACGGCGTGACGCGGGTCGATTTCCATATCGACGGCCTGTTGTTGCTCAGCGACTCGAACGCGCCCTACGCCACGACATGGGATCCTTCGACCTCCCCGTCAGGCAGCTACGTGCTCGAAGCTCGCGCCACCGATACCTGTGGCAACACCACGAGTCGGTTCGTGACCGTGTCGGTGGCCCATCCACCGTTTGGCTGGCTCGACACGCCGCGACACAATCAGGTGATGTCGGGATGGGCGGCGCCGATCACTCGTTGGGCGCTCGGTGATGGCGGCCTCGACTCGCTATGGATGTCGATCGACGGTCAGCTCCCTCTCACCCACATCGGTAGCTTCAACCGTGGTGCGAATCGACCGGGAGCCTGCAACACCTATCCGTACATCGTCGATCCGGACTGCCCACAGGTCGGGATCACCGGAAGCTTCGACACCACCGGTCTCACCAACGGCGTGCATGCCCTGCGCATGTCGATGACCGCCGACAATGGCCTATCGAACGTCTTCACCCGCACCTTCCGGGTCGACAACCCCGCGCCACGTGGCTGGATCCACGTGCCGGGCCACAACCAAACCCTCGCGGGAACCGGCGTTATCGTCTACGGCTGGGCGCTCGGCGCCGGAGGTCTCGACAACCTCAGCGTCACCGTCGACGGCACGCCCATCGCCATCACCTTCCATCTTTCCTGGGCCGGCGCCTGCGCCGCCAACCCTGACATGCCCGATCCCGACTGCCCACTGGTCGGCTGGTCGGGCACCCTCGATACGACGACATTTGCCGACGGCCCCCACACCATGACCCTCACGGGTCAGGACGCATCGGGGAGATGGCTGAGCTTCGAACGATCGTTTGTGGTCGAAAATCCGTAGGCGCCCGGGTTTCGACTCAACGAGCCTCTCGATTGCTTCCAAGAACGGAAACAGCGCATTCCTCGTAATAGACGTCAGTCAGCCCGTTGGGAGAGCACTCGCCAGCGAGCATGGCAAGAATACGTCGGACGCGGCGTTGGTTCTCTTCAGGGTTCGACATCACGTTGAGGTGGTTCGGACCGACGAGCATGGCCACCAACGATAAGAATTCGTTGTGCGTGAGCTCATCGACATCTTTGTCGAAGTAGGCGATGGATGCGCTGGCAAAACCAGAGACTTGTTGACCTGCCAACGTACCGAGTCGGGCAGTGTTGAGCAACAACACCAGCTGTTGTCTCTTGGTGAGCGCACGATCGAGATGAAGAGCCAAGATGGTCTGGTCGATCTTGCCAAGGCCGGGTTGGAAGTCGTCGAAGTAGTGGATTTTGACCAGACCCTGGGTCAGGGTCGTGAGACCAGCCCCGGGGGTGGTGAGATCGACTCCGTTGTGGCGATAGAAGCTTGGATCTTCGACCGCCAGAAGGTCGTCTAGCCAGTCGGCGGGAAGGGACTCGGGCGTGAGCCCACTGGATTCGAACGACTCGGTTGTCTCGATGACGCGCTGGGTGGTCTCGGTGGCGGAGCGGACGACAACCAAGGCGTAGATGCTCGCGATGGTCAGCGGAATCAGAAGTACCGCGGCGATGCGGATGGCTGTCCTTCTTTTCAATACCGTCACCTTTCCAGGCTGTCGCATCAAAAAAGGCCGTCTCCCAGGAGACGGCCTTTCTCGTTCCGCTATCCGAAGGCTCAGCCTTCGTGCGGCGGGATGCGCAGGACTTGACCGGGGTAAATTTTGTCGGGGTCGCTGAGCATGGGCTTGTTGGCTTCGAAAATCACCATGTAGAGGCTGGCTTTGCCGTAATGCTCTTTGGCGATGGCGGAAAGGGTGTCGCCACGCTCGACGGTGTGGAAGACGGATTCGGGCTCGGTCTTTTCGACGTCGAGAGACTCGTCGACGGCAGCGATACCTTCGACGTTGCCGAGGGCGAGAACGACTTTTTCTTTGGTCTCTTGGTCGGCGACTGTGCCGGCGAGCTTGACGGTGTCACCATCGACTTGGATGTCGACGTCACCCGGGTCGACGCCTTTGGCTTTGAGCTCGGATTCGAGGTTCTGGCGCAGACGGCGGCTACGCGCGGCGGCGAGGCGCTGCCGGGCTTCGGCTTCTTTTTGGTCGATGCTTTTCTCGTCTTCGCCCTTACCGAAAATGCCTTTACCGGCGTTTTTGACGAATTTGAACAAACCCATGACGTTTCTCCTCAATGGATAAGAGGGTGATCGGATAGCCGCGAGCGTATCGAAGTCTCGTCGCTGACGCTATGCCGGCAACACGCTCTTGTGTTGAAAGTGGATGGGCCGCGTGGGTGCGTTCGGCGCGTGGCTCAGCCGAGCCAGGTGAGCTCTTCGTAAGCCACCTCGGGACCGCCGAATCGTAGACGCAGGCTTCCAACTTCAGTACGCGCGACCCGGTAGATCTGTTCGTGGAAGAGCGGAATGATTCGCGCTTCGTTGACCAGACGACGATCGATCTGGGAGTAGAGCGTGTGACGCAGGGCGGGATCGCTTTCGACCCTGGCCTCGACGGCGAGCGCGCTGAGATCGGGATCACCGACCTGGCTGTAGATTAGGCCATCGGCGTCGGTAGCGACCCAGGTGAAGGTGTCGGCGTCGGGATAGGCGGCCACCCAGCGGGTGGCGGCGAGATCGATCTCACCCGCTCCGAGACGTGGCAGGAGCTCGTTGGTGTCGTCGGTGACCATCTCGACTTCGATGCCGTGAACCCCGAATACGGTACGCACGCGTTTCCAGAAGGTGGCGTGATCGTTGCTGTAGCAGCTGTGGATACCGACGCGAACGACGAGCCCGGCGAGCAGCGAGGGATCGCCTTCGGGCCGGGGGTGTTCACCGTGACCGAGCAGCCCGGGGGGAATGAGGCCATGCGCCACCACCACCCGCTTGCCAAAGATCGCGGTGACCATGGCCGCGGGATCGAGGGCGGCGGCCAGAGCCCGACGAAGGGCAGGATCGACAAAGGGCCCTTGGTGACAATCGAGCACCAGGAAGCAGGTCGAAAAACGCGGGCTTTCGGCGTAGTTGGTGACCCACTCGGTGTCGTGACGCAGACGGTCGAGGTCGTCGGCGGGCAGGTTGCCCACCACGCTCACACGACCGGCACGCAGAGCGGCGGCGGTCTGCGCCGCGGGCAGCGATTCGAAGATCAGCGATTCGACCCGTGGCACGTCGAGCTTGCGATAGCTCGGATTGGCTTCGAGCTCGACTCGCTCACCAGGAATCAAACGCAGCAGTCGAAAAGGGCCGGTACCCGGCGCGGCGCGCCAATTGGCCCCCACGGATTGCAGCCCCTCGGGCACGATCGCGGTGATCGGGTTGGTGAGCAAGGCGGGGAAAAAGGCGATCGGCTCGGCGAGCACGAAGCGAACTTCGCTTTCAGAGAGGATTTCGAGACCTTCGAGATGGCTCGCCTCGCCTTTCGCGACGGCGGACGCGCCGAGAATCGGCAGACGCACGGTGGTGTAGCGTTCGCCGACGATACGCAGCAGGCGTTCGAAGCTGAAGCGAACGTCGTGGGCGGTGAGACGACGACCGTCGTGAAAACGCACGTCGTCCCGTAGCTTGACCCGCAAGACCCGTGCTGGCTCTTCCCACGTCCACCCGGTGGCCAGATGAGGCGCGACCCGTGAGCCCTCTTCCACCCGGGTCAGCGTTTCGAAGACATTGGCGATGACCTCGGCTTCCTCGACTTTGATCGACAAGACCGGGTCGATCGTGTCGGGAATCCACGGCAGGGCCACTTTGAGCTGGGTGCCGGCGCGCTCAACCACCTGCGGCGGTCGCGCCGTCCACGCCAGGCTCGACCAGTTGACGTAGGGCGGCACGCTGGTGAGCTCGAGACCGGTCAAACGACGGTCGGCGACCCGGTAGTCGATCTCGTGAAAGAGCGGGACGGCGAGATGCGCCTCTTCGGTGATCAAGCGATCGGCGGCGGCGGCGAGCTCGTGTCGACGCTCACGCCACGGCTCGGTGCGTGGCGCCATGAGCCGTTCGGCGAGGTTGGCCGGTGGCCGATCGGCGAGGAGGGTGGCCAACTTGCCGTGCACCGGGTCGAAGCTCACCGAAAGAAAGTTGTCGACGTCGTCATAGTCGGGAAGCCAGCGTCCGAAGATCGCATCGACCTCACCCGCCGCCGGATCCTGATAGGCGGCGAGGATCTCTTCGATCCCGGAACCGAGAATCTCGGTCTCGACTCCGATCCGGCGCCATTGCTCGATGACCGCCATGGCCAAAGGTCGGTAGCGACCGCCGAAAGACGGATGGAAGACGACGCGGAGCCGAATCGGTGTTTCGAAACCCGCGTCGAGCAGAAGTCGACGGGCGGTCTCGAGACTCATCACCTCACGGCGACGACTGCCGTCGTGACCGAGCACACCGGGTGGCAACCAGGTCGTCGCCGGGCGGACGAAACGACCAAAGGTGCGCCACACGAGAGTCTGGGTGTCGAGCACGCCGGTGAGCACCCGACGCGCGATGTCGGATTGGGAGATCGGGCCACCGAGATGGAAGAGCACGTAGTAGGTGTTCTTCTTGGTGCGCTCGACCAGGCCGGTGCGAAAACGCGAATCGCGCAGCAGGGCTTCGAGATCGGCCACCGGAAGACTGGCGGCGATGTCGATCTCGCCACGCCGCAACGCCGGCGCGATCTCGTCACTATCGAGATCGAGCCGCCAGGTGATGCGATCGAGCACCGCTGGCTGAGCCCGCCAATCGAGCGGATTGCGTTCCAGCACCACCCGGGTCGAGGTAATCGAGGCAAAGCAGTAGGGCCCGGTGCCGAGGGCGCTCTCGGGTAGATAGCGGGCGATCGCCGCCTGCGGATCGGTGAGCTGGACGGGCAGGATGGGCACGCGACGATCGAGCCGGATTTCGACCGTCAAACGATCGATGGCTTCGATCGCCTCGATATGAGCGAAGGCGGCGGTCTGACGAACGACATCGGCGAGACGAGCTTGCTCGAGCCCCGCCACCACCGCCGCGGCGTCACACGGCGCACCATCGGAAAAACACACCCCGTCACGCAGGGTGAAACGGAAGCAGCGCGCCTCGTCACGCATCTGCCAGTGCTCGCACAGCACCGGTATGACGTTGCCTTCGCCATCGGTGGTGAGCAAGGTGTCGAAGACATTGCGCATCAGCTCGGCTTCGCCAGCGGTCCACACCGTGCCCGGTAGCGGTCGTCGAAACGCCGTGTGGCTGACCGTGACCAGCGAGCCACCGGCGCGGATCGGCACGCGGGCGACGGTTTCGGCGTCGAGAGTCGCGACTTCCTCGAGATAGCGATGGGCTTCGTCGAGCGCACCGCGTAGGTTCGCCACGGTGGCGCCGAGGGTGAGGAGGTTACGGAGGGTCGCGGAGTCTTCACCATGGCGCGCCGGACCGAGCCCCCGGGTCACCCAGCGTCGAGATTCATGGACGCGGCGCGATTGCCAGGCGACCTCGGCGGCGAGCAGCGCGGCCGAGGCTTCGGGCTCGGAGAGTCCCGCGGCTTCAAAGGCCCGCACCGCGCGCGCCGCCTCTTTGTGAGCTTCGTCGAGCCTGCCGAGCTGACGAAACGCCACCGCCAGCAGCTTGCGGAGCTCACCCTCGCGGCGGCGCCCCTCGTCGAGATCATCGTCGACCATCTCGAGTGCCTTGCTCACCGACCGCACAGCGTCTTCGGGACACGAGGCGTCGAGCGCCTGACGTCCGGCGGCGACGCCGTAGCGCACCGCTTCTTCGGCCGCGTCACCCGCTGCGTAATGGTGCACCAGCTGGTGGTACACCCGGTCGAGCCGGGGGGCCCAGCGTTTCTCGAGATAACGCGCGTGACGGCGGTGCAGAGCGCGACGGCGACGCCGGGTCAGCTCGGCGTAGAGCACGTCGCGCACCAAAGCGCCGGTAAAGATCAGACGATCGCCCCGCGTGGTGGTGTCTTCTTCGAGAATACCGGCATCGATCAAATGGTCGACCGCCGGCTCGACGTCCGCGTCCTCCCCCACCAACGCTTCGAGATCTTCGAAGTCGAAGGTCCGTCCGAGCACCGCCGCGTACCCCAGAACCTTGGCGATCCGCTTGGGAAGCTGGTCGAGACGACGTTCGATGGCGCGTTGAATCGTCGTCGGCAGGGTGGCGGCAGAGATCTCGATCCCCTGGCTGAGGGTGATCGCTCCGGTTTCGTCGATCCCGACGCTGTCGCTCTCGAGCAGGGCACGGATCAGCTCTTGGGTGAAGAAGGGATTGCCCTCGGAAGCGTGCCAGAGACGCGAGAGCAGGTCTTCACTGAGCAACGGCGTGTCGACCAGTTGCGCCACCAGCAGGCGATGCTCGGTGCGGTCGAGCGGCTTGAGCGACAGGTCCTCGAAGCTCGGATCGCTGACAAACCCCTGCCGCAAATGCTCGAGACGATGATCTTTGCCGATCTCGGCCGGGCGATAGGTGGCGATAAAAAGAATCGGTTCGGCGGCGAGACGACGGACGATGTAGCGCAACGCATCGATCGAAGCATCGGCGATATGGAGATCGTCGAGCATCATGACGGTCGTGCGCTCACCGGCGAGACGCATCAGGGTACGCGCCAGAAGCTCGAAGATGTGCCCTCGATCACCCTGGCGCGCCGCCTCGTCGGCCAAACGTGACGGCGTCGAGCCACCGCCACGCAACCCCCGAAGCTCGCTCAACACCGGAAAAAGAGCCACCAAATCGCCAGCGAGGTTGTCGAGCGCCGGCGCGGTCGAGGTGCCTTCACGCGGACGATAGGCGTCGCGGATCAGCTCGCCATAGCCTTCGTAGGGCGCGTGGACCTCTTCCATGCTCGAGTAGCGGCCCCGTAGCACCCGCACCTGACGTTCGAGCGCCCATCGCTCGAGCTCGTCGAGCAGCCGGCTCTTGCCGATCCCGGCATCACCGGCCACCAGCACCAGTTGCGCCTGACCGCGCGCCGCCATCTCGACGCGTCGTTCGAGGCGCGCCATTTCATGGCTGCGGCCGACCATCGCCGGTCGCGATGTGGTTTGCGGTGCCCCGACCCACGGGCGATTGCGTTCGGCGCCGCCGAGCGCCGCCCCGTAGGCGCGGAGCTGGCGACTCAGCTCACCACCGGTTTGTGGACGCCGGCCCGGATCTTTTTCGAGACAGCTCAACACCAGATGCTCGAGCGCCTCGTCGATCTCGACCCCGAGTCGGCTGGGTGGCGTCGGTGGCTCTTCACTGATCCGGCGAAGAATCTGCGCCGGGGAACCGACGAACGGTGGCTCCCCCACTAAGGCTTCGTAGAGGATCACGCCGAGCGCATAGAGATCCGATCGCCCGTCGACCCGATTGGAGTCGTCGGCGCGTTCGGGACTGAAATAAATCAGGGTGCCGAATACACCGCCCGAGTCGGTGAGTCGATCGCCGCCGCCTCGGAACGCGAGCCCGAAGTCCATCACCCGGATGCGCACACCCGAGCTGGCGCGCTCGACCATGACGTTCTCGGGTTTGACGTCACGGTGCACGACGCTACGCGCGTGGCTGTAGTCGAGCGCGTCGGCGACCTGCGCCCCGATCTCGACGATTTCACCCAGGGTGAGCTGACGTTCGCGGATCAGCTGTTGCAGCGTCACGCCCGGAACCACAGGCATGACATAAAAGAGATAGTCGCCATCGCGACCGAAATCGAAAATCGGTGCGATCGCCGGATGGTCGAGCCCGGCGGCGACCCGGGCCTCGCGACGGAAACGCGCCTCGGCCTGTTCGGTGAGCGCGGTCGGTGCGATGGTTTTGATCGCGACCTCCCGATCGAGACGTGGATCGCGAGCGCGATACACCACGCCCATACCACCCCGACCGAGCTCTTCGACGAGCTCGTACCGATCCAACAACAAACTGTCGGCCATCCCCTCTTTACGCACGACCTCAACCTTATAGCGCCCCGAAGACAAAAAGAA
>JBCDBH010000267.1:0-8244 GCA_039184055.1 Acidobacteriota bacterium
CAGAGTTCCCCGACTCAAGGAAGATCGTACTTGCCGCGCACCTCGCTCGGTTTGGCGCCGTTCTCCATGTCGGTCTGCACCGGCTCGTAGCGAAATCCCGGGCTCACCACCAGCGGACCGAGACCGTTCTGAGGATCGTAACCATAGTCGAAACCGTCGACCCATAGATGATCGGCCAGGTCGAGACCCACCCGTGTCGGATCGATATCGAGCACGTTGGCCTTCCTGCTCCCACTCGTTCCGATGCTCTCGTAGAGCGTACCCTGATCGTCGATATCGGGAAAACCCGGTCCGTTCACATAGCGGGCGCTCTGGGCGAAACGGAAATGCTGGTAGTTCGGAACGGCTTGGTTCTGGAAACGGCGAAAAAAGAAACCCGAAGCGAAATGAGCGGCGGTGGTTTGTGGCCCCGAGGCGCTCGGATCGATGGCGAAATCCGGAATCGACTTGGTGCAAAAGGCATTGCCCGACGACTTGCCAAAGCTCGCCCAACCATGACCCTTTTGCGCGCTCACCAAGAGACGCGCCGCGTAGCCGTTTTGCAACAGCTCGTCGTAGAAGTCGAACGTGCCCTTGGCGAGCGGCGCATCGTCGTCGAAGAAGATCGGCTGGTCGTAGACCGGCGAGATGTCATCGAGCAGACCGGTCACGACGAGGGTCGGCACGTCGTTGTGGCTCGCCAGCACCGGCTCGGTGGCATCGTGGGTGCCGAATCCGACGATCGCTCCGATCACCCGGATATTGCCGGCCGGATAGACCTGGGTATGCACCGTGCGCGACACCAACGAGCCACCGGCGCTGTTGCCGATCACGACATAAAACGGCCTCGACTTGGCGTGATCCACCACCACCCGTGACGCCGCCTGACCGCTGAACCAACGAGCGTGTCCCGGCGCGTTGGTATTGGCATGCGCCCACGCCGCCTGCGCATCGGCGAGCGCCATATCGGCGGCGATCTCGAAGCGTTGGCCTTCGGCCGGCGAAATCGGCGCCTCACCACCGGGTGAGCCACTGCCGTCGCCCCACCAGCCACGGCGATAGCCGATCACCACGCCGTGAAACCCTTGCTCCAACCACTCTTCCAGGTTGTAGGCCGTGCACACGCTATTCGCCGCGCCGTTCTGAAACCCACCACCGTGATAGAAGATCACCGTCGCCTTGTTGGTGGCCGCATCCTTCTTACGTGGCGCGTAATAATCGTAAAAGAGCACCTGTGGATCGCCCAGCGCGTTGATCGCCACCGAATCCCCGGCGTTGCCGAAGACAGGGATCTGGCGACTCGAGCCATCGGGTTGTCGAATGGTCATCGACGACTCGGCGGTGCTCGCCGAGGCGTAATAGAAACGCGCGGTCATCAAAAAACTCCCATTGTCGAGACTCGCGGCCCCCGGTTGCCCGACGCTATTGGCGGCGCCGGCAACCGAGGTCACCACGAATCCGACAAAGAGAGCGAGTACGACGTACTTCCGTTGCAAGCCCATGGAGTCCTCCTGAGTTGTCGTCCCTCTCAGGTGACTCTTACGTGATCCAGGAGAGATCGTTCAGTTCAGAACATCCCACCGACCACCGGCAGCCGCCGCCGATGCATGAGCAGCAAGCCTAGACTGGCCGCCAGCGCCACCGCGCCGAGCGCCGCGAGCGAGCCCATATCGCCTTCGAAACCGAGCTTCGTAACGTGCGCCCCCAGCGCTCCGACCATCAACCCCGCCGACAACGCCGCACCCACCGGCACCGTCCGGGGCACCACGAGCAGCACCACCGCCACCAGCTCCGCGACCCCGATCAAGATCCGCCCATGAGGCTCGAGACCGAGGATCGTAAAGAGCTCCACCGACTCCGGCGCGGCGGTGAATTTGAAAAAGAGCGTCTGCCCCAGGATCACGGCGACAACCAACTGCAACACCCAGCTGACGACGGTTTTGTTCATCACAACTCTCCTAGCAACGGAAATCGAGGCACCCGGGTTCGTGCTCGCACAGGAGCCTATATCCCGATCGATCAGATGATCGATTCCCTGAGTATGGTCTGTCGAATCTGACTCGCAAATGAGTTACGAGGCAGCTGATCGTACCTACGGCTCGACAATCGAGTCTGGATTGCCACTACGCGGATCATCCGTTCCGTACCGAGTCAGCCACAGAAGATGGTCCCGGTGACCACCTCGTGAACGAAAGAACCGACGGCCGGACAGAGACTTCGTAAATTAGACCCGATCTCTTGACCACCATACAGATTGGCCTTAATGTATAGACAGAGTCAATGAACGGTCAGGGGTATGTGAATCCTCTCGGAATCTGGGTGGGTCCGTGGTGACCTCGGTCGAAGAACTGAGAGGCCCAGGATGCTCGGTCTCGATCCGCGAGCTCGGCAGCCTCCCGTGGCTCGTTCCAAACAACGGTTCAAGGAGTATCGAATGAAATCCAACCTGAACGCAAACGACATCGTCCGCGCCTGGAAGGACGCCGACTTTCGCGCCAGCCTCGAGAATGCTCCCGATTCGCCGGCTGGCGTGGTCGAGATCGATGACTCCTTTCTAGCCGGAGTCGGCGGTGCGCAAGAGGTGGGCATCAGCATCACCAATACCTCCACTTTCTGTACCGTCAGCGGCTGGCAGGTTTCGTGTGGCCATGTCTGCACGCTCACGACGGAGTGCGGCTGCACGATCTTCGATTGATGAAATCGCAATTCGGTGTTGTTTGATTGACGAGCGGCTTCAAAGCCGCTCGTTTGTTCTATGCTCGAATTCTCTTAGAGACATACGACCACCAACGGAAGAATCGCTCATGTCGTCGATTTCTGAGACCGCGACCGTCTCGTCTTTACCTCTCTCGGTATCTACTCTTACTCTGGCGGAGCGCTGTGTCCTGATTCGCGACCATCCGGACGTTCGCAAGCTCGCCACGCCTGCGGACCGGGAAGCCGCCAAGCGTTGGCTCCACAAGCTCGAGACGGCTCAGCCTTTCGATCAAACACCCGGACTCTGGGACGCCATGCTCGACAGCCTGCAGGTCGATCGCGCGGGATTCGAAGCCGCGCTGGCGATCTCACAAGACACGCTCGACTCCCTGTCCACAGTCGATGATCGCTGGCGTCGGGATTTGGAAGAAGCTCTCACCAGCTACCGAAACTCACCTCGGACGCCGCGGGCATGGCCTGAAGATATGGGAGCTCGAGGACGGCTGCTGACGTTCTGCGAGCCCGCTTTCCAATGGGCTTTGGCGCGGATTCGCCGCAAGCTTCGCGATCTCGAAACGAGTCTTGGAACCGATCTAGCAGTCGTCCGTCCCGAAAGAGTCGAGGAGCTCTTCCTCATCCCGCTCGCCCAAACGGCCTATGCGCTCTGCCATCGCACCTTGGTCTTGGAGCTCAATGTCTGTCGGGTCCAAGGGCAGCTCGACGGCGAGACACCAGAACAGCGTTTCGAGTCCTATATCGAGCGGCTGGCGACACCGGAGCATGCCGAACCGATCTATGCCGAATATGCCGTCTTGTCGCGAGGGCTCATGGAAAGCTTCCGGCGCAGCAGCGATTTCTTCATCGATTTCCTCAGCCGCTTGGAGAGCGACCGCGACGTGCTGGCGACAACGTTCTTCGCTGGTCAGCCACTCGCGGAGCTCAGCTCGGTATCGATGAGTGGCGACAGCCATCGCCATGGTAAACGGGTGATCGTGCTCGATCTCGAGGATGGTCGAAAGCTCGTGTACAAACCTCGCAATATGAAGATCGACCTCCATTTCGAGGCGCTCCTCGACTGGTTCAATGGGCGAGGATTCGAACCCGAGCTACGCGGCATGCGAGCTCTCGACCGATCGAACGACGGTGACGGAGAGTATGGCTGGGCCGAGTTCGTCGCTGAACGTCCTTGTCAGGACGAGGAAGAGCTTCGGTCGTTTTATCGTCGTCAGGGAGGCTTGCTCGCCATTCTCTACCTGATGCTCTCGACGGATTTCCATCACGAGAATCTGATCGCCTGTGGCCAACATCCGATCCTCGTCGATCTCGAGTCGATCTTTCATCCCATGCTGAAGCCCGTCGATGAAAGTCAATTGGTCGAGAATGTCAGGAGCTTGCTCGACTACTCGGTGCTACGCACCGCTCTTTTGCCGACCCGACAATTCGTCGGCGCTGACGAGACGCCGTACGAGGTCGGCGGTATGAGCGACGTGGAGGGACAACAGACGCCTCACGCCACGCCGTACGTCAACATCGAAGTCGCCGACAAAGCGCACATCGATCGCAAGGTCCTGCTGATGCGGGGCAGCCAGAACATCCCCACTCTCGATGGTGAAAAACCGGATCCGTCGACCTACACCACCGAGATCGTGAGCGGATTCGAGACCATGTACCAGCTGATTCTCGAGCAACGCGACGCTCTACTCGCCGACGACGGCCCGCTGGCGAGCTTCGCGGGAGATCAGGTGCGCTTCATTTTTCGTCACACCCGCTCGTATGGTCTCCTGGCGAGTGAAACACAACACCCGGATCTACAGCGCGTGGCTCTTGCCCGCGACCAACACCTCATGCGGCTCTGGGGCATGCTCGACATCCGACCGGACGCCTCGCGCCTCGTCCGCAGTGAAATCGAGTCCATCTGGCAGGGCGACATCCCGTTCTTCACCACCGTTTCGGACGGGATCGATCTCTTCGACCACGAAGAAGAACGACACCCGGGCCATCTCGCGCGCAGCTGTCTCGACGAAGTGAGAGCTCATCTCGAACGTATGGGCGAGGACGATCTCGGTAGACAGCGGTGGTTCGTGGAAGGCGCCATGGCCTGTCAGCGAATCGCCTCGTGGCAGGAGTATTCCGGGCTCAAGGGTGAATCGTATATCGCTGTCGACAGAAGTCGAGCCATCGCCTCGAAAGATCTCTACCTACACGAAGCCGTGCGGATCGGTGAGCGCCTCGAGGAGCTCGCGGTGCGCGGTCGCAGCGAAGACGGAGAGTTCGGCGCGGCCTGGCTGGGAATCGTCATGCGTCAAGAAGACATGTGGCAGTTCTTGCCCTTGGGTGCCGACCTCTACAACGGCCTGGCTGGCATCATCCTTTTTCTCGCCCACCTCGCGCGAGCAACCGGAGATCGGAAATGGGAGACCCTGGCTCGTGAAGCACTCGTCTCGCTTCGCGTTCAGCAAAAAGAGCTGGTCAAGCTCATCAGCAACAACGGTGCCTTCACCGGTTGGGGTGGGCTCATCTATCTGTATGTTCATCTCTATGCTCTATGGCGTGAGGATGATCTTCTCGAAGATGCCTTACTCTGCGCTCGGGGCGCGCGAGATTTCGCGGAACAGGACGACAACTTCGAAATTCTCTACGGCAACGCGGGTGGTCTCCTGCCCCTTTCGGCGCTCTACCAGCTGACCGGCGACCAAGACGTCGCCGCGGCGATGCGCGCCAGTGGCGATCATATTCTCGCCCACGCCAGGGATATGAAACCCGGGTCGGGCTGGGTGGCGAGCGCTCTCAATTGCGTGCCCCTGGCGGGTCTCGCTCACGGCAGCTCGGGGATCGCGTTGGCGCTCGAAACGCTCTATCGGGACCTCGGCGACGAACGTCACCTAGACGGTGCTCGACAGGCGATCGTGTATGAGCGCAGCCTGTTCTCGGAGGAGCACGGCAATTGGAAAGACATGCGTCTCCACACCTTGGACGACCACGGCAATCACGATGGCCACGAGCCACCGACGGCCTTTCCGGTTGCCTGGTGCAACGGCTCCGCGGGTGTCGGCCTGACGCGGATGCGTTTGCCGAGCCTACGTGACGAAACGACGCGTCTCGAGGTCATGACCAGTCTCGAGTCCATCAGACACGGAGGATTTGGAATCTCCCACTGTCTCTGCCACGGTGATCTCGGCAATATCGAGCTCTTCTTGGAGGTGCGTGACGCCAACTGGCCCGAGCTGGAGGCCGGTGAAATCGACCATCTGAGCGCTGGTATCGTCGCGGGCATCAAGGAGAAAGGCTGGATCTGTGGCACGCCTCAGGCCGTGGAGACCCCCGGCTTGATGACCGGGCTTGCGGGAATCGGCTACGGCTTCTTACGGCTCTTCGACAGCCAAAACACTCCGTCGATCCTGCTCCTCGATCCGCCACGAGCCATATGAACGATGTGATCGCACTGCGGAAAGGCGGTCGTGATTGAAACCTGACCGACCGAAGACCGAGATCCTCCTCGTCGGCTTCGAGTCGACTCACGGAGACTCGCTGAGAGCTCGATTGCCTCCGCGAAGTCTTGTCACGGAGACTATCGACCAAGCTCTGAACCACCTCGCGGAAGCCTCGCTCGCGGTCGTCGCGCTCGGGCCAGAGCTACCCGGCGAAACGGCGCTCGAGTTCTTACACCGAGCCCTCGCCACGCGTCCAGATGCAGAGACCACCCGGCATCTCTACATCGTGTTGGCGGCGGGACCCGAGCTCGCCATGTTCCAGGCGCTGATCGACCATCGAATCCTGCACTATCTCTGCACCGAGCCTCCCGACGACGCGGAAATCGCCGTATTGGTCGAAAGCGCCTGCCGAGCCTTGGAAGCGTGGTGGCTGATCCCCCGTGAGCATCTGCCCCCCGGGTTGCGACAAGATCTTCTGCGCGAGGCTCGACAGCTCGCCTCGATGAGCTCCGTGGCGGGGATCGCCAAGGGTATGGCCGAGACTCTGCAGCGCTACGTCGATGCGGATCGAGTCGTGTGTCGAGTGTTCGATGAAGCGACCGACACCCTCTGGCATCCGGACCGCGACAACGAGGAGATCCACGATAGCGCCGCGGCTGGCCTCACCAGCTTCGCCCTGCGTAGTGGCATGACGTTGAGCCTGCCACGGATCGACGACGACCCGCGCCATGACCTCGAAGCCGACAACCTCGAAGGGAAGCCGACTGATCGCTACCTGGCGGTACCGATCCCGGGCCGGGACGCACCCACCGTCGCGGTACTCGTCGCTACCCGTCAGGCGTCGAGGCCCGAGTTTTCGGACGCCGACCAGCAGTTTCTCGAGCGGTTCGCACACATCTTCGGACCTCTGATCGAGCAAGCGGCTCAGCACGAGGCGTTGACCGCGGCGAGCCAACACGAGCAGGTCTTTCGACGGCAGGCACTGGAGCATCATGCCCGCGGCACGGATGCGGAACGAGACCTGCTGCGGATCTCACCAGCCTGGCTTTCGAGAACGTACCAGCTCTTGCTCGCTTTGTTGGTGGTCTTCCTCTTGTTTACGTCCTTGACCACCTTTCACGAATACGCGTCCGGGGTCGCCATGGTGCGCGCCGATGGCCATACCGACGTCACCGCCAGGGTTTCGGGCACGGCCCTGGAAATCGCGGTTTCTGTGGGAGATCGTGTGCAAAGCGGTCAGCTCCTCGCGACCTTCTACAGCGCCCAGGAAGCCGCCGAGCTGGCCAGGATGCGTAGCGAGTTCGAAGCAGGTGTGTTGGAAAGACTGCGCCAGCCATCGGATACCGCGAGCGAACGAGCGCTGGCGGCGATCCGGGCGCAGAAAATCGTCGCGGAGAAACGGCTGGAGGAGCGCATGTTACGAGCGCCTCGCGACGGCATCGTCAGCGACCTTCGAATCCGTCCCGGTCAGCTGGTGAACCCCGGGGAAGTCGTCCTCTCGTTGACGGGAACCAATCCCACGCTTTCGATCCTCGCGCTCTTGCCAGGGCAATACCGTCCACAGATTCGACCTGGCATGCCCCTGCGACTGGAGCTCACCGGATATCCCTATGCCTATCAACATCTCATCGTCAGCACGGTTGGTGAAGACGTGTTGGGGCCGCGAGAGGCACGTCGTTTGCTCGACCCGGGTATCGCTGATGCCGTGGCGGTGAGGGGACCGGTGATCTTCGTCGAAGCCGAGCTTACGCAGGAGAGCTTCGAGAGTGACGGACAGCTCTTCACTTATCATGACGGCATGCTGGCGACCGCGGAAGTGAGGGTGCGCTCCGAGCCCATGTTGTTGACGTTGATTCCTGGGCTGCGCGCCCTATTCGGCAAAAATCACGCTGAGTCCGAGAACGCGTCGTGAGCCGACAACGAGATTCTGATGCCGAGCCGCGAGACGACGGAAGCGAAGACGCGAAAAACGACTCGTTTGCTCGCCTGCTCGGTCGCTTTCCGGCCTTCGAGCGTTTGGTCATCCAATCGAAGGCTCGTGAGATTCCCTATATTCAGCAAACCGCCGCCTCGGATTGCGGAGCCGCGTGCCACGCCATGGGGGTTGCCCCTCACCGCAAACGGCAACGGATGGTGG
>JBCDBH010000268.1:0-8225 GCA_039184055.1 Acidobacteriota bacterium
CCCGACCAAGACGTGGTGACCCATCCCGGCTGAGGTAGAGTGAACGATGTTCATGGCTCGACATGGCCATGATCGAGCTCACACGTTCGAATTCCACCTTTCGCGACCACCAACACCGTAACGACAGAGCCTGTGACCACCGACCCAGAATCCCCATCCGACGCCGCCACCGACGCCACGCGTCCGACGCTCGGCTCGCTCGTCCCCGACGTCCCTCTCCACGACGCCGATCCGATTCTCGACAATTTTCTCAGCTGGGCGATCGACGCGGGATTCACGCTCTACGACGCGCAAGAAGAAGCGATCCTCGAGCTGATGGCGGGACGGCACGTCATCCTCAACACGCCCACCGGCTCGGGCAAGTCGATGGTGGCGCTCGCGCTGCACTACAAGGCGCTGTGCGAAGGTCGACGGTGCTTTTACACCAGCCCGATCAAGGCGTTGGCGAGCGAGAAGTTCTTTTCCTTGTGTGACGAGCTGGGCGCCGAACGGGTCGGCATGCAAACCGGCGACGCGTCGATCAATCCCCACGCGCCGATCATCTGCTGTACCGCCGAAGTGCTCGCCAACGGCGCGCTCCGCCAGGGACCCGGAGTCGAGGCCGACTATGTGGTGATGGACGAGTTCCACTACTACGCCGACCGGGATCGGGGCGTCGCGTGGCAGATTCCGTTGATCACCCTGCCCGACACGCAATTCCTTTTGATGTCGGCCACCCTCGGCAATACCGCGCCGATCGCCGAACGGCTCGAAGCGTTCACCGGCCGACGCGTCCATCTCACCTATTCCGACCAGCGACCGGTACCGCTCGAATACGAATACCGCGACCGCACCAGTCTGATCGAGACCATTCAAGATTTGCTCGATCAAGGCCAGGCGCCGATCTATGTCGTCAACTTCACCCAGCGCGAGTGCGCCGAGCTCGCCCAGGGGCTGACCAGCCTCAAGCTCACCGACAAACAAGGCCGCGCCAAGATTCGCGAGCTGATCGCCGACTACCCGTTCGACACTCCGTACGGCCGCGAGTGCAAGCGATTTCTCAGCTTCGCGGTCGGGGTCCACCACGCGGGTCTGCTGCCGAAATATCGCCTGCTCACCGAGCAGCTGGCGCAACAGGGGCTACTCAAGGTCATCGCCGGCACCGATACTTTGGGCGTCGGGGTCAACATTCCGATCCGTACCGTGCTCTTCACCAAGCTGGCGAAATTCGACGGGGAAAAGGTCTCGCTGCTCAGCGTGCGCGATTTCAAACAGATCGCCGGGCGTGCCGGACGCAAAGGCTTCGACGATCGTGGCTGGGTCGTGTGCCAGGCTCCCGCCCATGTCGTCGAAGCCGGACGCGGCAAAAAGGCAGCCAAGGGACGCAAAGGAAAGGGCCGAGGCGGTGGTGGCGGCCGCCGGGGCGAGGTGTCGTGGAATCGCGACACCTTCGAAAAGCTGGTGACTCGACCCCCGGAGACGCTCAAATCGCGGTTTCGCATCACCCACGGCATGGTGATCAATACTCTGCAGCGCGACGCCGAGCTCGACGATCCGAAGCGTGACAACTTCCTCACCCTCCGCGAGCTGATCACCCGCAGCCACGAGACCGATGCCCGCCAGTCGCGTCATCTGCGAAGCGCCGCGGTGCTGGTGCGCTCGTTGGGACGTTCGGGTGTGCTCACCCTGGAGAAAGACACCCACACCGAGTATCGCTGGGTGGTGGTCAACTCCGATCTGCAATGGGATTTTTCCCTCCACCAAACCCTGTCGCTCTACCTGGTCGAGGCGATCGAAGACCTCGATCCCGAGCACGAGGACTACGCCCTCGACGTGCTCAGTCTGCTCGAGGCGATTCTCGAGGATCCGCGCGCGGTTCTTCGTCAGCAGGAGTGGAAGCGCAAGCAAGACGCCATCACCCAGATGAAGGCCGAAGGCTACGACTACGAGGAACGCACCGAGCGGCTCGAACAAATCGGGCCACCGATGCCTCCGGATTCGAGTCTCGACTTTCTCTATCGCACCTTCGCCGATTTCCGCCACATCCATCCATGGGTCGCGGGTGAGGCGCTACGCCCCAAAGCGATCGCGCGTGAGCTCTACGAGCAATACATGGGCTTCGAGAACTTCGTCCGGCTCTACAAGCTCCAACGCTCCGAGGGTGTGCTGTTGCGGTATCTCTCGCAGGTCTACAAGACGCTCGATCAGACCGTCCCGACCCAGGCGAAAACCGATGCGGTGTGGGATGTTCAGGGCTTCTTCCGCGCCATGCTCGAGCGCGTCGACACCAGCCTGATCGACGAGTGGGAAAACCTCCTCGACCCCGAGCTCCATCGCGATCGTGTCGCCGAGGCACGCGCCAAGCAAGCGCTCCGCGCCCACGAGCTCTTCGACGATCCCAAAGCCTTCAACGCGCGCATACGCGCCGAAATGCACAATACGGTCGCCGCCCTCGCCGAGCTCGACTACGAAGAAGCGGCGCGCTGGATCCGCACCGCCGATCCCGACGGTGGCGCCCCGTGGAACGCCGAACGTTTGGCCATTCTGCTCGCCGACTATTACGAGCACTACGAGCGCATCGTCTTCGACCATGGCGCGCGTCAAGCCGACCGCACGCGGATCGTCGGCACCGGAGCCCGCACCTGGGACGTCACGCAGGTACTGGTAGACCCCGAGGGCGACAACCACTGGCATCTCGCCGGCATCATCGACTTCTCGGCCGGTCAGAGCCTCGAGGGTCCACTGGTGGCGCTACGGCATATCGGGACTTGAGCCCCATCGGGACCCGAGCCCCATCGAGGGTCTAAGCCGCGAATTGCGCTTGATGATCGATCAGGAGAGCACTGAGGAGACGCACGTATCTCTCTCCGCTCGGCGCCGCGAACAGACAAAGGTACCCGTACTCGTGCATCGACACGACCCAATTGCGATCGCCATAGCGGACGACGGTCGCATAAGGCTCGACGCCCACGGCCTGTAGCGTCGGCGGCCGGGCGACCGACAGGGCCGACCGATAAAGCACCAGCAAGTCGTCGAAGGACAAATCATCGAGCCCATTGTGGGCGACGGGAATGGCCGGCGCCTCACAGTCGGCCACTACGCGTAGACACAGCGCTGAGTCCATATGGTCGGCGAATCGATTCCATACGTCCGGAAGCTCGCCGACCTCGACCGCGCATTCGATCGCCTGCTCGGCGGCGGCGGTGACGATCTCGGTGGCCGAATAGGTGAACGTCGGCAGGTAACTCGCGGTCGTGGCGGGAACGAATCGCGTGTCGATGCCCTGCTCACCCTCGCCGACCAACACGCACAGAGCTTCGACGATCTGCCGTCGCAACGTCACCCGAAGGGTCTCGACCGACACCAACCCCAGTTCGACCATGTGCTCACCGAGCGGTACGCCGCGGCGTCGACACGAAGCGACGAGCGCCTCGATTTCGAGACGCGCCAAACCCGTGATCTCGACGAGTCGATCCGTCAGCCGGATCGTCAAACCGTCGGCGATCGCCCAACAGATCCGACCGGCCTCACCCATGGCGAAGCCGATCGGTGACGCGCCGCCCAGCGGCGTGATCTCGAGCCGTCCCGCGGTGGTGCGACACGTCGCTTCGAGCTCGCCGAGCAGCGTCGCCAACGCACACAGACGAGGCATGGGCCTCGGTCCGTCGTCCTCAGAGCTCATGGTCGGAGCGCGCTCATAGCGTGTCCTCGACCAGCTTCAGACTATGCCGCGTACGCGCCAGGGCCATACCCAAATTGGTGCTCGTACGGGTCACGGTGACCAAGACCTGATTGGGCTCGTGCTTGCTCCGCACGAAGATGTGGATGAGGTTGTTCGAGAGAATGATGATCTCTTGGATGTAGCGCTCGCTATCGTCTTCCGGCAACCCTCTCGCCTGTTTGAAGAGCCGCTCGATCATGGTCACGTTGGGACCTTGAAAAATGTCACCCGTCGCGGCGGCGAGGAGGTCGATCACTTCTTGCGGATGGGAATCCACCGTGCGAATCGCGAGCAGCATGCCGGTGGTCATATCGACCACACCGGCGGCTAGACAACCCGGTACATCCCGCACGACAACGGTCAGCGTTTGATTCAGCGGCACAAGGACACCTTTCTATCCTGCAATCCACTCGTACGAGGCAATCCTCGTCGAGGGCCATTCGCCCTCCGGAAATCGACCGAAGGTTAGCAAGCTAAAAAGGGAGCGGAAACCGGGGAAAACCCGCCAAATATGCCTATGCCGATGAGACTGGAAGAATCAACTCTTTCTTCGGCATAACGACACAATTTAAAGATTAATCAATCTTTATCGCTACACCACGAAACCGACGATCAATGCCGCGACCGCCACCACCGACGCACCGATGGCGATCCATTGCACGGTCGCCGCGCGTCGACGCACGTTGTCGATCTCGGCGGTCAAGGCGCTCAGCTGATCGGTGAGATCGGCGACCAGGCGGCTCTGATCGCGTTCGTAGTGCTCGAGGTCACTGATGCGCGACTCGAGAGCCTCCTGGCGCCGATCGTCGGAAGCTCCCTGCACCGACGCTTTGGCGGCGTCGAGAAGATCGGGCACCCGCTCGACGACCTTGTCCCACGGAACCGCACGCAACCAGGTCCATTTGCTTTGTGTCATACCCTCAAACCTTTCCACTCAGCGATTCGACGAAGGCCACCCGTTTCCGTAGCCCGTCGTCGGTATCGAGCGAGAAGCTCTGGCCGTGACCGAGCTGGTCGCGGATGAACGCTCCCGGATCCGCCGCCGCGCTGCCGAGTCGATCGACGACGGTAGCGGACGCGGGTTCGAGCGTCGCGGTCACGACCTCTTGACGATCGGGATCGTACTCCCAAAAGCCACCGATCGCGCCGTCGATGACGATCGTCCGCGCGAGCGTATGGGTGATGTCACCGAGGGTCGAGCCTTTCGCGCGTCCCCATTTGGGCACCTCGACGTGATGATGTCGAGACTCGGTCAAGAAGGCGGGTCCGTCATGGAGCGCCAACAGGTTGTCTTCGAAGGTCACGAACGCCAGGCTGCCCGCGACCTCGGGAGGTCGATCGAGCCACGACTCGCGCTCGGCGAGTAGATAATACGTATCGGTAGCGCCGTCTATTTCCGTGGCGGCCTCGATTTCCACCGCCACCACCGGCAACCGTTCGAGCACGGCCTTGGCATCGCCTTGCTTGATTCCCGCCCACGCGGCGAGCCCTTTTCGCGTCGCGACCCCGGCGGCACGCAGGTAGACCTCACCGATCGCGTCGTACAAAGCGGTCTCGTCGGCGCCCGCGAAGTCATCGGCATGGCTCGCCAGCCGCCATTGGTAGCGCTCGTTGTCGAGTCGACCATCTTCATTCGCGCGTTCGATCGCTCCCGCGAATTCGAGCCGACGAAGAGCCGGCGGCAGAGTCGATGAGATGCCGACTTTCTTGCCGGTCGCACCGAGACTCCGCACCACGCCAACCGGAAGATGTCGTCTGAGCGCGTTGGTGGTTGACGGCCCGTTGTCGCGCAACGCATCGAGCACGGCGGCGGCGACGCGATCGATCTCGCCGGCCTCGATACCGGCCTTGGCGTGCTCGCGACGCTCACGCGGCTCGGCCAGCAGAGCGGCGAGACGCAACGCCGGCGCGACGTGCGAACGCGCGACCAGGTAGATACAGCCACGAACGGCGGGGATCACCCGCGCCTCGCCACCGGCAAGCAGGGCATCGATCTCGGCACGGGTCGTCGACGGCACACGCGCCCGTATCGCCAGATACGCGTCGACACCCCCGACGGTGCGGACAAAGCCCGTGCGCTCGAGCTGCGCGGCGACATCGCTGGCCGGCTCGTGCAGGCCCTGAGCCGCCAGGGCGATGGCACGGGCATGGGATCGAGAGATGCGGGGTACGGAAGAAGCTGTCGGCACGGTGTAAAGCTACCATCTCGAGGAAGGAAATCCGCACGAGAACTGTTTCATAGAACGTGACGAATCTTCACAGGAGACGACGACCGTGCCGAGTGTCATGACGCGTCACCGCTCACGCTTCACCCGCCACGACCGATCTCAGCCAGCCGACGATCTAGCAACGAGACCATCCGTAGCACGAGCACCATCTTCGAGGTCGACCCGCCCATGCCGCCCATCACCAGCCTTCCCAACGACGTCCCGCCCGTCGTACACTTTCCTCTTAGCCTCGAGCCTCCACCGGCCCGAACCACTCTCGATGATGGACTCGCCCCGATGACCGATACCCTGACCGCAACCGCCGACGCGACGGCGAATTCATATGATCCGCGCACCCAGCCGATCTACCAGCTCTATCGGCGTATGCGACGGACCGTCTTATCGCTCGACGACCTCGGCGATACCGAAGCGATCGCGGTGCGTTTGCTCGAAGCCGTCGTCGAGCGGGCCGATGAGCCCGGCGCCCTGGTCAAGGGTGGCCGCGCCTATCGTCGGGTCGACGAGCATTTCGAGCTCTTCGCCACCGCTGGTGACGCCGGCCCGGTCGAGATCGGCTATCGCGTACCGAGCCGGTATCCGGTGATCGAACAACTCTTCGAGAAGGGCTGGACGCTGGTCCACGCCTCCGACGACGGTTTCGATCGCATGATCGAAGAACCGATCGGCGCCGAGATCTTCGCCGCCGTGGTGGTCGGTACGCATCGCGACCACTTCGTATCGTTCACCTTGATCGACACGGTGCACGAACACGATCTCGTACTGGCCCTGATCTCGCTGGCGCAAGTCGCCGACATGGCGCAACGTCAACACGAGCTGGTGGCCAATATCGAGCAGACCAAGGCGATCCAGACCTCGTTGCTCCCGGCACGGCCGCCGACCGTCGAAGGCTGGGACATCGCCTTCCGCACCCGTCCAGCGCTGATCGTCGGCGGCGATGCGTACGAAGTCCGCAAGATCGACGGTGGACTGGTGGTGGGCATCGGCGACGCCACCGGCCACGGCTTGCCCGCCGCGCTCCAGGCGCGCGACTTCGTAGTCGGGCTGCGGATGGGGATCGAGCAGAATCTCAAATTGGTGCCGTTGATGGACACGCTGAGCCGGGTGCTCAACGCCTCGAGCCCGGCCAACCGTTTCATCTCGATGTTCTTCGGCGAGCTCGACCGCGAAGGCAACCTGCTGTGGTCCAACGCCGGTCATCCGCCGGCCTTGTTGGTACGCGCCGATCGCAAAACCGAATGGCTCGAAAGCACCGGTCCGGTGATGGCGGTTCCGGTGGACGGTCGGTGGGAGCAGCGGGTCACCCGGCTCAAGGCCGGTGGGCTCCTGGTGCTCTACACCGATGGCATGACCGAAGCGAAGAGCCTGCACGGCGAGGAATTCGGCGAGGAACGTCTACGTTCGATCGTCCTCGACGCCTGTGACGACGGCGCCGAAGCGGTGCTCGAACGGCTCTACCGCGCGCTCGATCAATTCACCGAAGGCACCATCCAGACCGACGACCAAACATTGGTGGTGGTCCGGCGCACCGCCACGTAAGATCCGGCCATGAGCCCGAACCTGATCATCGGCTTTCTGCTGCTCGGTGTCGCCGTTCTGTGCCAGGTCAACCTCGGCGCGGCACGCAAGAAGCTGCATCGTATGCAGCTGCTCGATGTCTCGTCGGTGGAGCATCTCGAGACGCTGGCCCGCTCGATGCTCGAAGGCGTCGGCGAGCGGGGCCTGATGCGTTTCGCCACCGAGATTCGCGGCACCATCCGCGCCGAGCAGCCGCTGATCTCCGAGCTCGCCCAGCAGCCCTGCGTCTACTACGCCATGCGGGTGACCCGCGAGTACGAAGAGACCTATTGGGACACGGACGACCGGGGCAATCGCGTCCGTCGCACCCGTCGTGGCTCGCAGGTGATGGCCGAAAACCGACGCCACATTCCCTTCGAGGTCGAAGACGCCACGGGCTCGGTGCGCGTCGATCCGAGCGGCGCCGACATGGTCGCCGAACCCGTGCTCTCCGAATTCCGTCAAGAACAGGGACAGCACCTACAAATGGGCCAGTTCAGGCTCCCCGTGGCCTACGGTGGAGCGGGCACGCGCACCCTCGGCTATCGCTACCAAGAAGAGATCATTCCGCTCGGTCGCGAAATCTACGTATTGGGCGAAGCGAGCGACGCCGAAGGTCGGCTATCGGTCGGTCGCCCGAGCGACGGCTCGACTTTTTTGGTCAGCATGAAAGGTGAAGCTCAGCTGCTCGATGAGCTGACCAAGAAAATCAAAATGCTAAAAATCGGCGCGATCGGCGGCGG
>JBCDBH010000269.1:0-8187 GCA_039184055.1 Acidobacteriota bacterium
ATCGATTTGTGCCGCGCCGAGTCGATCGACGAGGCCTATCTCCTCTCGACCTGTAATCGCACCGAGATCTACCTTCTCGCGCATCGTGAGCCCGATGCTTACCGACTCGCGCTCGATACGGTATTTGCTCGCCGCGCTCCCGAGATCGCCCAGGAAGGGCGCTTCTACGTCAAACGTGGCGAAGTAGCCGTCCGCCACCTGCTCGAAGTCGCCTGTGGCCTCCAGTCGATGGTGTTGGGAGAACCGGAGATCTTGGCCCAGGTCAAACAAGCGACCAGCATCGCGGCCACCGCCGAAGCCATCGGCCCCGTGCTCGAACGACTGCTGGTCACCGCCGCCGGTGCCGGCGGTCGGGCGCGACAAGAAACCGCGATCGGTGGTGGCGCGGTGTCGTTCGGCTACGCGGTGGTCGAGCTCGCGCGCACCGTCTTCCAGCGTCTCGATCGCTCCACGGTGCTGATTCTCGGCGCCGGGGAGCTCGCGATCCAGGTGGCACGCAGTCTTCACGACCGAGAGGTCAAGGCACTGATCGTCGCCAACCGAAGCGCCGAACGCGCCGAGCAATTCCGCCAGACCTTCCCGGATGCCACGATCGTGCCGTTTACCGAACGAGCTCGCACCCTGCCCGATGCCGACATCGTGGTGGCGTCGACCGGAGCCACGGAGCCGATTCTGAGTCGCGCCGATTTCGAAAACGCGATGATCGCCCGACGGCGGCAACCCCTCCTGGCCATCGATCTCGGCGTGCCGCGCAATATCGATAGCAACGCGGCGCAGATCGAGAATCTCTTTCTGCAAGACATCGACACCCTCGAGACCCTGATCGAACGCAACCTCAAGCGCCGACGTGAGGAAGTGCCTCGGGTCCACGAGATCCTCGACCGCGAACGTGAACGCTTCGAAGCGTGGTATCGCGGCCTCGATGCCGAACCGCTCATCGCCCAGCTCCAACAACGCGCCGAGACCATTCGGCGGGCGGAGCTGGCGCAAGCCAGCAAGCGGATACCCGTCGAATATCACGACGATCTCGATCGACTCACCCGTGCCGTGGTGCGCAAGATCCTCCACCATCCGAGCCTGCATCTCCGACAAGCCGAGACCGACCGCACGCGTCGCCTCGACTTGGTGCGAGAGCTCTTCCGACTCGACGACGAAGCCGCACCATGACGCAACTTCGATTGGGTACACGCCGCAGCGCCCTCGCGGTGGCGCAAGCCACCACCGTGGCGCGTCGTCTCGAAGCCCTTCATGCCGACGTCAACGTGGAGCTGGTGGCCATCGAATCGACCGGTGACCGCCTGCCCGGCGATCTGTCCAAGCTCGGTGGCAAGGGTTTGTTCACCCTCGAGCTCGAACGCGGGTTGCACGAGGGCGATCTCGATCTCGCGGTCCACAGTCTCAAGGATCTGCCGGTCACCTTGCCTCCCGGCTTGGAGGTCGTCGCGTATCCCGAGCGTGAAGATCCACGAGACAGCCTCATCAGTGATGTGGCGAGCACCCTCGTGGACTTACCCCACGGAGCCACCGTCCTTACCGGATCGCTTCGTCGTGGTGCGCAACTCCTCGCTCAGCGACCCGATCTACGAATCGAAGGGATTCGTGGCAACGTCGGTACACGGGTCGAGAAGTGGCGTCGCAGCGGTCACGCCGCGACGATCCTCGCGCAGGCCGGGCTGTCCCGACTCGCCGACTGGGATACGGAAGACGACGATCAAACGGTACCCGCTCATCCCCTCGACCCGCTCGACATGGTTCCGGCGCCCGGTCAGGGCACCCTGGCCGTGGAGGTTCGAGCCGGCAGTTCCGCCGCCGAGCTGTGTCGCGCGCTCGACGATCCGGCGAGCGCGTGGGCGGCACGAGTCGAACGACACGTAGTGGCCGCGTTCGGAGGCGATTGCACCCTGCCGCTCGGCGCCTGGGCGCGCCAAGAGGAGGATACGTGGCGGCTCACCGCGATCCTGGTGACCCCCGACGGTTCCCGAACGGCACGCGCCGACGTGCATGGCGATGACCCCGAAGAGCTCGCGGAGCACTGTGTCGACAGCATGCGGCGAGATGGAGCCAACGATGTGCTGGCGCGTCTAGGTCGATGAGCCGACTCGGCGCGATCCGCGTCGTCGTGACCCGTGCCCACAGCCAAAATCAACTCTTGGTGACTGTCTTGGCCGCCGCTGGCGCCGATGTCATTACCCTGCCGCTTCTCGAAGTCGTGCCGCCTGCTCAGACCGACACATTCGAGCAGGCGACCGCGAACGTCAGCGATTACGACCTCATCGCCCTGACCTCGTCCAACTCGGTCGCCGCGCTACACACCGCCGGTGTCGATCCGAAACAGGCCCCACCAGTCGTTACCGTCGGCCCCGCAACCACGAAGGCGGCGCGTCAGGCTGGATTCGAGATCGCCATCGAAGCAACGCGAGCGGATGCCGAGGGGTTGCTCACCACCCTCGACGAGCATGTCGACCCCGGCACATCTGCTCGTGTGCTCTTGCCTCAAGCGGCCGACGCGCGCCCCACGCTAGCCGCCGGGCTTCGAATACGAGGCCATATCGTCACGGTGGTCGAAGCGTACGACAAGCGTCTACCCGAGACGGCTCGAGACGACGCTCACCGGCTTTTCGGTGATCGACCGTTCGGCTGGGTGACCTTCACCAGCCCACGAATCGTCCGGCATTTCGTGGATCTTTGGGACGATTGGCAAACGCGCCGCAGTGGGCTCGCGGCCGTATCGATCGGACCGGTCACCAGCCGTGCCTTGCGCGCGGCGGGCGTCACCACCCTCGCCGAAGCCACGCAACCGACGCCAGCCGCCATGGTCGAAGCGATCGAAGCCCTGGTCGTCTGATCGCCACCCTCTTCGGCTCGATACAGATCCGATTTGTCGTCGACGCCGAGCTACGAAAAGATCGGACCATGCTTTCGGCGTTTCTGGTCGGCCACGTTCGCCTGCTCGTGGCGACGCTATGCCTCGTCTATGTCGCGATGACGTTGACCCGTATGTACTGCCGCGCCACGCGTGCCGGTCATGCTGAACGGCTCGTCGTTTTTCTTCTCAGCTTGGCCCTGCTCGCGACGAGCTCGGCCGCGCTGCTCGGCGCTCTCTCCTGGCTGAACGGAACGTCGCTGCTCATGGTCGCCATCGTGCTCGCCGCAGTGGCTCGCTGGGCGCTCCCAAACGAAAAAGACCGTGCTCTTCGTGTCTCGCAACCGCCATGGCCGATCTGGTTGGCGATTGGCTGGCTGGGAATCGACACCGCGCTCTGGCTCGCCACACCACCCATGAGCTGGGACGCGATGACGTATCACCTTTTCTTCGCGGCACGCTGGCTGGCCGACGGCTCCCTCGGTCATATCCCCACTCCGTTCAGCGACAACGCGGCGGCCTTCGCGCCGCAAAACATCGCTCTCCTCCACGCGTGGCTACTCGGTCTGCTGAACGGTGACGCGCCCGCGAACATCCTCGGCGTCTTCGCCCTGATCGGTCTGGCCGCGGCCCTCTACCTCATCGCGCTACAGGTCGGCTGTCGACGCCGTGCGGCCTGGCTGACAGCGGCGACACTGCCCTTCGTTCCCACCCTTCGCTTCGAGACCTTTCGTGCCCAGGCGGATGTTCCGATGCTCGCCGCATGGGCCGGAATGCTGGCGCTGATGATGATCTTCACGCGCTCGCCCCACTCGGCGAGGTTGGTGGTGGTCGGTCTCGCGGCCGGTTTCGCGCTCGGCACCAAGACCATCGCCGTCCCCCTGGTAGCCGCTCCCCTGGCAGGTTTGATCCTGTTCTCGATCGTGCGCCGTGCGTGGCGCGGTAGCGCATGGCTGCTCGTGGGCACCGTCGTCGCGGGTGGCTGGTGGTGGCTCGCCAACGCGTGGATGACCGGCAATCCGCTCTTTCCGCTCGACGTACGGATCGGGCCGCTACGGTTGGCCGGCGCCTATGATGTCGACGCCATTCGCGCCGGTAGCTTTCACATCCCGTCCTATTCTGAAGCGATCCGACACACGATCGCTCAGCTCGGGCTGCCGACCGTCCTTCTCATGCTGGCTGGCATCGTCGCGCTGGCCATTCGGGGTGTTCGCGGTGGCCGAGGTGGACGCCGCGCGGCGCTATGCGCCCTCTTTACCGTGGGCTGGCTGCTCTATTTCATCGCCGCCGTGCCACACAACAACCAGATTCGCTTCGTGCTCCCAGCGATGATCATCGCGCTCCCTGGGTGGGCGTTGATTCTCGATGGCTTGGCGCGCCGCCGGCTGGCAACCCTCACCTGGTGCCTCACCATTCTCGTCGTGGTCAGCATGGCGAACGGTCTCCGTCCGTGGTGGTGGCTGCTGAGCGTGCATCGGGATGCCGGTACCGATCTCGCGGCCACCCTGGTGGGCTGTATCGTGGTCGTCGCGTTTCTCGCTCTTGCGATCCGACGACGATCCCAGCGCTTTGTCGTCGCGGCCGTGTTGTTCGCCGTGATCGTGACCATGCAGGCCCAGCTGACCGCGAATCAAGCCCGCTCGACAACGCTCGAACGAAGCGCCCACGGGCTCTGGGCCCCCGCTCAGAGCTTCGTACGGACGCTCGATGAGCCCCAGACCATCGCCTACGCTGGCGCCAACGTGCCCTACATCCTGGTCGGCGATCAACTTCAGCATCGCGTTTTGTACGTCAACACGCGTGGTGAGATCGACGATGGCTTTCACGATTTCTGGCGTCGTCACGGCCGCACCTTCGAGTACCACAAGCCGGCGATCTATCGTGCCGTGGACGACAACCCGAACGCCTGGCGCCGACGGTTGGAGGAGCTCGAAGTCGACTTGATCGTCGTCTTCGCGATGACCCGCGCCGAACGCCGGACGATCGCGGCCACCGACGACGGCTTTCCCCTCGAACGCGAATGGATGAATCGGCGCCCTGATTTCTTCTCTCGACTCAGCCGAACGCCCGGTGTCGAGATCTGGCAAAGACGGCTCGAAGACAGATGATCCAAGGTTAGTGGTACAGTTCGCGCAACCGCCGAACTATGCAATCATTCAGATACGTATTCTCGGGCGACGGCGGCCCCTTTTGACACGCTCATAGCCCTCGCGAATCGATCGAGCTTTCAGGAGAACCTCATGGAGCAGCGTCTTTCTCGGCCCGCGTATTTGCGGACCGCGCTCTTCGTCGATTTCGACAACATCTACATCACCCTCGAGCGCGATCAGTTCGAGGCGGCAGAAATCTTCGCATCACAACCCGCGCGTTGGCTTTCATGGCTCACTCACTCTCTACCTTGTGAATACGACAGCTCCGGTGCGCCACAACGTCGAATCTTGATTCGGCGTTGTTATCTCAACCCGCGAACCTTTCACTTCTATCGTCCGAACTTTCTCCACGCTGGTTTCGAGGTGATCGACTGCCCACCTCTCACCAGCCACGGAAAAACCAGCGCCGATGTCTTGATGGCCGTCGACATTCTCGATGCCTTGGCCTGGCCGGAGCGATTCGACGAGATCATCATCCTGTCGGCGGATGCGGATTTCACCCCCGTGCTGATGCGTGTTCGCAAGCACGATCGGCGTTGCGCCGTGCTCGCCGCCGGCCCCGCCGCGGCGGCGTACAAAGCGGCTTGCGATCAGCTCATCGATGCCGATGATTTTGTCCAGCACGCGCTCGGTGTCGACGAAGACGAGGTGCGCGAACCACGTCCGGCACACAGCCAAACACGCGCCGCGCGGACCGCCTCCGGCACGACCCCACCGCCACCCGCCACCGCGTCGCGCGAAACGCTCGCCAAGATCTCGGGTCGGCTCGAAGACATCGTCAACGATACCGGTGCCCTGCGCGCCGATCAGCTACCCGGTATCTACAAAGAATTCCGTGAATTCGCCGAGGGCGAGAACTGGCTCGGCTATTTCTCACTCCGGCGCATGACCGAAGCCGTGCTGCGTTCGATCGATACGCTCGGCCTCGTCGATCACGACGACACCTGGTGGGTCGAACGTCTCGACCGCGGCGCGGCGCCGCCACCGGCCGAGCGCGCCGGTCCGCCACCACAAGAACACCGTGACCCGTTCCCCAGCGAGCCCCAGCCCGGCAACGAAAAGCGTCCGTCCCGGTCCGAACCGCCACCGCCAGCGCCCAAGGCTCCAGTCGAAGACGAAGGCGACGATGTGGCGATCTTGGTGCGCGAGATCGTCGAAGACGCCGACCGGCCGGTTCATCTCGCCACCCTCGCCCATCGCGTGGTGCAGGCCTTCGGCGAAGCCATCCGTGACCGTTCGTGGGGCGGCGCCGGTTCGTTCAAGGGTTTTCTCGAGCGCCTCGACCTCGGCGATCTGACGATCTCGGCGGCGACTGGGGTGGTCTTCGACCCCGTGCGTCACGACCTCGAGGAACCGCGCGTCGGCGACGACGACTTCGCGGACGAGTATCCGCGTCTGGCGCCGCTGGCGCGCCGTGTCAACGAGCTCACCGACATGCCCTATCTGCCCCCGCATGTCTATGCCGTATTGCTCGAAGAGATCGCCGACGAGGTCAACGCCAACGGCTACAACCTCTACCAAACCTCCAAAGCCGTCCGTGACGGCTGCTGGGATCGCGACGTCGCGGTGGCGCGTGGCGACATCAACTTCATCCTCCGCGGCATCAACTTCGCTGGTCACACGCTGGGTCAACAAGACGAAGATCCCGAGGTGCTCGGTGAAGTGCTGGCCCAAAACGTGCTCAATCTGTGCAGTCGTGCCCAAATGGAGCTCAGCGGTGCCGACGAACGTCTGGTGAGCGATTGGATTCTCGGCGAGCTGTCCGAAGACGACGACTACGAAGACGACGAACCGCCGTCGAACACGCGAGCCACCGACGAGGCCGACGGTGACGACCAGGGCGACGAGGACGACGAGTGGTACGGCGACGACGACTACGACGATGCCGACTACGACGAGTACGACGAGGACGAGCCGGCCGACTACGACTCGGATGAAGATGACGGCGACGACGAAGACAGCGAGATCGACGACGATGAAGGCAGAGACGGGGTCGCAGACGACGGGTTCGCCGACGACAACGATACTGAGGACGACGGCCTAGACGCAGACGGTGTCGACGATAGCGGAGTCGACGAAGAGTCGGACGACGAGGCCGAGGCCGACGACGGCCCCGAAGTCGACGGGGACGAAGACGTCTCGACGAGCGATTCCGAAACCGACGACGACGATGAAGCACCGATCGAAGCTGAAACCGAAGCCGACGAGAGCGACGACGTGGACCTAGAGGCGGCCGGAGAAAGCGAAGACGTCGCCATCGACGAGCCGGCCGACGACCTTGGCGAGCCGCCCCAGACCGAGGAGGACTCGACGGGCAACGACGAGCCGACCGAGGACGATTCGGACGGCGACTCCGCTGAGGACAGCGATACGACGACTGACGATTCGGCGAACGACGACGACTCGGCGAACGACGAGGGCGACGAGCCGGAAGAAGACAAGTCGGAAGACGACGACGACGATCGCTGATCCGAAATCGCGTCCGTGACGCGCCGAGCTAACCCGTTTCGACGATGCTCGGCGCGATCACCGACGGATCGATATCGACCTCGTCAGCGAATAGGACCTTGATGGCTCGCACACCGTCGAGCCCCCACTGCTCCTCACGCAGCAGCCACTGCTTGATGAACGCACCGACCGTGCGTCGTGCTTCGTCACGCACCAGGTCGACGTGCTTGGGGTTTTGCGCCCGGCGAGTCAGGCGCGGGGTGAGCGAGCGTTCCATCTCTTCGAGCTGCGCCTGAGCATCATCGGCGAGCAGCCAATCGGCTTCGACGTGTTTTTCCAACCGGTCGGTATGAATCGCCGGAGGCTGGCTCGGGCGGATCGAAGGCGCATGAACGATCGCGATCCCGTCCGCGACCTCGACACGCCAATCACCGGCGAGGTCCAAATGGTAGCGGTAGGTCACGGGAACACGGATCTCGGTCACCGAGGCCCCCAGCGGGACCAGATCCCACATGGCCATGTGCTCCTCGCGCCGGGTGAAGGTTTCGGTGGCGTCGAGCGTGGCGAGCTCGAGACGACCGGCGCCCGCCCCTTCGATTTCCGGTAAGGACGACAGGAATTGCTCGGTGACGTCGCCGGTGAAGAAGCTCCGTGCCAGCCGATCGGCGGTCTCGACGGTTTGCTCGGCCACGCCGGCCACGGAGCTCCCGGCCTTCTCCACCAAAC
>JBCDBH010000270.1:0-8177 GCA_039184055.1 Acidobacteriota bacterium
CTTTATTCCCTCCACCGAGACCACCGACTGGGCCGACGCTTCCGTGACGCGACGATGAGCAAAGATCGCCGACCGGAGCGGCTCAAGGACAGTCGATTCGTCTTCGGTGGTTTGGGTCTGCTGCTGGTGGTGTTCAGCGCGTTTTACGCGCTCTTTCAGCGTGGTCAGGGGTTGCCTCCCCAGGTGCTGACCAACCGCGTGCTCTTCTTCGCGCTCGGCTACGTCAACATCATCCTGATCCTGACCCTGGTGTTCATTTTGGTGCGGAGCTTTTTCCGTCTGCTGATCGAGCGACGCAGTCGGATTTTGGGCTCGGCGTTCAAGACCAAATTGGTGGTGACGGCGATCGCGCTCTCGCTGATCCCGGTGTTGATCCTCTTCCCGTTTGCGACTCGCTTGCTCTTCGAATCGTTGGATGCGCTATTCAACTTACCCGTGGAAGAGCTGCTCGAACAGGCGGCGGATACCGCCGAGGCGCTGTCGCGCGAGATCGAGGATCGCAATCGGCGGGACGCGGCGCGGGTGCTCGAGGGGTTGAGCGATCTCGACGTCGGGGCGCTCGACGATCGCGCCGAGTTACAACGTCGGCTCCAGATGTTCGGCGCCGAGCTCGGGCTCGACTATTTGGCCATCTACGACGGCACGAGGCTGGTCCACGCGACTGCGAATCCACGTGCGTTCCGCACCTATCCGGAGTTTCGCGGCATGAGCCGGGTGCTGCGTGCGGCGATGGATGACGGTGAGGCGGTTCACGTCGCCGACTATCTCGAAATCAACGGGCGGCTGATTCTGGCCGCGGCGGCGGATCGAGACGCGGCGGCAGCGGTGCGTCCCGTCACCACGTCCGGTGAGACGGAGACGACGGCGGTCGAGGACGCTGTGCCCGTGGTGCTCGCCGGCGCGGTTCTACCACCGGATATCGCCGAAAAGCACCAAAGCCTCACCCTGGCGCGGCAGAGCTATTTGGCCTTGGTGGCGCAAAAGGACGAACTTCGCTCGACCTACCGCCTGATTCTGCTCATGGTGACGCTCCTGGTGATCTTGGCCTTCACCTCGATCAGTCTGCGTTTGGCGCGTCGGGTCACGGTGCCGATTCAAGCTCTCGCCGAGGGCACGCATCGGATTCGTCAGGGGCATCTCGACCATCGAGTCGAGGTCGCGGTGGATGACGAGCTCGGGGTCTTGGTCGAAGGGTTCAACGCCATGACCGCCGATCTCGAGCGCAATCGCGAGCTGGTGGATCAGCGCAGTCGCGAGCTGATCGAGGCCAACGAACGGATCACCGAAGAGCAGGTGCTCTTGTCGACCGTGCTGCAAAATGTCGCCGCCGGGGTGCTGGCGATCGGCGAGGATGGTCGGATCGTCACGTGCAATGGGGCCGCGCTCCGAATCTTGGCGCAACGCGACGACGAGGTCATCGGGCGTCCGTTCACCGAGGCGTGGCAGGATCCCGAACGGACCAAATTGGCCGGCTTGCTCGGTGATCCGGCGGGCGACGAACACTCGTTCGAGCTTCAGCTCACGGTCGGTGGTATCTGGAAAACCCTCGAGGTCAAAGTGACCTCGATGCCCAGTACCGGCACCATGCCGGGTGGCAGGGTGGTGGTGCTCGAAGACAATACCGAGCTCATTCACGCCCAGCAGATGGCGACCTGGAACCAGGTGGCGCGACGGATCGCACACGAAATCAAGAATCCGCTGACGCCGATCAAATTGACCGCCGAGCGTCTGTTGCGCAAACACCAGCAGAACGATCCGGCCCTCGGTCGAACGATCGAAGACGGCGTGGCGGTGATCGTCCGCGAGGTCGCGAGCATGCAGGCGATGACCGATGAATTCTCGCGGTTCGCACGGATGCCACGACCGCTGCCGCGCACGGTCGATGTGGTCGCGCTGGTCGAGGAAGTGCTGCGTCTCTATCGCGAGATCAAAAGCGGTGTCGAGGTCAGCGCCGAGCTCGATCCCGAGGCCTCGACGGTCTGGTTCGATCGTGAGCAGCTACGCAGCGTGTTGCTCAACCTGCTCGACAACGCGATTCGCGCCGTGAGCCCACCCGGTCAGGTCGTCGTACGTACCGTGCAACGCGACCACGGGGTCGAGCTTTCGGTGGCCGACACCGGTGTCGGCATTCGGCCGGAAGATAGGGAGAAGATCTTTCTGCCCTACTACTCGACCAAAGGACGGGGCACCGGTTTGGGATTGGCGATCGTGCACCGGATCGTCTCGGATCATCATGCGACGATCCGCGTCGACGACAACCCCGCGGGTGGGACGGTGTTTGTCCTCGATTTGCCCGCTTCGTCACCAGCTGTTGAAGTAAGTTGATCGAAGATGGTGGTCGATCGGTCTTTTTCGATCGAAAACGCGATTTCTTTCCATCAGTTCGACCTATTGCAAGTTGCAAAACCCTGCCAGGTCAGACCTGGTAAGGTTTTGCAACGTGTAATAGGTCTTCCGGGCCCTTCGGAATGACTGTTACACGATGAGAACATTCCAATGAAGCGGTTTTCGGATCAAGGGCGATCGACATAGCCACGGCGGTGACGGACGTCGACCGCGTCGGCGGCTACGTCGACGTCGAGCTCATGCCAGCGACCGTCATCGAGATCGAGACTCGGATAGTAGCCGAGGGCGTACTGCGAGCGTAGCTCGTCGAGAATGACGGCGAAGGCGTCGCTCGTCTGGCTGGTGTCGGCGATCGGCACCACTCGACCGCCGCTGGTTTCGACCGCGCGCCGGAGCTGCTCGCGCTCGGTGTCGTGCGCGGCGACGTTGCGCCACGCCGAGGTGATCCGGCGCTGGGTGCCGAGCCGGACCCAATACATCATCACCGAGCTGTCCCGCACCACCTCGAGGATCTCATCGGCGTCGAGCACGCTGGCGACGTCTTCACCGTCGGAGAGCAGGATCAACACGCGGCGGCCTTGGCGTTCCTCGAGCTCGCGAAGGGCGAGATAGAGCTGGTCGTTGAGCGCCGTGCCGCCTTTCGCGGCGGCGCCGTCGAGACCGGCGGTGAGCAAAATCGGATCGTTGGTAAAGGTCGAGACGGCGAGACGCCGATCGCTGAACAACACTAGGCGGGCTTCGTCGAGCGGCTGCATGCGGTTCGCGAAGGCCCGGGCGCCGCCGAGCGCGGCTTCGAGCTCGGCGCCACGCATGCTTTCGCTGGCATCCACCAGAAGCTCGGCGGTCAGCGGGACGTCACCGCCTTCGAAGGTCACCAGCTCCTGGACGATACCGGCGTCGCGCACGGTGAAGTGCTCGCGCGCGAGGTCGCGCACCGGCGCGCCGTCACGATTCACCGTCACATAAAGCTGCTGGAGGTCGGCGTCGACCGCCAGGTCGATCCGGATCGCCGGGGTGATCCGTGACACCCGATGCGTGTTGCCGCCAGCGGTTTCGATGACCAGCTCGAAGGTGTGCTCGCGGTTGTCGTCACCGACATCGACCTCGACTTGCCACGGCGGCAGGGTGAGGTTGGCGATGTCCTCGCCGTCGACCAGGAAACGCACCGTGGTGACCCGCTCGTCGTCGATCGTCGCGGCGATCTCGGCCGCGAAGGTCACCGTGCCGAAAACCGGCTGTTCAGCCGGTGGCGAGACGATCTCGATCGCCTCGGCCGGTACGGCGAAGCCGAGCAACCACAGGCCGAGGAAACCCACGCCGAGACGCTCAATCATCGAGCGCACGGAGCAACTCCGGTCGAAGGGTCGCGGCATGACCACGGGCGGCGCGACGCGCCAGGTCGCTGTCGTAACGCGGCCACAGGTTGTAGCGATAGCGATCGTTGGTATCGCCGGGTGGATCGGCGCTCATGGCCAGCTCACGGAGCTCACGGGCCGCGGTCCAATCGCCACTCAGCTCGTGGACCCGTGCCATCAGGAGCGCCAGGGTCGGATCGGTGGGATGGGCGGCTCGGGCCCGTTCAAGAATGCTCTCGGCGTCGTCGACACGGTCGCGATCGATGGCGTGACGCGCCAGCTCTTGGTAGGCGAGACGGACCACCCAGCCCGGCGCTTTGTCGTTGCGGGTGAGCTCGTGGAGGGCGAGCAAGCCGGGGGCCGAGCGCCGGTCCCGGATCAGGTTGAGGGCGCGTCGCAGTGCCGCTTCGGCGTGATCGGGTCGAGCCTCGATCAGCCGGCCGAGCAGGCGGTGCGCGCGTCGGTAGTTGCCGTTCTTCTCCTCGATGGTCGCCAGGCCGATCAACGACGCCGGGTGATTCGACCACATCCCGAGCGCCAGCTCGTAGATCTCGCGGGCTTCGCCACGCCGCGCCGAAAGCTTGTCGATCCGCGCCACCAACGCGAGGATGTCGGCGGTCGCTCGCGCCTCGTCGTCACCGAGGGTGGCGTGACGACGCGCCAAGGCGGTGGCGCGTTCGACGCTGTGCGCGACGAGCAAGGTGTCTCCCGAGCGGCGATAGCGTTCGGCGCGTTGCGCGTGAAGCAGGGCGACGGGAAAGAGCACCGTGTTGGGGAGCGAGTCGGTGACTTGGCTTTGTGCCGCCTGGGTGATCGGCAGGGCCACCGCGCCGAGCTCGTCGCCGAGACTGGTTTCGAGCGCTTCGAGGGCCAGATCGGCTTTGGCCTCGTTGCCACGCGCCAGATGACCGAGGGCGAGTCGGTACTCACGCGCGAGCCGGTCGAGCGCGGCGGTGAGCTGGGCACGAGGGAGACGCTCGACGTCACCGTGTTTGCGCCACAATTTGATCAAGTCGCCGAGGTCGACATCGTCGGCGTCGATCACTGCCGCCGGTGCGGGATCGGCGGCTGGAGGCGGTGTCGCATCCGGTTCTCGCGTAGCCTCTGTCGAGGTTTGAGCGGCCCCCGATGCTGGCTCTTGCGCGAGGTCCGAGACGTTCATCTCACCGATCATGGTCGGAATCGACGGCACGACGAGCTCCGTTTGGGGCGCGGCCGGAGGCGCCTCGGCCTGAGCTCGCGCGAGACGTTCGACTTCGGTCGAGGTCGGTGCGCGGTAGCGGGGACGATGCCGAACTTCAGTGCCTTTGGGCGCGTCACGTACGGCGATCTCGACACGATGGAGCTCGCCATCGAGAACCGGTGGCGCGAACACGACGGTGTAGCTCGCCTCGATCGCTCGAGCGATTCCAGAGACCCGCTCGGTGAAGGAACGGCTGCCGACGATCGCCAGACCACCGGTCTCTTCGGCGAGCCGCTTGAGCAGGGCTTCGCTGCCACGATCACGATGGCGATCGAAGACCCCGCGTCGTAAGGCTCCGGCGTCGAGGGTGTGGACCTGCACGCCCCGATCGCGCGTATGCGCGATCACCGGGTCGACCGTGCGCGCGGTGTCGACACCCCCGATCTTGGCCGCCAGGCGACCTTGACTGATCGCGGTGGTGGCCGCCGCCGCCTCGGGATCGGAATCGAGCTGGCGGCTACGCGACCACGGCGAGCTCGGCCCGAAGGCGGCGCGCCAGGCACGATAGAGATTGGCTCGAGCATCGATCGGGATCCGGCCACCGACGTAGAGCAGGGCGTGGCGTCCATCGAGCTCGGCCACTGCGTCGACGACGGTCCGTAGCCGACCGAGCGCAGCGTCGATCAGTAAACCGCTTTGTTCGTCGAAGGCTTCGACCTGGGCGAGCAGCGTACGCGGCACCTGGGTGGCGTCACGCAGCTCGGGGCCGGCGGCGGCGGTGCGGCGAATGGTGGCGTTGATGCGTCGACCGTCGGCCAGGAGCCCACTGGTCGACGGCTTGGGCAGCGTCGTCAAGGCATCGGCGACCACGCCGTGCAAGGTGGTGAACGGTTCGACCACTTCGATCCGTGGTGACGCCGTGACCAGCATGGTGCGGGTGTCGGTGGCGAGACCGTGGTTGAGGACTTGTCGGAGGGCGAGGGTGACGTCGTCGAGATCGCCCGGTTGCAGATGGGTGAGGTCGGTGTAGATCACCATGTGCAACGGCGCGCGTGCGCTGTCCGGTCCGTCGACGGCGACGATCGGGATGGGTTCGCCCTCGATCTCGAGCACGAAATCGTCACGATCGAGACCGATGATCGGCTGCCCCTCGTCGTCGACCACGATCACGTCGATACTGACCCGCGCGACGTCGACGGTGGCGGAGAACGGCTCCGAAGTGGCGGGCTGCTGGGCGCTCACCGAACCGGTCGGCCAAAACCCGCCGATCAGCCAGGTGAGAGCGAGCAGCGTGAGGGCGCGGCCTCGCATCGGCGCGATCTTAGCCGACCGATTGTGGTCTCGGTGTGAATGTTCGGAGGTCAGCCTGCATGTCTCAGCAAACGCCGTTGCGAGGCGTGGAAAGGTGCGTGAGATCTGGGCAGCGCAGGGATGAGCGACCGGAGGCGTACCCGAGGTACGTCGAGGGAGCGAAGAGCGAGCACGCCCAGATATTGCGTGCGTTTCCGCGCCGTAGTCGGCGGGCTGGTGAGACATGCAGGCTAGCGCGGCTCGAGGTCGAGCCGTGAGCCGTCGCGCACCGCGCCGTCGGAGCCGTGGATGGTGGCGGTCAAGTGGCCTTTGTCGTCGATCTGTACCTGGGCGTAGTTGAAGATGTCGCCTTCAGCGAAGAGGATCGTCGGCTTGAGAGTCGGGTCGAGCTGCGGGGGCGTGGTCAGGGTGACCGCGTTGAGCGGCCCGCTCAGCACCTCGTGAAAGTGGAGCAGGTCGCCATCGCCATCGAGGTCGATCGCGTAGCGCAGGACCATGGCGAAGTGGACGTCGGTGACCACGAAGACCAGATTGTCGACGTCGGCGGCATCGAGCGCGCGCAGGATGTCGAGCAGCTCGGCTTCGAATCCCGTGCGTGCTCCGTAGCCGGCGCCATACGTCGGGCCGTTGGCGAAGCCATCGCGGCCATAGAGATCGGCGTTCGAGCCGGTCGGTAGCGAGAGCGGTACATCCGAGCTCACTACCTTCCAACGCGCCTGGCTCGTGGTGAGGCGCTCGATCAGCCAATCGCGTTGCGCGTGGCCGAGCATGGTCTTGGGGTTTTCTGGGCGTGCGGCGAGGTCGTTCAAATCGCGATACGACCGGGCGTCGAGCAGGATCAGATCGAGCTGACTGCCCCAATCGAAGGCGCGATAGATCCGATCGGGCTCATCGGGGTGACGATCGAACGGGTTCCAGGCGAAGAGGGCATCGCGACCCGCCGTGACCAGGGTGGGATAGCCCGGCCGATCGAGCTGGGGTGACCACGCTTGCCAAGCGGCGCCGAAATCGTTGATCACCTCGTGGTCGTCCCATTGGGCATAGATCGGGGTGCGTGCCAGAAAGTCTCGGTGGTGAGGATCGGCGCGGTTGTAGCGCCAATGGGCGTGCATGATCTCGGCGATTCGGCCGGCGTCGGTCCAGTCGATCGGGGGCCAGTGGACGGCGGGGAAGTCGCCGGGAATGTTGCGCCAGTCGCCGGGGCCATCGGCCGGACAATCCCCGTCGGCGTAGATCATGTCGCCATTGGCGACAAAGAAATCCGGCTCGTGCGAGGCCATCGCGGTGAAGATGTCGTAGCCCCGGTCGACGTGACGGCAATAGCCCTGGCCGCCGACATCGCCACCGACCAAGAAGCGGATCGGATCCGAGGCTTCGAGAGCGGGCGCGGTGGTGAAGGTACCCAGGACCGGATGCTCGGTGTCACCCCCGACTCGGACGTGGTAGCGGGTCGCGGGCGTGAGATCGTCGAAACGGGTCGACAGCGTGTGATCGGCGTCGGGACGGGGGGCGACGCGACGGGTGACCGGAGCGCTGAAGGCATCGGTGGTGTCGAGCTCGATGAGCACGGTTTCCGTGGTCTCGGCGCGGGACCAGATGACGGCGCTTTGGCTGGTGACGTCGCCGATCGCCAGACCGTGATCGAACGAGTCCGCGTCTACGACCATGGGGACACAGAAGAGCACGAGGAGAAATGATCGGATCGGCATAAGCGGCAGTATAGCGACGGATCGATTATGCTCGACGGGCTACATCGTTATTCAGAACGGTCGTCCAAGAGGAGGCTCACTTATGGTCCGTCGCCAACCGTGGTTGGTTCTTTCGCTCGTTTTTGTCCTGGCCTGTCTCGCCACGTCGGTTCTCGCCGAGGTCGAGGTCCGCTCGTCGCTCGAACGGAGGGTGTACGGGGTGACGCTCTTCGATCAGACTGATTTCGAGGGAGTCGGTTACTTTTTTCGTCGTGATGTCGCCGATCTGGCGGA
>JBCDBH010000271.1:0-8147 GCA_039184055.1 Acidobacteriota bacterium
CCGAGGTCAAACGCCGGATCGTGGGTCGGATTTTCATCGAGGTCTTTCAGCGCGCCGCGCAAGATCTCGAAGACGCCAGTTTCCTGGCTCAAGGCACCCTCTATCCGGATGTCATCGAGTCGGTGTCGGTCAACGGGCCGTCGGCGATGATCAAGACCCATCACAATGTCGGGGGCCTGCCCGAAACTCTGGGATTCGATCTGGTCGAGCCGCTCCGTTTCTTGTTCAAAGACGAGGTGCGTCAGCTCGGTCGCGAGCTCGGGCTTCCCGAAGAGATGATCAAGCGTCATCCCTTCCCGGGTCCGGGCCTGGCGGTGCGGATTCTCGGCGAGGTCACCCCGGAACGGGTGCGGATTCTTCAGGAGGCCGACGCGATCTTCATCGAAGAGCTACGCGAGAGCGGCTATTACGACAAGGTGAGCCAGGCCTTCGCGGTCTTTCTTCCGGTGAAGAGCGTCGGCGTAATGGGCGATCACCGGACCTATGAAAACGTCGTTTCGTTGCGCTCGGTCGATACGCAGGATTTCATGACCGCCGATTGGAGCCCGTTGCCCCATGAGCTCCTCGGTCGGGTGGCGAATCGGATCGTCGGTGAAGTGACCGGGATCAACCGGGTGGTGTACGACATCACCAGCAAACCGCCCGGCACGATCGAGTGGGAATGAGGCTTGTTTGGGTCAGGGGGCCGTCACGCCCCCTGATCGCGTAGCGAGCTCAAGAAGAGACCGAGCCCGCCAAAGATCAGCACCAGCATCACCAAGAGATCGAAGGCACTCATCGCATGGAGGTTGAGTCGCAGGGACGCGATGATGCCAAAAGCGAGCAAGAGCAGCGAGCCACCGGCGAGAACCCAGCCGAAGGGATTCTTCGCGGAGTAGAAGATCAGGCCGATCCCGAAGATGAAGGGCACCAGGATCATGCCCGTGGTGACCGCGAAGCCACCCATGTTGTAGAGGCCGTGGCCCATGCCGCCGAAGCCGCTGTGTACGCGAATCGCGTTCAGAAAGAGATAGCCGCCGATCGCGAGCATGGTGAGACCGAGAAAAAAACGACCGACTCCACCTCCAGTTCCTCCAGCGCCTCGCATAGTCGAACCTCCTGAAGCGTAGTGTATCCGGCTCGAGCCGTTTCCCGTGCTCCTCTTGGGCAAGGCGTATACTTCGGCCGTTCCGCGACGAGGAGGTTGTGTATGCACCATGACGAGGAGGCCGCGTACGATTTCGCCGCGCTCTTCGACGAGTCGGTGAAGCGAGCGTCATTCGAGCCTCCGCGTGACTATCGTTTCGAGCCCGAGCTCACCGGTCCGCCCCCCAGACCGATTCCCGATGCGGTCGTCGAGGGCCTCTGGTCACGGCGCCAACGTCTCACGCGTCAAGCTCTCGCCGTTTCGGCGGTCATCTCGTTCGTGCTCTACAGCTTTCCAGCGGTACGGGATCTGGGCGTGTATTTCCTACCGATCGCGTACCTCGACTGGCTCGCATACGGCTTGGCCGGCCTTGCCGTGGTGAGCTGGGTGCGACAATCACTCGGCCACACACCCATTCGCTACATTCGTGATGGCGAGACCAGCATCGGTCGAGTTCGAGCGCTCGTCAAGCAACCTACCGTGGTGCACAACAGCACGCCAGGGGAGTTTCAGTTCGCGGCGACCGTCGACGTCATCCATCCCGAAACCGGAGAGCATCAACTCTTCGACACCACCTCGAGCTCGTTCAGCGCGGATCGCAAGGATCGCTACGACACCAGTTTTCGGGTCGGTGACTATGTGACGATGGTGCATCTGCCGGGCAAAGTCGACAAGACGCTACGCCTCTACGGCTTTCTCGATCTGATGCCGGGGGTGGGCCTGGTGCGTCGGGGCAAGCCGGTCACGTTTGTCGATGTGGTGCTGACCGCGCTCGGGATTACGGCGGTCATCGGGTTCTTCGTGTGGCCCTTGGTGGCTGTTTATCGCTTCTTACCGATCGTGGTCAGCATGGAGGCGTTGACCGTTCCACCGGTATGGACTGCGGTCATCGCCGGTGCCATCCTCATCGGTGGCGGGTTCCTGAGCTACCTTGTTTGGCACTACCGTCGTGAACAACGGCGACTGGAGAGCAATCTCGAGGCCTTCGCGACGGGACGGGCAGTGGAGTCGAGCGCGGCGTTTTTCGCCCAAACGGGCGTCTGGAACCGAGCTTTCCAAGCTCTGCTGGTGGTCGGTATCCCGTTTATCGGTGGTTTGATTGGTTTCACGGCAGTGATCACCGCCAATGCGATGCTCGACGAGTCGATGCCTGAACACACCCCGGTGGAAGTGCTCGGGGTCTTCGAGGAGACGAGCAAATTCGTCTTTCGGGAGTACTACGTCGAGTACCGCTTTGCCGATGATCCCGCGGCGAAGGTGCACAGCTTTCATACTCATCCCGCCGATGTGGTGCGCTTCATGAGCGAATCGCCAGCCAGCGCGGTGGTCCGGGCCGGGTTTTTCGACCTGCCTTGGATCGAGCGGCTCGAACCTGAGTCGCCCGATCCTAGTCCGTAACTCCGAGCCCAGGCATGCCCGTGCCCCGGGCGTGTCTGTGGTAAGTATGAGTTATGGGTTTTTTCGACCTCTTCAAGAAAAAAGGCGACCAGGCGACCGACGACGATTTCGATCCGGTCGATCTGCGTCTCGAAAACCTCCGTCCCGGTTGGCTGGTGGACTACGACATGCAGACCTGGACGGTGAGCGCCAAGCACCGCTACGACTTCGATGGTGATGTCGTCGATGAATGGGAATTGGTCGCGGGCCGTACCAGAAGATACCTCGGTCGTACCGAGGGTGACGGCGTCGACTGGACGTGGAGCAAGAAGATCCCGGTCGGCATGCTCGGCGCCGGGATTCTCGACCACGTGCAACGACAGGGTGATCCACCGAGTGAGATCAACCATCAGGACAAGCCGTATTACCTCGATATGACCAGCGCCGGACATTTTCACGAGCATGGTGGCGACGCGGGCAAACCGCTGATTCAATGGGATTTCGTCGACGAGGACGACGAAGCCTACGTGACCCTCGAGCAATGGGGAGAGACGGAATTCGAGGCCGCATCCGGTGTCTATGTCGAGGATTGGCAATTCACCAACATCTTGCCGGGAGGCGAGGAGAACGCATGAAGAGATTGTCCATCGCCCTGCTGGTGACGCTGGCCGCCTCGACGCTCGGTTGTACCACCTCACCGACCAAGGACGTCATCACCGAGCTGCGTCGCGAGCTCGATCGCTATCCGGCCTATTCGGTGATTCTCGAGGACATGCGCCGCGAGGGGAGCTTCGTCAAACGACAGGAGCACCTCTACCGTGTCGTGATCGCCGAGCCGGACAGCAACGGCGAGCTCGCCTTTCGTGATGAATTACTCGAGTGGTACCCGGTCTCGGAGCGGGTCTGGGAGCGATACCGGCCGTGTCTCGGTATGACGGTCGCCGCCAAGGCCAATGTCGAAGAGGGAGAGACACCGACCGCGACCGAGGAATGCCGGCCGGCCGGCTATGGCTATGTCGGTGACCGGCGGTACGGCGAGTGGCGCACCGATAGCTCAGGGAACAGCTTTTGGGCCTTTTATGGCAAATACGCCTTGCTGAGCCACATGCTCGGTGGTTTGCGCGGGCCGGTCTATCGCAATGAATGGGACGCCTACCGCACCGCGCGCCGGAGCAACCGGCCGTTCTTTGGCACCAAGAGCCAATGGGGAACCACCGGTAGCATGACCCGCACCACCAATCCCACCTTCTATCAGCGTCAACAGGCGCGCTCACAAGCCAGTCGCTCGCGCTTCAGTGATCGAGTAGATCAGCGCGCCGGACGAAGTCGATCCAGCAGCTCGCGATCTCGCAGCGGTGGGAGTCGAGGTGGCAAATGAGTCTTGATCTCGAATTTCTCGACAGCCTGATCTCCGGCCTGGTGTACCTGGTCGCGCTTTTCCTCGTCTTTCTGGTGGGGAAGTGGATCTATGCCGCGCTCCATCCACGCGTGTCGCTGCGCGAAGAGCTATTCGAGCACGACAACAACGCCTTCGCCTTCGCGATGGTGGGCTACTACATGGGTTTGGTGCTCGCGTTCGGCAAGCTCATGCTCGGGCCGAGTCGTGGTTTGGTGGCCGACCTGATCGATATCGGTTTGTATGGCCTGCTCGCCATCATCCTGCTCAACATCTCGGCGTGGCTCAACGACAAGGTGGTGCTACGCACCTTCGACAACCAGAAAGAGATCCTGGTCGACCGCAACGTCGGCACGGGGGTGATCGAGGCGGGCAATTTCATCGCCAACGGCCTGATCATCGGCGGAGCCATCTCGGGCGAGGGTGGCGGTTTCGTCACCGCGCTGGCGTTCTGGGCGCTCGGTCAGGTGGTGTTGATCCTCGCCGGTTTGGTCTACGAACGGGCCGTGCCGTATGACCTTCATGCCGAAATCGAGCGGGACAATGTCGCCGTCGGGGTCGCCTTCGCCGGTGTGTTGATCGCCATCGGCAACGTCGTGCGGCTCGGCACCAGTGGTGACTTCTATGGCTGGACCGAGAATCTGACCTGGTTTGGTGGCACGGTCCTCGTCGGTCTGTTGCTCTTACCGATCGTGCGCTGGCTGAGCGACCTGGTGCTCGTTCCGGGAGCCAAATTCGAGGATGAGCTGACCGCTCAAGAAGTTCCCAATGTCGGGGCCGGGGCGATCGAGGCGTTTTCCTACGTCGCCGCTTCGATGTTGATCAATTGGACGTTCTGAGACTGCGTTGACAGGTAGAAAAGCGGTCTTGGCGCCCGGATGGGTGCTGAAGGCGTGTGTCTTCGCCACCGGCTTGTCGGGGATCGTCGCCGAGTACGTCATGGCCACCATGGCCAGCTATTTGCTCGGTGATGCGGTCGTCCAGTGGACGCTGGTCATTTCCTCGATGCTCTTCGCCATGGGTGTGGGCAGCCGCCTGTCACGTCATGTCGAGCGGCGACTCGTCGACACGTTCATCGTCATCGAGCTCGTCTTGTCGTTGCTCGTCGCCGCGGCGCCGCTCGTGGTGTGGAGTCTCGCCGTGCGGGTCGACTATCTGACCCTGGTGATCTATGGCCTGGCGATCGCGATCGGCGTGCTGATCGGTGCCGAGATTCCCATCGCTACCCGGATCAACGAAGCCTACGAAGAGCTACGCGTCAACATCTCGGGAGTGATCGAGAAGGACTACTACGGCGCGCTCGCCGGAGGTTTGATCTTCGCGTTTTTGGCGTTGCCACATCTCGGCTTGACCTACACCCCGATCGCTTTGGGCGCGCTGAATCTCATCGTTGCGGCGCTTTTGATGATCGCCTTCGCGGACCGATTGCGTTACAAGCGGTGGCTCATCGGTGGCTTCGGGACGGTTGCCGTGGCGTTGGTGGGTTTGAGCGTCACCGCCGAGCCGATCGTGCAATGGGGTGAGCAGGGGCGGTATCGCGACCGGGTGGTGTACCAAGAGCAGACCCGCTACCAGCGGATCGTCATGACCCAGTGGCGTGACGATCACTGGCTCTATCTCGATAGCACTCTGCAGTTTTCGAGCCGGGACGAGGTGGTGTACCACGAGTCTCTCGTCCGGCCGGCACTCGGTATCGCGGCACGTCGCGCCGAGGTCCTCGTGCTCGGTGGCGGCGACGGTCTGGCGATTCGCGAAGTGCTGCGCTACGACGATGTCGAGCGGGTGACCCTGGTGGATCTCGATCCTGCGATGACTGCCCTGGCCCGTTCCCATCCTGTGCTCGTCGCGCTCAACGAAGGGGTGCTCGAAGATCCACGTGTCGAAATCGTGCACGCCGATGCCTACACCTACATCGCCGATCAGGAGCGTATGTGGGATGTCGTGATCATCGATCTTCCCGATCCCAAAACGGTGAGCCTCGCGCGGCTCTATAGCGTGCCGTTCTATCGGCGCGTCGTGTCGCGTTTGTCACCAGGAGGGGTTCTGGTCACCCAAGCGACCAGCCCTTATTTCTCACGCCACGCCTTCATCTCGATTTGGAAATCGGTCGCCGCCACCGGCTTGATCGCGGTGCCGTACCATCAGCACGTCACCACCATGGGCGAGTGGGGTTGGGTGTTGGGCTGGAAGCCCCCGGCGCGGGGCTTCGATGTTCCGTCCGAGCCGGTGGAGGATCTACCCGAGCTCGCGGTCGCGCCGAGCGATCATCGTGTCGAAATCGAATACATAAGGCGACGTCTCTCTCGTCTCGAATTCGCCGATACACATTTCTTGAACCGCGCCGCCATGGTCAGTATGCTGCACTTCGGTAAGGGAATTCTCGACGATTCGGATACCGTTACGCCGAGTGGCGAGAGCGACCTGACCGTTTACCACGCGTACCGACGTGGGGCGTGGGACCTGTATTAGTCGATGCGAACCAGCCCGTGTGAATAGCTGGCCACCTTCGGCCGTACCGATTGTGACCGATGACATTGAGCCAGCGTCTCCTCCACATTCTCCGCTCCGAAGCCAAAGGTCTCGGCGACCGTTTCGAAGACTGGCTACGCTCCGCCGAGCGTCGAGCGGACGAGCGCCGCGCCGACGAGCGCCGCACCGGCGGCCGCGACGAGAAGCGTGGTCGCGCCGGCGGCTCGGCTTCGAACGGCTCGACCTCGAACCGAGGAGCATCGACGGGTCATCGCTCACCCGGTCAGGATCCCGACCTGGCGCGTTGGTACGCCAACCTCGAAGTGCCGTACGGCTCCGACCTCGCAACCGTCAAACGTGCCTATCGCCGATTGGCGGCGCAGTATCATCCCGATCGTCACGCGTCCGATCCCGAGAAGTCGCGTATTGCCAACGAGCTCCTCCAGGGGCTCAACCATGCGTACAACGAGCTCAGCCGGCATCTCGCCGACCGAGCCTGAACCAGAAACAGGAGAGTTTCGACATGCCATCGGAATACTTCGACACCGTCAAACGCTACGTCCTCGATCTCGAGCTCGAGATCGTCCGTGAGGACGAAGCGGAAGAGCTGTTCGTCGTCGACAACGAAGAAGAGGGCATCAAGACCCTGGTCATCGACTGCGAGGATCCGATCCTCGTCATCGAGCAACTGATCCTCAAGGTCAAGCCCGAGCCCGGCGATCTCTATCGCCGCCTCTTGCAGATGAACCGCACCCTCGTACACGGTGCGTTCGTGCTCGATGAATCGGGTGAGAACGTGCTTTTCCGTGACACCCTTCAGCTCGCCAACCTCGACGCCAACGAGCTCGAAGGCTCGGTCAGCGCTCTGTCTCTCGCCCTCGCCGAATACGGCGCCGAGCTTCTCGACCACGCCCGCCGCGACTGAAGGAGGAAACGATGAGCATTTTTCAACGTCTGTTCAAAGTCGTGCAATCCGAGGCCCACTCGGCGGTCGACAAATTCGAAGATCCGATCAAGATCACCGAGCAGGGTATCCGCGATCTCAAAGGCAACCTGCAAGAGGCCCTGAAGAGCCTCGCCCAGGTCAAATCCGTCGCCGTTCGGCTGCGCAAAGACGCCGACGATCAGAAGCGTCTCGCCAAAGACTACGAGCGCAAAGCCATGTTGCTCCTCCAGCGCATGCAGGACGGTAGTCTCGACGCCACCGAAGCCGAGTCCTTGGCGACTCAGGCGCTCGAGCAAAAGACCGAGGCCGAGCGTCGCGCCGAGCAGATCGAGCGCGATCACGTGGTGCAGAAGCAAGCGTCCGACAACTTGGCCACCAAGGTCGAGAAGCTCAAGCGTGACATCGGCAAATACGAGAACGAGCTCATCACCCTGCGTGCTCGTGCTCGGACCGCCGAATCCATGCACAAGGTCAACAAACAGCTTGCCGGCGCCGACAGCTCGGGCACCATCGCCATGCTCGAGAAGATGAAAGACCGGGTCACCGAGCAAGAGTCGCTCGCCGAGGCCTACGGCGAAATGGCCGACTCCTCGAAGAGCCTCGACGCCAAAATCGACGACGCTCTCGACGCGCCGGCCCTCTCCTCGGCCGCCGCGTCCGACTCCCTCGCCGCGCTCAAGGCGAAGATGGGAATCGAAGGCTGACCCACGCCTTCGTCTTCAGGCGAGCGTCACGGGACGCTCGCCTGAGATGTTTCTCGACACACCAGTTGGCTCGATCGCGAATGAATCAGAGATCGAGCCAACTGGTGTGTCGAGAAACATCTCAGGCGA
>JBCDBH010000272.1:0-8138 GCA_039184055.1 Acidobacteriota bacterium
ACAAGATGGATGAAGCGATCGAGACGCCGAGTACCGAGCTGTCGGAATGGGCACCGCGTCTGTTCACCCTGCAGATCAGCCGTGATCAGATTCGCGACGTCATCGGCCCAGGTGGCAAGACGATCCGCTCGATCCAGGAAGAGACCGGCTGTGAGATCGAAATCGAGAATGACGGCAAGGTCATCGTCGCCTCGCCTGATGGTGTCGCGGCGCGCCGTGCCATCGACTTGATCGAACGTCTCACCGAGAAACCCGAAGTCGGCAAGAACTACTCGGGTATCGTCACCCGGATCGAGAGCTTCGGCGCCTTTGTCGAGATCTTGCCGGGCACTGAGGGTTTGCTCCACATCAGTGAGCTCGCACCCTACCGTGTCCGTGAAGTCACGGACATCATTCGCGAGGGTGACCAGGTCGAAGTCAAGGTGGTCGAGATCGACCAGGAAAAAGGTCGCTACCGACTGTCGCGCAAGGCCGTCTTGCTCGAGGATCCGAACTACGAACCGAGTGAAGAAGAGCTGGCTCTCGCCGCGGCGGCCCGTGAGGACCGCGGTGGCGACGATCGTGGCTCCCGTGGCGGTGGCCGTGGTCGCGGCGGCGGTCGTGATGGCGGTCGTGGCGGCGGCGGTCGTGAAGGCAGCCGTGGCGGTCGTGGTGGCCGCGGCGGTCGTGGTGGCGGTCGACGCGAGCGTTGACCACTCCGTCGATGAGCTGGGTACTCGTGCAAGCGGGTGCCCAGCTCCGCTTGTTACCGGGCGGCTGTAGTATGCTCGGCCTGTTGGTCTGAAACGAGCTGTTTCCATGGAACAACACATTCTTGTAGTCGACGACGAACCGACCGTACGTGAGCTCTTGCAATCGCAGCTCACCTTTTTGGGGTATCCGGTTCACGCGCTCGACAATGGCGAGGCTGCTCTCGCCCTGGCCGACAATGGCAAGCCTCCCGCCGTTGCGCTTCTCGACATCGAAATGCCCGGTATGCCGGGGGTCGAATTGCTCCGTCGCCTGCAAGCGCTGGACAAGGACATCCAGGTCATCATGGTGTCTGGCCGGCAAGATCTCGGCACCGTACGGACGTGCGTCCGTGAAGGTGCCTACGACTACCTCGCCAAGCCATTCGATCTCGAAGACCTCCGTACGACCCTCGAGCGCGCGCTCGAACGTCGTCGACTGACCATTCAGAATCGCGCCTACAAAGCGCATCTCGAAAAGAAAGTCGACGAGAAAACCCACGAGCTCCGGCAGACGCGCGATATCGCTCTGCACACGCTCGCCAAGCTCGCCGAATCACGCGATAGCGAAACCGGTTTTCATCTCGAGCGCATCGCCGAGTACAGTCGCGTGCTCGCCAAAGCGCTGCGTGACGGCACCTATGCCGATCGGATTCACGACGATTTCGTCAAGGAAGTGGTCGAGTCGAGTCCGCTACACGACATCGGCAAGGTCGGTATTCCCGACGCCATCCTCCGTAAGCCAGGTCCACTGACCGACGAAGAAATGGCGATCATGCGCACCCATACGACCATCGGGGGCGATACCCTGAGGACGGTGCTCGACCGCTATGACGTCGGTCCGACCTTTCTCGACATGGCGATGGATATCGCCTATAGCCATCATGAACGGTGGGACGGCGGTGGCTATCCCGATGGGCTGGCGGGAGAAGACATCCCGCTCCCCGCCCGAATCGTAGCGCTCGCCGACGCCTACGACACGATCACCACACGCCGGCCGTACAAAGAACCTTACAGCCACGAAGAAGCGGTGCGACGTATCCGTATCGATCGCGGTCTACACTTCGATCCGATCATCGTCGACACGTTTCTCGCGTGCGAAACGACCTTCGCCCGCATTCATCAGCAGCTTCACGACCAGCAACCGACCTTGACGTCGGCCGCGGCCGAGACGACATGATCACCACCGATCCAACCGTCGCCGCGATCCGTCGCGATGACTTGGTTCGTTGGCTCGATACGCTTCTCGCCCCGGTCGACGAGAACGACTTTTGCCCCAACGGGCTTCAGGTAGAAGGCCCGGACGTGGTGAGTCATGTCGTCACCTCGGTGTCGGCCAGTCGCGAGCTTTTTTCGCGCGCCGCGGCGCTCGGTGCCGATACGGTTCTGGTACACCACGGTGTGTTCTGGAAAGGCGACCCGCAACCTTTGGTTGGCTGGCGGCTCGGGCGCATGCGGACCCTGCTCGATAGCGAGCTCAATCTCATCGCCTATCACTTGCCTCTCGACCGTCACCCCGAGATCGGCAACAACGCCCTCGCCGCCAAGGCGATCGGCCTCGAGGACCGTACCGGTTTCGCGCCTGTCTTCGGACGTGACGTCGCCGTGCACGGAAGCTTCGCGGAGCCGATCGATTGGGACACGCTGCTCAGCCGAGTAAGCGACTTCTACGGCCAGTCGCCTCTCGTCGCCTATCGTGAAGGACCCACCGAGATCCGCAAGGTCGGTATCTCCTGTGGTGGCGCGCCCGCCGATCTCTATCGAGCGATCGACCTCGGGCTCGACGCCTTTGTCACCGGTGAGGTTCGCGAATGGGTCATGAACGTGGCTCGCGAGGCGGGGATCCACTACCTCGCCTGTGGACACTATGCGACCGAGCGTTGCGGCATCCGATCATTGGGTGAGCACATCAATGAAGAGCTCGGTATTCGCGTCACCTGGGTCGACATCCCCAACCCGGGCTAACCCCCGCCTCATTCATAGCGTTTCCACAGCTTGACCGTCTTCGGCTCGCGGGTGATTCGAAACGACTCGGCAAGCCGTCCGACGTAGGGACTGTCGAGCGCGGGCTCGTCGTTGATCGTCTCGACATCGATGCTCGACGCCGGCTGGGCGCCCCGGGTCAGCAGGTGTCGAAGCACGTCGAGGTGACGTCCGAGATCGGGATGATCGTCGGCGAGGTGAAAGGTGAGATCTTTGCCGCCCCGCCGAGCGACAAGAGTCAATCTCGCTCCCTGGAACGCGAGATAGGTCGTTGCGTGCCGTGCCGGTAGCAAGCTCTTCAATCCGACCACATCGACGCCACACAGCGAGGCGGGATCGGCGGCATTGACCCAGTACAGGGCGTCTTCAGACATCCCTGCCGTCAAGCGGCGATAGGCAGCCACTGAGATGAATTGCAGACCCGGTATCCCCGCGAAGAAATGACCGGCGAGCACCTCACCTCCCAGCTCCATGACCCGTAGCGCACGAAACACGGCGCCCCACTGGAGAGCGGGTAGCTCGCGCTGGAGCAATCCGCGAAAGAGCAAGCCCCACCGCTGAAGCAGGACACGGACTCGATCTCGGATCAGGCTTTCTTCTTAGAGAACGTCATCACCGTCATGGGTGCGCGGGATCTCCAACCGTAGCCAATGCCCGAGAAAGGGTTTGCTCGGCCGCCAACGTTGCGCGGCGCGTCCCCGGCGACGTCGCTCGGGGCGTCGCGGTGGTGGGCTCGTCTCGGCCCGCCATTGGTTGGCGACCCCGCGACGCAACGCCGCGAACGAGTCGTTTCGAACGTCTCCATTCCAAACCGCCTGCCACAATTGCTCGGTGACTGCCGCTACCGCCTGGTCGGTACGTGTAGCGATGGATTCCGTGGTGTCGAGGCCACGAACGGACGGGAGCAGCTCGGCACGCGTACGTTCCTCGGCTTCGTCTCGAGGTCGTATGAGGAGCTCGAGATCGCTCGGGAACGCGAAGGCGATCCGACCCTTGCCGTGGCCAAACCAGAGCAACTCGCTCTCCTGGAGAGTCGAGTCGAGCCACGACGGATAGTAAGGGTCCAGCCGTGCCGGCAGGATGTCCATTTCCCACTGCGCCGCTGGCGCCACCCATCCCAGGAGCTGCTCGATACGATCCTCGAGATCGTCGATGCCGTCCCCACGGCTGGTAAGCCCCTGATGCTCAGCGAAGAACAACGGCAGATGCGTGGCGGGTAGCGTTTCGAAGCTCGGTCGTCGATCACGTCGCAACGCACGAAGCAGTCTCTCGAGATTCTCGGTATCGCAGACCTCGTCGGTGTCCGTGTTGCGGGTGAGCCGATCGATCACGATCAGTCGTCGCTCCACGAGGACATCGAGCACGTCCTCCAACTCGGTGTCGTCGAGCCCCCAGACGCTGGCGATCCTGCTGGGTGGAATCGGTGGGTAGGCTCGCAACCACTCCGACACCCGCTCGGTCAGCTCGATCTCCGGGGCTTCGATCTCCGGGGCTTCGATCTCTGAGGCTTCGATCTCTGAGATTTCGTCGCGCTCCCGTTTCCGTCGACACAGCCGGACCACCCCGGAGATCGCCTCGGCCGGAGCGTCCTCGCCAGGGTCATCGAGAGCTCGGAGCTTCAGGTCGGCAGGATCGAGGCCGAATGTACCGACCAAGCTCGCGACCAGCTCGATCGACAACACGGATGGTCGATCCGCGCCAGGTGGCGCCCACACGACCAGTCGATCACGAAGTCCGCTCCACCGTTCTCGATCGAGCTGACCGTGGTCGCGTTCGATCGCCTCGAGGAGCTCGGTCCACTCGTCGATCGGCAGGAGGATGCGTTCGCTGACCCAGTCGACGAGCTCGGTACCTGGCTCGGGAGTCCAGCTGATCTCGATGCGCTGTGCCTTGCGCCGAAAGGACTCGACCGTGGTCGGGTCGAGCCGTGGTCGAAGCTCGGTCGAAAACACCAGCTCGCGTAGCAGATCTTCGCGAACACCGGACGCCCCTGCACCGTTCGGCACGTCGTCTTCGTACATGAGCTGATTGGTTTCGAGCCACACCAAACCCCCGGCGAAGGGGGAAGCTTTCGCGGTCGTCGCCTCGTGAATACGGATCTCGCCCCGCTCGATTTCGCCCAGGCGTACACGCAGGGTCTCGAGATCGAATAGATCGCGCAAACACGTGCGCCATGTCTCGATCACCACCGGGAAATCGCCGTAGCTCGCCACTTCACCGAGAAGTTTCTTGGCTCGCTGTCGGGACAACCACAAGGGCGTACGATGTCCGAAGCCGGCGCGAGGCAAGAGAAGCGCGGTCGCGGCGTTGATCCGGAAATTGGCACCAAAGAAACCGGTCGACTCGAGCCGGCGTCGTAACAAGGTTTCGAGGTGATCGGGAGCCACCATCGCGAAGAGCTCGTGGGCCGCGATCGGCTGATCGAGCCGCAGCATGATGGCGTCGTCGTCACTGAGGATGTTCACGGGTGCGCTCGAGCTTTCCTCGAGCGCCGCTCCGAGCGCGAGCGCGAAGGGTCGATTGACGGTCCCACCCCACATCGTGTGGAGAATCAACTGGACGGGCTCTCCGGCCCGCGCCAGTGGATCGCGGACCGTCTCGGCGACGATCCGACTGCGATGCGGTAGCTCGACGGTAGCGTCGATCTGGCGCCGTAGGAAGTCGGCCAGGGCGTCGATCGCCTCGTTGTCGAGCTCGTGCTCGGTGCGGAGCTCCTGTCGCCAGGCAGCATCATCGAGCCGAGTCGAGGCCCGCTCGAGAAAGGCGGCGATCCGGGTCGCCAAGAACGCGCCTCGATCGCGTTGATCGGCACGCCAGAACGGAGCCATGGCCGAGGCGCCCGTGGCGGGAACCACGACCACGTCGTTGTGTGTGATCTGCTGGATTCGCCATGTCTGAGCGCCGAGCGTGAAGACATCGCCGAGGCTGCGCTCCCAGACGAATTCCTCGTCGAGATCGCCGATCTTGCCTTCTCCACCCTCACGCACCAGCCGGTAGTAGCCACGGTCCGGAATGGTCCCCCCAGCGGCGTAGAGCAAGCGAGCCACGCCCGGGCGAGCCGTGATCGTGCCGTTCAGACGGTCCACCGAGACGCGAGGCCGGAGCTCCCGGATGCGACTATCGGCATAGCGCCCGGCCAACATCTCGACAACGAGATCGAAATGGCGTCGGGTCAGCTCGCGAAACGGGGTGCTGGCTCGTACTGTCGCGAAAAGATCGTCGAGTGACCACGCCTCGACCGCGATCATCGACAAAAGAACTTGGGCGAGCACATCGAGCGGCGCCTCGATCGGTTGTACCGGCTCGATTTCACCCGCGAGTACGGCTCGCGCGACCACGGCGGCATCGAGAAGATCGCGGCCATGAATCGGCAAGAACGTTCCACGGCTCGACACATCGACCTGATGACCCGCGCGCCCGATCCTCTGGACCGCTGATGCGATCGAATAGGGTGTTTGCACCAGGACGACCTCGTCCAACGCGCCGACGTCGATACCGAGCTCGAGAGAATTGGTGGCGACGATCGCCGGGAGCTCTCCCGCTTTGAGCTTGTCTTCCACCGCGGTGCGCACTGGGCGAGACAACGAACCGTGGTGCGACCAGGCAAGATCACGTGGCTGGTCTTGATTGATCAGACCGGTGATTTTCTCGGACAGTCGACGGCTATTGGCAAAGATCAGCGTGCTGCGATTGCCACGGATATGGCGTCGAAACGTGTCCGCCATGATCTCCCACAGACCGTCTCCGGACGACTCGGGTCGATCGGCGAGTCGATGGGGTGGATAACGCACCTGGACCTGATAGTCCTTGGTGGTTTCACTGGCGACGACCTGTATCGGTCGGGGCGCATAATGGTCACCGCCCTCGATCGGCTGGTGACGATAGCCGCCGACGAACCGGGCGATGGTCTCGAGCGGCCGGATCGTCGCCGACAGGGCGATACGCTGAAAATCCCCTGACAAACGTACGAGCCGGTCGACCGCGGTGATCAAGTGAGTGCCGCGTTTGCTCGCCGCGACGGCGTGAATCTCGTCGAGAATGACCGTCGTCAAGTTGCCCAGAAGCGTACGACCACCCTTCGACGTCAACAGAATATTCAGGCTCTCGGGTGTCGTGATCAGGATCTCGGGAGGCTGACGAAGCATCTTGCGCCGCTCGCTCTGCGGCGTGTCACCGCTGCGCGTGACCGCGCGAATCGGTGGCGCCTCGATCCCCGCTTGTGTGAATTCATCGCGCAACGCGGCGAGCGGTAGATCGAGATTGCGTCGCACGTCCGTATTGAGCGCGCGCAGCGGCGAGACATAGAGAACCCGGGTGGCGCCGGCAGGCCAGGTGCCGGTGAGGAGTCGGTCGATCGCCCACAGAAAGGCGGTGAGCGTCTTGCCACTACCCGTCGGCGCGGTGACCAGCAGGTTCTCGTCGGAGGCGATACGCGGCCAGGCGCGTGCTTGAATATCCGTCGGGGTTCCGATCACGCGTCGAAACCACGACGCCACCAGAGGATGAAAAGGCGCCAGAGCGTCATCCGCCGAGGGTCGGCGAGACGGCTGATCGGTCAATTCACCCACGGATCTCGTGGCCCGTCACCTCGTCCCTCACCATCGATGACCCGGAAACCACGCTTCTTGCGCTCACGTTCGAGCTGTGATCGATATTGTTTTTGCTTCGCCATCAGGACCCACCGACTCCACACGCGGTTGAAGCCGCCTGGTGTGCACATCGAGTACGCCATGCCGACCGCCACGCAGATGCCGGCGAAGCCGGCGAAGTCACGTGGCTCCGTACCGAGCATGGCGACAAAAGCAAAGAGGATCTCGATCCAGATGAACCATCGCGCCTTGACCGGTAGAACAAAGAAGAGGTAAATCGTGGCTTGCCCGAACAAGGTGGCGAACGCCGCGATGAAGACAGCGAGCAGGATCCGTTGCCCTTGGAGGAGCGGAAAGGCAGCCCAGACGTCGCGATCGATGAACAACTGGAGAACGACCGCCACGGCCGCGGCCGGAATGGTGGTCCACGCGACCAAGCGCCAAAAGTTGGCGCGACCGAGTCGTCGATAGACGTCCTTCCCGAACCAAAAGAGGATCAGGAGCTCGAGCAAGAACCAAATCGACGGCGCGCCATAGCCGACAAAGGGATAGGTCACGACCTGCCAAACGGCGAAGCTCTGCCACACCCGCGGGGTCAGCATCAACCATTCGATCAACCCTCGGGCGCCGAGATGCGAAAGGGAGAACGTGCCGAACAGCACCGCGAGAAGGATCAGAATGTCGCGCGGTGGTGGGCCACCAGTCATGCCGAATTGGATCTGTGGGCGTTGCCCCGGGGGATTGCCGTACACGAGTCTCCTTTGCCCATCGGGCTTCGTTGTCGAGGCTAGAGCCGGTCGCACATTGACGGTAGGTGGCTGGCGCTTCAATACGCGAC
>JBCDBH010000273.1:0-8048 GCA_039184055.1 Acidobacteriota bacterium
AGTCCGGCGCACCGACTCGGTTGATCAGCTCGAGCACGCCACACACTTCTTGCTCGATACGAATCGGAATCGCCACCACCGATTGGGTGCTGTATTCGGTAACCGCGTCGACGCCGTCGAAAAAGAACTGATCACCATTGGCGTCGCCGGTGTTGTACGGCTCGCCGTGCTCGTAGACCCAGCCGGCGATACCGTGTGCCGCCGGGACTTCACGACCGATCAACTGCGCCGCCTTGTCACCGAACGCGGCGACAAAGGTCAGGCTGTTCTTGCGGCGATCGGAGCGTTTGGTGAGCGGATTGTCGAGCAGGATCGAACCCGCCAACGAGGGTACGAATTCGTTGGCCTTACGCAGGATCTCCGACAGGTTGTCGGCGAGGCTCATCTCGACGGGAAACGACGCCAGGCTGGCGCGTCGGCGTTCGAGGAACGCCTCCATCTGGACGGCTTCGATAGCGTGAATTTCGATCGTCACTTCGTCTTTCTCTCACCGAGTCGGAATGACTACCGATTCGGTCGGCGGCCCTCGTCGGATCTGCCCCGTATCAGAATCGAGAGTGCGCCTCTCGTTCGGCGGGTGACAAAACTACTCTCGTCCGGACAACGGAGCGTCAACCAAGATACCAGAAGCCGAGCTTCGACGAGAAGCCCTTCTCGAATCAGGGACTTATAGCAATAGAACAGTTTACAAAACCCACCAGGTACAGTGAATTTCGTTGAATTCCCATTGCTCAGTGCGGGTTAATCCACCAGGGCGATGGTGTCTTCGGAGCAGACGATCACCGGCGTGGCCAGCACCCGAAATTGATCGTCGCCCGAGGGCCGCACCCAGGCTTCGGTGCCAGCGGGTAGATCGCCGAGATCGCCACGACAATCCTCGAGCAAGACGGCGGCGCGGGGCTCGAGCATGCCTGCCACGCCCACGCTACCCCAGGCGAGCACCGCCAAGGCGATCAGGGAAAGTGGCACGATCCGCCCCGTTCCCCATCGCTCACCGAGCAGAACGACGATCAACGCCGCCCATGCGGCGAGCACCGCGAGCGTCTGAAACCATGCACCGTTTGTGCTGATCCAGCTCCAGACGCTGTGGTTGTCGATCTGTTGGCTACCGAGCGAGCGCCGCGCCAAAAAGAGGTTCTCGTCACGCCAGGCGTCCTCGCGCGCGCCGACGCGGTGATACCACAGCACCGCCTCGGGCAGACGGTCGAGCTGGTGCAGGGTCGTCGCCAGGTTGTACGCCAACGTCGGGTGAGGTTGTCCGGGATCCCAGCCACGCTCGTAGGCATCGACCGCTTCATCCAAGCGATTCTCGCGAGCCAGCCGGTTGCCCTCCTCGAGCGCGCGCACCGCATCGATCGCCGACTGCTCACTGCTGGTCGCGGCGACCAGGCTGAGCGCGGTGGCCAGGGCGAGACCGAGAATGAGCAGACGACGACGCAGCGGTAGGTTCATGATGTTCCTCATCGGCACCGGTCGAGCAGCCGTCGTGAGCGCTCGATGAGCTCGTCGCGGAGATCGGTGGTCGATGACAATTTGGGTGCGTAGCGGAGATAGTGCAGATCGTCGGCGAGGGTGGCGAGATCTTCGGCGACACCACGCGCGACGCCGCGCGACTCGAGCTCTTCGGCCCATTGCGGACTCGCGGTACCCCGGGGTAAACCGTAGCGATCTTCGAGAAAGGCTCGCCAGCCGTCCTCGATCGCCGCGGCGGCCTGTCGTGGTCGTTCTTGGTCGGCGGCTTCACCGAGCGCGGCGAGGAGAGCGCGTTTCGCCGGCCCGTGGCCGGCCCCGCTGCGTCGACGCACCACCAGAAGACCGACCATCGCCAGCCACGGCAGCGCGAACAGCCACCGTAGATAGGGCTGTAGACGAAGCGGCTCGGCCACCGGCAGGGCCGCCGAACGGATCGGCCGCAGGGTGACTTCGACACCTTCCGCCTGGGTGGCGCGCGTTGCGCCCCGCGCGGCCAGCGTCAACCCCTCCACCGAAGCGGCTTCGAAGCTCCCCTGGCGCGGATCGAAATACGGCACTTCGATGGTCGGCAGGGTCCAATCGCCGGTACGCGACGGCACCAGGACATAGCGCCACACACGCGTGCCGTGGATCGTCTTGCCACGGATCGACTCGTCGCTCTGCTGCTGCGGAGGAAAGACCTCGATCCCGGGAAGCTCGGGCAGCGTCGGCGCGGTCAACCCTTGGAGATTGCCCCGTCCGCTGAGCGTCAGGGTGAGCGTCGCGGCATCACCGACCGAAAGCGCCGCGGGATCGAGCGTCGCCTCGAGATCGAGATCACCGACCGCACCCGAAAAACCAGGTGGAGCATCACCGAGCGGCCGTACGTCGAGGGTCACCGCGTTGCTCTCGCGATCGACCGACACGCTCCGGGCGAGCAACGAAAAGCCCCGCGAGCCCACCTGCGCCACCAACGACGCTCTCACCGGCTCGATGGTGACCTCACCGGCGCGACGTGGAAAGAGCGCACGTTGGAGCAAGACGACGCGCCCGAAGCTCTCACCCTGCCACTCCACCATGTCGGGCTCGCTTTCGTCGGGCTGGGGCAGCTCACGCACCCAAAAGCCGTTGAAGTCGGGGATCGACTCGGGGTTGACCCCTTGGATATTGGCCTGGGTGTAGAGATAGAGCGTGTAGGTGGCCTGCTGACCCACGTAGGGGTTCGCGGGCACCACCTCGGCGCGCAAGAAGATCTTCGGTTCGCGCTGCGGCTCGGGCTGTCGTCGGCGTCGATTGAACGGATCGCTATCGAACGGGCTGAAGGGATCGGCCTGACGTCGACGTCGTGGCGGCGGCTCGGTGAGCACCTCGATCTGGCCACCTTCGAGCCGACGCTCTTGATCGCCGATCTGCACCACCACCTCGGTGACTCGGGCGGTGCCGACTTCGAGTGGCACCAAACGCCAGCGGAGCGCGCGGGTAGTCGAAGCGACACCGTTAGTGATCTGCAAGCTGGTGCTGGTCATCGGCCCGCGGCGCACGCGCAGATTGTCGACCTCGAAACTGGCGTCGAAGTGGACGTTGGGATCCGCCCCTTCGAGGACGATCTCGAGACTCACCGCCTCACCGAGACCGACCTGCTCGGGGCTGAGTCGGACCGAAACACTCGGCTCCTGCGCGCTGGCCGGCGCGACGACGAGGCCGACACACGCCAGCGCCAACATCCCGAGCATCGCGATGAGGCGTCGATCCGAGAGGCGTCGATCCGACCCGCCGCGCATCACCAATCTTTTTTGCCCCGCGCGTTGGCGCGCATCGCTTCGAGCGCTTCTTGGCGCCGTTGCTCACGCTCGAGATTCTCCACCGCTTCGAGAATCGCCGCCGCCTCTTCGGCGCTCATATCGGGTAGATCCTGGAATTGCGGCAGTGGCCCTTGCTGCTGTTCCTGCTGCTCGCCTTCACCCGGTGGCGGTGGCTGACCCTCGCCATCCTGCTGCTCTTGCTGATCCTGGCCTTGATTCTGCTCTTGTTGGTCGTCGCCACCCTGCTGCTCTTGCTGGTCCTGATCCTGGTCGCCTTCGCTGTCGTCGTTCTGCGACTGCTGCTGTTGATCATGTTGATCGTTCTGCTCGCCGTCGCCGTCTTGTTGTTGATCCTGCTGCTCTTGCTGTTGTTGCTCGAGTCGTTTGAGCGCCAGCTCGAGGTTTTATTTGGCGTCGGCGAGCTCGGGGTCGGCACGCAACGCACGCTGGTAGGCGTCGATCGCGCCTTGCGCGTCGTCGGCGGCGAGCCGGGCATTGCCGAGGTTGTAATGGGCGCGCGAACCGAGAGTCTCGGGCACCAGCTCGGCGGCGGCTTCGAGCAACGGCGCGGCGTCGGTTCGACCGGCGAGCAGACGACCGGTACCGGCGTTGTATTGCGCCACCGGATCGTCATCGCCGCGCAGCACCAAGGCGGTATCGAGCGCCTCGGCGGCGGCTTTGGGCGCGCCGGCTTCGAGCGCGTCGATCGCGAAGCGGGTGCGTTCGTTCGGGTTGTAGAGCCATGAAGCACTCTCGTCGGGCTCGACGACCGGCGCTTCGGCCGTGGTCGCCGGGTCGACGAGCTGCGGGTCGGCGGGTGGTGCCGGCGGGGCCGCCTCAGGCTGAGGCTGTCCGAGCACGGTCGACGTGGCCAGGACCAGCAGCACGGTCAACGCCATACGGTACGAAGACGAAACCGAACGCTCTGTCAATCTCATCGTTCCTCCGTGGTCGAACGGCCACGCGCGAAAGGCGGCAGGGCGAGATAGAGCCCCAACGCCACCGCAGCCAACGTGGCCGGTACTTGAAAACGCTCTTCCAACAAGGTCACCGTCTCGCTACCCCACGAACGGCTTTCCATGGCATTGATGCGATCGACGATCGGGGCGACGTCGGTACCGACGTCACCGGCGCGAACGTAGACCCCGTCGGTTTCGTCGGCGATCCGTTCGAGCGTGGTCTCGATCAACCGACTGACCACCACCTGACCGTCTTCGTCACGTTTGTAGACCGTCGGCGCACTGCCACCGGGATCTGGTAGAGCAAGAGGCGTGCCGTCGAGGGTGCCGACACCGATGGCATGGGTGACGACTCCGGCCTCGACCAGATCTTTGGTGGCGCGCTCGAGCTCGCTACCGTGATCTTCACCGTCCGACACCAGCACCATCACCCGATGCTTGTCGCCATCGCGTGGAAAGAGCTCACGAGCCCGTTCGAGCGCCGCCGCGAGCTCGGTGCCGGGGGTCGGCAACGATCCGGGTTGGGCGGCGTCGAGCAACAGGCCGATCACCGCGCTATCGACGGTGAGCGGCGCCATCACCACCCCATCACCCTCGGCCTGCACCAGGGCGACACGATGCTGCGGCAGCTCGCGCACCAAACGACGAATCAGGGTTTGCGCCACCCACAAACGCGATGGCGTGACGTCGGAAGCAGCCATCGACAACGAGGTGTCGAGCACGAAGACGACGTCGACTCCCTGACGCTCGACCTGCTGCTCGGCGAGACCCCAACGCGGCTGCGCGATGGCGAGCACCAGCCCCACCGTGGCGACACCGAGCAAAACAACCGAAAAACGTTGACGCCACGGCTTGTGACCGACGAAGAGCCGATCCCACAAGCCACGCGCCGCCCAGGCCGCGGTGGCGCGGAGCCGGCGACGCCACACCCACAAGGCGATCGTCACCACCACCGGAACGACGAGCAGCAGCCACAGGCCTTCGGGATATGCCAGATCGATATCCATCGTCACGGCTCCAAGGTGATTCCGAGCGCGGCCGGGAGAAACGGCACCAAAAGGAGCGCCAGCGCCGCCCAGGCCCAGAGTCGATACGTTTCTTCGTAACGCACGTAGCGCTTGATCTCGATCGGGGTGCGCTCGAGCTCGTCGATCTCTTCGAAGATGGCGCGCAGACCGTCGGGATTGGTGGCCTTGAAATATTTGCCACCGGTGCGTTCGGCGATCGAGCGCAGCAGCTCTTCGTCGACCTCGACATCCATCGGTACCCGTTGAATCCGACCGGTGCGAGGATCACGCACCGGTACCGGCACGACGCCCTCACGACCGACGCCGATGGTGTAGACGCGGATGCCCAAGCCTTCGGCCACCGCCGCCGCCGAATCGGGATCGATCGCACCGGCATTGTTGACCCCGTCGGTGACCAGCACGATGACCTTGCTCTCCGATTCACTGTCTTTGAGCCGTGCCGCCGCGCTGGCCAGCGCCAGACCGATCGCGGTGCCGTCGGGCAAGGTGTCGAGCGAGACGTCGTCGAGCAACAAACGCAACATCGAGCGATCGGTGGTGAGCGGCGCCTTGGTGAGCGCCGCGCCGGCGAAGATCACCAGGCCGATGCGGTCGCCAGCGGCGCGATCAGCGATGAAATCATCCGCCACGGACTTGGCGACCTCGAGCCGGTTGCGGGGCTGAAAATCCTCCGCCGCCATCGATCCCGACACGTCGAGCGCGATCTCGATATCGATGCCTTCGGTGAGGTCCTGTTCCCAGGCCAACCCGAGCTGCGGGCGTGCCAAGACGACGAGCAAGAGAGCGAAAGCCGCCAATCTGGCATAGAAGGGAAGGTGGAGTCGCCACATGCCCCGGCCGCCACGTCTTAGTCGTTTGGGCAAGCTGGAGTAGGTCAGCGCCCCGGCTTCGCCATGACGGTGATGCCACCAGGCGAGCAGCGGCAACAGCGCCAAGAAGGCGAGTACCCACGGATCTTGAAACGACCAGCCGGTGGTCATGCCGCCGCCTCCACCGCCGGTTCGCTTTCGTCGTCGATACGGGTATGCCGTTCGATTTCGAGCGCCACCGCGCGCACGTCGTCGATCCGCGCCTGGGTATCGGCCGGGGTCACATAGCGCTGGGCGAACTTCACTTCGTCACAGGCGGCGAGCACCCGCACCGCTTGATGCACCAGGGGCGCGGGCAGACCGTCGGCCAGACGACGGCGAATTTCGCTGGTGGTGCTTTCGACCGCCGGAAACCCCAAGCGACGACCGAGATAGGTGCGGAGCGCGAGACTCAATCGAGTCGCTTGGCGCTCGGCGTCGGCCTGTGGATCGAGACCACGCAACCGGCCGAGCAGCTCGTCGAGCGGCGCCAAACGGGGGCCGATCACCCGACCGAGCGCGTCGACCAACACTGGATAACGACGGAGCGCGGCGAAGATCCCGGCGGCGAGCACCACGGCGAGCAGAATCGCCGCGGTGATGCCGAATCCCCAATCGTCGTCGAGCGCCACCGGCTCGGCCGCCGCTTTGGGCGCGAGCGCGGTCGGCTCGGCATCGCTCGGCAGCACCGAGACGATCGTGTAGGTGGTGACCGGCGTCTGCACGGTCACCGTTTCACCATCAGCCTCGGTGACCTCGATCGGCTGCGGTGGCAATTCGATCTCACCGGGACGGTACGCGGCGATCACCAAGGGCTGGAGAAAGCTGACCACGCCGTCGCTGAGCACCTGCCGTTCGACCGGCCCGACTTCGAGCACCTCGGCATCGCCCCAGCTCTCGGTCCAGGCGGGGAAACGCGGTGTCACGTCGGCACTGGGCCAATCGAGCACGATATCGATCGCCAAGCGATCCCCCACTTGGGGTGCGGCGTCGTCCGGAATCAGCACGTGGGCCGCGCCTTCGCTCGCCAGCACGCCGACGGTCGGAGCCAAGAGCCCGACCAGCACGATCGCGAGACCTTTTCGCCACGCCGTCATCGTCGTCGCCGTCATCGCTGCAGCCTCCGCCGACGACGCTCGAAGAAGCCGACCAGGGTCCCGAGATAAGGACGATCGGTCCTGATTTCGAGATGGTCGACACCGAGCCGACGGATCAGCTTGAGCCACTCGCGACGTTCTTGATCGCGTTGTTGCCGATGCTCCTCGGCCAGCTTTCGTCCGCTCACCGCCGCCACTCGACCGGTCTCGGCATCACGCAACAACACCGGACCGACGTCGGGAAGTCGACGATCGAGCGGATCGATCAGCTCCATCACCACCACGTCATGACGCGCGGCGGCGGCTTTGAGCGCCGAGGTCGGCTGCGAGTCGAGAAAGTCGGAAATCAAGAAGAGAACCGAACGCTGCTTGAGCGTCTTGAGGGTCTGCCACAGGCCACGGTCGAGATCGGTGCCACCACCGCCATCGTGCATCAATACCTCGCGCACCAGACGCAAAACGTGTGTGCGGCGGCGATCCGGACGTAAGAAAAGCTCGAGCCGGTCGCCGACCAGCGCCGCGCCGACCCGGTCGAGGTTGCGTACCGCGGCGAAGGCGAGCAACGCGGCGACCTCGGCGGCCAGCTCTCGTTTGAGAATGGCGCGCGAGCCGTAGCCGAGGCTGCCCGAGACGTCGAGCACCATGAAGACCGACAGGTCGCGCTCCTCGACGAAGCGTTTGATATACGGCGCGCCCATCCGAGCCGTGACATTCCAGTCGATGGCACGGATCTCGTCCCCCGGGGCATAGGGACGCACCTCGGAGAATTCGACCCCACGGCCCTTGAAGGCCGAGTGGTATTCCCCCGCCACGCCTTGATCGACCAATCTCTTGGTCGAGATCTCGATATGCCGCACCTTGC
>JBCDBH010000274.1:0-8028 GCA_039184055.1 Acidobacteriota bacterium
GGGGTCGATTACGAGCCGATGATCTTGGTGTTCCGATCCCGGGCGCTATGGCTCATGGGGCAACCCGACGAGGCCGAACGAGCCAGTCGGCTCGCGCTGGAGTCGGCGGCGGTGACCAATCACCCGTCGTCGAACGCCTCCACCCTGGAAAACCACGGTTTGTTGGAGCTCATGCGTCGAGACGATCGGGCCGCGGCATCGTACGTCCGGCAGTGTCTCGCCTTGTCGCGTGAGTACGGTTTCTTGCATTTCCGTCTCTCGGGCGAGGCGATTCTCGTCAGCGCGGAGAGTCGGTACGCCGCGCTCGCCGCTGGCGATCACGATGTCGTGGAGCGCATCAGCGCCGCGAAACACGCCATCGATTGTCTGCAGGAACACGGGATTCTGTTTTTCTGCTTGCCGTGTTGGGCGACCCTGGCCGAGGCCTGCATCGCTTTTGGTCGATTCCGCGACGCCGAAGAGATGATCGACAAAGCTCTGGCGATCTCCGGACCCGACGGGGTGCGCTATTGGGAAGCCGAGCTGTACCGTCTGACCGGTGCGCTGGCATGGGCGCGTGACGACTCCGAAGGTGCACGCACCGGGTACCACCAGGCGCTCGCCATGGCGCGTGAGCAAGGCGCGCTATCGCTCGAGCTCCGTGCCGCGACGAGTCTCTTCGAGCTCGAGGGCGACGCCGACTCACACGCTCTCTTGGCCGAAGTGTTCGGTCGCTTCACCGAAGGCTTCGACACACCCGATCTGAAACACGCCGCCGAGCTGCTCGCATAGCGCGTTTCCGAACGCGCATGTCTTTCCAAGCACGTTTCCGAACGTGCTGCCTTTTAGCGCGTTTCCGAACGCGCATGTTTTTCCAAGCGCGTTTCCGAACGCGCATGTTTTTCCAAGCGCGTTTCCGAACGCGCATGTTTTTCCAAGCGCGTTTCCGAACGTGCTGCCTTTTAGTGCGTTTCTGAACAGACCCTTCCCATCGACGAACGCGCCACGGGCCGATCGGGCTGCATAGCCTGGCGCGAGTCTTGCTGTGATCGAGCATATGTGTCAGTCGAATTCGGAGGCGCCATGATCACGCAGCTCGTCGACTCGTTTGTCCAGGATCTTCGTATCGCCATGCGCACGTTGGCCAAGCGGCCGGCGTGGAGTGGGGTGGCGGTGTTCGTGTTGGCGCTGGGGATCGGCGCCAACGTGGCGATTTTTTCGGTGGCCTACAGTGTGATGGCGCGACCGTTGCCGTACGAAGCGCCGGATCGTCTGGCGTCGTTGTGGCCGGGCGAGATGATCAACAAGCAGGCGTATGTGGCGTTGGCGGAGCGGACGTCGAGCTTCGCGGCGGTGAGCGTGTCGGTGCCGTGGGCCTGGCCGCTGGCCGACGCGGGTGGCGAGCCGGAGGTGGTGACGGCGGGACGGGTGACGGCGAGTCATTTCGAGGTCTTGGCGGCACGACCGGAGCTCGGTCGGTTGTTCGACGAGACGGCGCAGGAGCCGGGAAACGAACGGGTGGCGGTGCTCGGGCACGCCTTGTGGCAACGACGCTACGGTGGTGATCCGTCGATTCTCGGGCGGACGATCCATCTCGACGGACATGCCCACGAGGTGATCGGGGTGATGCCGGCATCGCATCGACCGCTCGATCCGTCGTGGCAGCTGTGGACGCCGCTGCCGATCGACCGCACCGACACGGATGATCTGGCGCGGTCGTTTTACCTTCGGCCGGTGGCGCGACTGGCGCCGGGGGTGACGATGGAACGGGCGAGCGCGGAGGTGCGCGCTTTGGCGGCGGCGCTCCGCGACGAGAATCCCCAGCGCTTTACCAATGATCGGGTGGAGAGCGCGCGGGCGTTGCCGCTCGCCGAGGTAATCGTCGGTGATGCCCGGCCGATGATGCGTTTGCTCTTCGCGGCGGTGTCGCTGATTTTCTTGGCGGCGTGCGCGAATGTCGCGACGCTCTTGCTCACTCGGGCGACGACGCGTCGTCGAGAGCTCGCGGTGCGTCGCGCGCTCGGCGCCGGGCGGAGTCGGATCGCACGTCAATTGCTCACCGAGAGCCTGGTGTTGGCGCTCGTCGGTGGCGTCTGTGGCGTGCTGACGGCGGTGTGGACGTTCGATGTCTTGCGGGCGCAATTGCCGGCGGGCATGCCACGTTTGAACGAGATCGCGCTCGATCGACCGGTGCTGCTCTTCGCGGTGGTCTTGGCGGTAGTGGCGGCGGCGTTTTTCGGCAGTGTGCCGGCGTGGCGTGGCGCCCGGGTCGACGCCGCCGAGCCGTTGCGAGGTCACGGTGGCACGGCGGGGCGACGACATCATGGGCTCGCCGAGCTCCTGGTGGTGGCGCAAGTGGCGTCGGCGGTGGTGTTGCTCGCTGGAGCGGCGCTCTTGCTCCAGAGTCTGCTGGCGCTCGGTCGGGTGGACCCGGGATTCGCCACCGAGAACCGGCTCACCCTGTTGTTGGTGCCGCCGGCGGTGCGCTATGCCGAGCCGGAGGAACGGGTGACGTTCTGGCGTCAAGTCCGTGAAGAGCTCAATCGTGTACCGGGAGTGCGGGCCGCCGAGGCGACTCATATCTTGCCGTTCGGCGCCGGGAATTGGAGCTTTCCGTATCGCTACGAGGGTCAAGTGATTCCGCCGGATCAGCCGATGGGAACCTCGTTGCCGGTGGCCAATTTTCGGGTGGTGACCGAAGACTATTTCCGCGCCATGGAGATTCCACTGCTCGCTGGACGTCCCTTCCGCAGCGCCGACCGAGCCGATGGCGCACCGGTCGGGATGATCAATCGCACCTTGGCGGAGCAGCTGTGGCCCGGAGAGTCGGCGGTCGGCAAGACGATCTATCTCTTTGGCTCCGAAGCGAATGCCTTCACGGTGACCGGCGTGGTGGCGGATGTCCATCAACATTCGTTACGCCACGCGCCGGTGGCGGAGATGTACCGACCGTTGGCGCAATATCCCGATCCCGGGTCGTTTCGCTTCGTGGTGCATACCGAGGGCGATCCGATGACGCTGCTGCCGGCGCTCAGCGCGGCGGTATGGTCGGTGGATCCTCAGGTGCCGATCACCTCGGTGAATCAGCTCGAAGCGGTGGTCGCCGGGGCGGTGGCCGACGCGCGGACGGCGGCCCGGCTGGTCGGCGCGTTCGCCGTGCTGGCGCTCGTGCTCGGCTGTGTCGGTATTCTCGGTTTGGTGTCGTACAGCGTCGAGCAACGACGCCGCGAGGTCGGGATCCGCTTGGCGCTCGGCGCCGGGCGTCGACGGGTGATCGCGGGCGTGTTGAGCCGTGGGTTTCGTCTGGCGTTCGGCGGCGCGGTGCTCGGTGTGGTGGTCGTGGTGTTGGCGAGCGATGTGGTCGCCGCGTTGCTCTACGGCGTGGCGCCGAACGATCCGCTGACTCTCTTCACCGTCGCCTCGGGGATGGCGGTGCTCGCCCTGGCGGCGTGCTGGTGGCCGGCACGACGCGCCGCGCGGGTCGATCCGGTTCACGCTTTGCGTTCTGACTGATCGTGTGGTCCACGTCGGCGGTTCGGTTTGACCCGCGTGGGGTGGGCGGCTAGACTTTCCAGGTCCAATCGCACAGGCGGTGAGTCGGCTTCGGGGTCGCGATTTCTTGACCCTCGGTTGCTGGGGTCTTACACTGACCGCGCCAGGCTCAGCGAGACACAGACGTTTGGGCACTTCTGAGACCGCTACGGAAAGACTGCCACACGCGCATGATCACGGGTTACAACACCGACGTTCGTTACGGCGACCTCGTCCTTCACGTCCAGACCGAGGACAAAGGGCATGGCAACCCGTTTATCGAAAGCCTGATTTACTACGGTGGCCAGGTGGTGGTCGCCAAGCGCGCCAGCTACGCCGATTTGCTGCAGAACGGCCAGGGCAACGATGCGGTGATGAGCCTCATGGATCATCAGCACCGCATGATGATCAAGGCGATCCGCGCCGGCAAATTCGACGAACGGATTCGGGCCTTCGCTCCCGACAAGCGGCTGCGCGAGAAGACCGATACCACCGACGTCGAGCTCGGTGACGATGTCGGTCGCACCCTCGATCAGGTGATTCTCGAATATTTGACCAGCGAGGCCGAACAGGAGCAGCTGGTGTTGGTGATGGAGAACGAGATCGACCTGTCGCTCGGTGAGCCGGCGATGTTGTCGTTGCGCACCCGTTCGTCGAAGAGCGGTGACGCGGTCGGTGGCGCCAAGGTGACCGCGAAGATGATTTCGACCTTCGGTGGCCCGCGCACGCTCGGTGTCGGCACCACCGATCTCGAGGGTCTCTTGCGTCTCGCCATCGATGTGCCGGCAGTCGACCGGGGCACGGCGGCTTTGATCATCACCGCGGCGAGCGATATCGGTCGCGCCGAAATCAAGCATCTCCTCTGAGTCATGACCGCAACCTCTTTGACCATCGAAGTCAACGGCGAGCCCATGGTGGTGCAGTCGGGCGATACCGTGGCCTCCGTGGTGAGCCGCTCGGGGCGCGATCCGCGCGCCGTGGCGGTGGAGTACAACGGTGAGATCCTGCCGCGTGACCGCTACCAGGGAACGGCCCTGGCGCTCGGCGATCGCATCGAGATCGTGCACTTCGTCCAGGGCGGCTGAACCTCTCCAATCCCGCGGCGACGCTTGTCAAACACCGGCGTGGCCGGTTATGATCCGCGATCCGTGGGCCGCTAGCTCAATTGGCAGAGCAGCAGACTCTTAATCTGCGGGTTCTAGGTTCGATTCCTAGGCGGCTCACCATTTCCCTGCCCGGACCCACCGTAGCGCACGTGCCGCTCGCCTCGGCACCTTCGATCCGTGGCCCAGGACAGTCCGCGAAAGTGGCGGAATTGGTATACGCGCTAGATTTAGGATCTAGTCCCGGAAACGGGATGGGGGTTCGAGTCCCCCCTTTCGCACCATTCGGCTTTTTTCTTCCCGAGGCCATCTTTCCATGAGGCCAGTCTTTTCGAGAGGTCGACAGCACCGATGAGTATCGTTACCGCTATCGAGGAAGCGGGTCCGTGGCGTAAGCGCGTGACCGTCGAAATTCCCGCCGCCGAAGTGTCTGGTGAGCTCGACAAGATCATTCGTGAGTTCGCCAAGCATGCGCAATTGCCCGGTTTTCGTCCCGGCAAGGCCCCGAAGGGCATGATCCGGAAGCGTTTTCGCGCCGAGATCGAAAAAGAGGCTCGTGAGCAGTTGTTGCCGCGTTTTTGGCAGCAGGCCGAGAAAGAGGCCGAGCTCGACGCGGTGCTGCCTCCCGAGCTGGTCGGTGAGGTCGACATCGTCGACGGCGAGCCCGCGGTGTTCATCGCCGAGGTCGAGATCCGACCCGAGATCGCGCTCGACAACCTCGAGTTCACCTTGCCCGAAGATCCGACGACCCCCACCGAGGTCGAGATCGACGAGGCGATCGAAGAGCTGTGTCGCACCAACGGAACGTGGGAAGCGGTCGACCGAGGCGCGAGCCGTGGTGATCGGGTCGCCGGACGGATTCGCATCGTCACGGGCAGCGACGCCGAAGAGGGCGACGCCGACGGTGACGACGCCGAACCCGAGTGGCAGGATTTCGCCATCGAGGTCGGCGATCAGCAGGTGTGGGAAGAGCTGTCGTTGGCGGTCACCGAGCAGGCGGCCGGTAGCACCGCGACCTTCGAGCGTGGTGGTACCGCTGGCGAGGAGGGCGAAGAGGCGCCCGAGCCGATCCGCTACGGGGTGGCGATCGACACGGTGGAGGAGCGCGAGCCCCACGCCTTCGACGACGAGCTCGCCAAGAAGGTGGGCGATTTCGAGGATGCCGACGCCTTGCGCAAGGCGGTGGTCGATCAGCTCGAGATGAACAAGAAGCGCGAGGTGCAGATGAAGCGTCAGAAGGCGCTCTTCGAGCAGATGCGCGAGCGTTATCCGCTCGAGCCGCCACGTGGTTTGGTGACCCAAGAAGCCGAGATCATGATGCGTGAGCAAATGGGCGAAATGGCGCGCCAGGGCATCGATCTCGAGCAGGCTGGGATCGACTGGCAGGGTTTGGGTGAGCAGATGCGGCCCCACGCCGAGCGGCGGGTGCACGAGCGTTTGCTCCTCGATGCGATCGGCGCTGAACGGGAGGTCGAGCCGGAGGACGACGTCGTCAACGGTGCGATCGCCATGATGGCCCGGCAGGAAGGCATGGCGCCGATGCAGATGCGCCGCGAGCTCGAGGAGCGCGGCACGCTGGAGGATTTGGTGGCTCGTCTGCGTCGGCAAAAGGTGCTCGAGCAGATGCTCGGAACGGACGACGACGAGGCTGCCGACGACGAGTAGAAGGGGGATCGTTGATCCCGAATGTGGGATGCGCGCTCCCGCGGATGGCGGTAACATGGCAGGGCGCCTCGTGGACGGGTACGGCCATCGGTTCGTATGTGGAAGCGAACGGTTCCGACTCGGCCGAACGCGGCCCGGCCTGTCGCGGCCCGGCCGATCGCGGCCCGGCCTGTCGCGGCCCAGCCGATCGTGGCCCGGCCTGTCGTGGCCCGGCCGATCGCGGCCCGGATCATCGAAAACACGAGGGCGCGTGCATCGGTCCGGTGATCGGTGACGAAGAACACGACTCGGACACGCGTGTCGTGTCAGTGCGAAGCCGGCGGTATCTCGAAGTTCACGATCAACGATTCACCCACCGCCCGTCGCATCGTCTTTCCCATCTCATTCACTCTTCAGAGACGAGGTTGTCATGTTGGTTCCATACGTCGTCGAGCAGACCAATCGCGGCGAGCGGTCGTACGACATCTATTCGCGACTGCTGAAAGACAACATCATCTTCCTCGGTCGGCCGATCGAAGATGATGTCGCCAGCCTGATCATCGCGCAAATGCTCTTCTTGGAGGCCGAGACCCCCGAGAAAGACATCGCGCTCTACATCAATTCACCCGGTGGTTCGGTGAGCGCCGGTCTGGCGATCTACGACACGATGCAGTACATCAAGCCAGACGTGGCGACCTATTGTGTCGGCCAGGCGGCGTCGATGGCGGCGGTTTTGTTGGCGTCGGGCACGGCGGGCAAGCGGGTCATCCTGCCGAATAGCCGAGTGCTGATTCATCAGCCGCTGATCCACGGTTTGTCGGGTCAACAGAGCGATATCGAGATTCACGCCCGCGACATGCTGGCGTTGCGTGATCGTCTCGACGAGATCTTGGCTTTCCACACCGGTAAAACCAAAGAAGAAATTCACGCCGATACCGATCGCGACAACATCCTCACCGCCGACGAAGCGGTGGCGTACGGCATCGTCGATCAGGTGATGCGGCGTCGCGATCCGGCGGCACCCGCGGCGGATTGACCGCGAATCGAACGATCTGGAATAAGCGCGCGTGGGAAGAGGTTAAGTTCGTAAGGGTGCCTGATTTTCGCTCGGTTGACAGTTCTCTGCATTGTCCCTAGCATCGATCTCAGCACCTCTAGGGTGTAGCGCCAAGGAGGATCCATGCCCAAGAAAGAATCCGGCGACGAGACGCTTCGCTGCTCCTTCTGCAACAAGAGCCAGCGGGAGGTCAAGAAGCTGATCGCCGGGCCGACGGTCTTCATCTGCAACGAGTGCGTGGACATTTGTGTCGACATCATCGCCGAAGACCGTCTCCACGAGCAGCAGCAAGAGACCGATCTCCCCAAGCCTCACGAGATCAACGCGCTGCTCGATCAGTATGTGATCGGTCAAGAGCACGCCAAGCGCAAGCTCTCGGTCGCGGTCTACAACCACTACAAGCGGATCGAATACTCGGAGCGTAGCCGTACCGATGTCGAGCTGCAGAAGTCGAATATTCTGCTCATCGGCCCGACCGGTACCGGCAAGACCCTGCTCGCCCAGACGCTGGCGCGCATTCTCTCGGTGCCGTTCACGATCGCCGACGCGACGACGCTCACCGAGGGGTCGGCCGTGACTCCTTCGGTGCCCTGCGTGTTCTTCGAGTTCACGCGCTTGCGGCTCTTCTTCGTGACGGCATGCATCACGTGTTTTGTGGGAGTCGGCGGCTGAAACACAAAGCCCAAAACGAGAACGAACATCGCCAACACGCGA
>JBCDBH010000275.1:0-8024 GCA_039184055.1 Acidobacteriota bacterium
CCCCGGCGCACCCGATAACGCAGACCGGTTTGGTGGTCGAGCTTGTCGTCCGCCGATAGGCCCGCGTAGGCGGTTTGAAAGTCCGCCGTGGAGCCTCGGGGCACGCGCAGGGTGTATTGCTTGGGTAGGTAGAGATCCCCGGACCAGATTTCGCGGCTCAGACCCGGATTGAGCTGTCGCAGGTCAGCGAGCTCGATCCCGGCTTCGCGTGCCAGCGTCGGGGTCGCGACGTAATGATCGGCCACGAACTCGTCCCAGCTGAGCGGCGCCATCGGCGTGAAACCCGGGAAATGACGCTCGCGGTGATGATAGACGCTCGCCGCGGCGACGAACTCACTGTAGAAGTTCCGTGAGGCGAACCCGAAGGTTCGTGATCGGTAGTCACGGCTGATGGTGCCGATATCGCGGGTGCCGAGCTTGCGGACCGCGCGCGCCATGCCGTTGGCACCGTGGTTGTAGGCGGTCAGCGCCAGGGGCCAGGTGCCGAGGCGTTCGTGATTGCGGGCGAGCAGCCGGGCGGCAGCGTCGGCGGCGCGAAACGGATCGTGGCGCTCATCGGTTTCGGCGCTCATGGTGAGATACGAGCGCGCCGTCGACGCCATGAATTGAAAGAGGCCGCTGGCCGCTGCTTTCGAACGCGCTTCATTGCGAAACATGCTTTCGACGAACGGCAACCGCGCCAGCTCGGTCGGCAAGCCACGCCGGGCGAAGGTCTCCTCGAACGTCTCCATATAGAGACCGGAGCGCTCGACCGCTTCGGCGAATTGATTGCGCAAACAGGTTTGGTGGCGGATCCGGTCCATCGCGGCGCGGTATTTCGCCGGCCCGCCCGGGATATCCGCGAACAACGAAGCGACGCGTTCTTCCTGGGCTTCGAAGCCGTCTCGACTCCGGCCCGCGGCCAGATCGGAGAGCACCCGGCGGAAGAGCGTCTTCTGCGCTTCGATTCGCTTGCGCTTGACGAGACGTTGCCGCGTTTCGCTTTGGTCGGCGACGTCCGACAGATCGATCACCGTGTAGATGATGTCGAGGTGCCGATTGTCGTGAACCAAAACCTTGTCGTCGTCGAATTTGCTGTAGACGAGCTTCCAGAAAGCGACGTTGGCCGACAATTCTTGTGGCACGGGAAAGAGGCGCGGGTCGAGAGGCTCAGGCTCGGCGGCCGAAGCCGAGAGGCCGAGGAAGGGACCCGAGACGAGAAGAGCGAGGAGAACGAGCGTAGGTCGCATCATCGTAGCCACAGGGAGTATATCGTCGGTGGGGCATAAAAGGTTTGCCGATCGGGGCAGACCGTCCACTCGGTGGGACGGACGCACACCCGGCTCGATATGCCAGAATGCCGTTTTACGTTTGGAGGATCCAGTCGATGCAAGACACTAGCCATACTGACTCCGCGGTCGACGGTCGCGGTTATGCCCACCCCGAAGTTTTGGTGACGACCCAATGGGTCGCCGATCACCTGAACGACTCGTCGATTCGTATCATCGAATCCAATGAAGATCCCCTGGTTTATCGCGCTGGTCACATCACTGGCGCGGTCGAGGTCGATTGGGCGCGCGACCTGAATGACCAGGTGCGTCGTGACTATCTCGACCAGCCGGCGTTCGAGGCACTGATGCGTCGCATCGGTGTCGACCACGACACCACCGTGGTGTTCTACGGCGATCGAAACAATTGGTGGGCCACGTACGCCTTCTGGGTGTTCCAGCTCTACGGTCACACCAACGCCAAGATCATGGACGGCGGACGCCAGAAATGGGAAGCCGAAGGCCGCGAGCTGACCCGTGAAGAGCCTCGGGTCACGCCGAGTCACTATGTGGCGCCGAAACGCAACGACGCGGAGATCCGCGCGTTTCGTGACCAGGTTCTGCGTCATGTCGAGAGCGAGCGACCGCTGGTCGACGTACGGAGCCCGCAGGAATTCCGTGGCGAGCTGCTCCACATGCCCGACTATCCGAACGAAGGCTCCCTGCGCGGTGGCCACGTGCCGGGCGCGAAGAACGTGCCGTGGGCGTCGGCGGTGGCCGATGACGGTACGTTCAAGGAAGCGGCGCGTCTGCGTGAGATCTACGAGTCGACCAACGGCTTGTCTCCCGCCGATGACGTCGTCACCTATTGCCGTATCGGTGAGCGCAGCAGCCACACGTGGTTCGTGCTCACCTACCTGCTCGGTTACGAGCGGGTACGCAACTACGACGGCAGCTGGACCGAGTGGGGCAACCTGGTCGGGGTGCCGATCGAGACAGGTGCATGAGCGGACTGGACGACGTCGCCGACACTCTCGAGCTACTCGACCGCAACGATCGGATCGATTTCTTGATCGACATCGCCGATCGCTTCCACGAAGTGCCTGGGGAGATCGCCACGCGTCCGTTTGGCGACGAGCACAAAGTGCCGGCTTGTGAATCGGAAGCTTACGTCTGGGCGACGGGACGCACCGACGGTACCCTCGACTTCCATTTCGCGGTCGAGAACCCACAAGGGATCTCGGCCAAAGCGATGGCGGTCTTGCTCGGTGAGCACCTCTCCGGAGCGCCGCTCGAAGAGGTCGAGGCACTCGATGGCGAGATCGTCTACAAGATCTTCGGTCGTGAGCTCTCGATGGGCAAGACGATGGGCCTGATGGGCATGGTGTCGATGGTCGCCTCGTCGGCGAAAAAGGCTCAGACGAGAATCGCCTGAGCCTTCGGTCCGTCTTGCGGTGGTACGAAGAGTTGAAGCTCTACTGGTTCAGCACCCGCTGGAAGCCCGGGTGATCCGGAAAGAGCTTAGCGCCTTCGCTCCACGTTTCGTTCGCTTTCTTGTCCTTACCGAGCTGGGTTTGCAGACGACCGAGCTGAAGGTACGTCGTGGCTCGTTGCGCATCTGATGTCGTGGTCTCTTCGGAATCGAGCACGCGCTTGTACATGCCTTCGGCTTGACTCATCAGATCGCCATCTTGGGACTCGGCGTAGAGCCACGCCTTGGCCAAGCGAGCGCCGCCGTTCTTGGGATCGAGCCGCAAGGCTTTGTCGAAGGCGGCATCGGCGGCGAGCCCGAGCTGCCACTGTCGTTCCGGGCTCTCGACATAGGCGCTGGCGTAGGCGAGAAGCACGCCGACAGCGGTGTGAAGCTGTGGATTCGTACTCGACTTGGCACGATCCTCGGCGAGCTCGAGCACGCTGGTGAAGTCGTTCGAGCTGCTCAGCTCGAGAAGCAACGCGCGGCCCTGTCGCGCCCATAGATCGGTGCTTTCGAGCTGGTCGAGCCATTGCTCGGTGGTCCGTTCCCCGCCGTTGCTTTCATATGCCTGTGCGGCCTGCTCGCCATCGGCAGTTTGGCGCCATGACACCCGCGCGGCCCGACGCAGCTGACGCGCCGCCTGGCCATCTTTGGGAAGGATGGTCAGGTAGAACTCGGCCATTTCCTCGTCCGAGCCCCAACCCCAGGTGACGCGTTCGGGTGGAGAATGAGGGTTGTAGGGGTTGTCGGCCGAGTTGTCGAAGCGGAGCTTGCCTTCGATACGGCTTCCAGCCGGAATGGTGACGGGCTTCCGATAGCTGTAGATCCCCTGCCAGCGCAGGTCCCAATCGGTGACGTGGAGCAAAGGCAGGACGTCGCCATCGGGGAGGATCGCGTCGACGATCGCCTCACGACCGAGGTAATGCATGTGAGGTGCGATGTCGACCAATTGCATCTCGGCCGGCACCTCCATGGATAGATGGCGCCAGTAGTCGGCGTCGCCAGCTGGGATGTCGACGTCTTGCGTGCCGACGAAGAGAGCGTCGACGCCACGTTCCACCGGTCCTTTGGCGAAATAAAAGGCGATCGAGCTCTGATCGCGGGTTTCGCGACCGGTGAGGTGGTAGTGCACCTCGAGAATGATGTCGCCGCCGGCTGGGAGGTCGAAGCCATGGCCGTCGGGTAGCTCGTAGGGGGCGACGCCTGGAGCCCAGCCGCCGAGCGCGTTGGCGCCGTCGTAGGACATGAAGCCACCGGTGCCAAAGACCGAAAAGCCTGGTTTGGGGTCCTTCGCGTCTTCTTGTCGACCGCGACCGCTGTAGTCGATGAAGTAGTTACAGTGATGCACCACCGACGGATCACCCGGCTTGAAGTCCATCGCCACGACTACCTTGTCTTCGGCCATCTCCATTGGCAAGACGAAGTAGCGATAGATGTCCTCGCCATCGGCGGGCAAATCGTAAGCTTCGGACATGGTGAGCACCAGATCGGGCTCACCGAGCGCCCACTCCTGTTTCTCGATCGGCTCGATGGGTAGCAGATCCTCGGCCGGTCCACGCGGTGCATTGTTGGCGGCCCACGTGGCGAGCAGCTCGATCTGGTCATCGCTCAAGAAATGCTCTTCGCGGAATTGGCCAGCACCGCGTTTGGCGCGCCATGGAGGCATCAAACGTTCGCTGGTCGCGATCGTGATCATTTTCGACCAGCGCTTTGCCGTCGTGTACGAATCGAGCACGAAAGGGGCGACGCCTGCATCGCTGTGACAGCTGACACAGTTGGCGTTGAGGATCGGTGCGACGTGTGAGGTGTACACCGGCTCCTCGTTCTTTTCCGGCCAGTCGACGAAGACACAGCCGATCGCCGTGGTGCGAGTCTGCTCCTCGACACGACCGGCGGTCACGGCTTGCATGGCGTTGAGCAGGTCGTGTTCACGAGCCTCGGGACGCACCTTGGTCAGGCTGGGAAAGCGATCGTCGATCCGTCCCCGGTAGACGAGACGATCGGCGACGTCGACGACAAACGCCGAAGGCACGATCTTGGGACGCACCTGCTTGGCCAACACACCGTTGGCGTCGTGAATCAGCGGCAAGGCGAGCTCGAACTCATCGCGGAACGTCTTTGCGTTCTGCCACGAGATCTCGGGATTCGACATCACGGCATAGAGCTCGACCCCGACTGCTTCCGCTTCCTTGTGGAGTTGATTCAGCCGCGGCACGTAGCGACGGGAGATCATGCAGCCATCGTCGAGAAACACCAGCGCGACGGGGCGAGCTCGCTTCTCGAGCCCGATCCGCACGATGTCACCGTCGATGGTGAGCGCGCGTACGCCGATCAACTCGATCGTTTCAGCCGTGGCCGTCCCCGACTCATCGGTGCTCGGCGCGTGGTGGTGGTGATGCTCGGTGCTGTCGTCGCCAACGACCGTTGACCCCCAAAGAGCCAGGCTGATGATGAGAGCGAGTAGCAGAACGCTATGACGGAATGGGTGGCTCGAGGTCATGGTGAAGTCTCCATCGTGATGATCATCCAGAGTGGCGTATCTGGATTAAGTGAGACAATTATGTCTCAAATGAGCTGGATGTCAACCTGCATCTGAGGCTGAAAGACCGCCGATGATCGTGCGGAATACGAGCCCCGGTGCATCCCTACGCGCGATCCAACCTTCGTGTGCCGAGGTCCATGCGGCGTAGATCAGCGCGTCGAGAGCGGCCACGACCCAGGCGTCGGGCACATCGGTGGCGATGGTGCCTTCTTGCTTGACCGCCGCGACCAGCTCGCTCATCTCACGGAGCTGACGGTCGATCTCGGCGGTGATCTCGGGGTCGGTCTTGGTAGCCGCTTCCAAGGTGAGGAAGTGGTACTGGTCGCCGAGGGGCACGATCGCTTCGATCACGGCGCGAAGGATTTCGGTCGCGCTGGTGTCACGAGAAATGTCGACCATAGCGCGATCGGTCGCGGCGATGGCTTCGCGGGTCAGGGCGTGGATGAGTCCGTCACGCGAGCCGAAATGACGATGCAGCGTGGCGCGACCGACACCGGCGCGTTGCGCGATGTCTTCGAGCGAGGCTCCCGGTTGCGCGGCTAACGTGGTGATGGCGGATTGGATCAGGGTGTCGCGGGTCGACGGTCGCATGATGCGTCTCTCGTATGTGGCTGGTTAGTAGGTTCGACTCTCATGTTCTATTTGATACAACATTGTCTCATTTCAGGTCAAGCCTTCGCCACCTGATGCGTTTCGCACCGGAGGAGCGTCGGCTGAGCCGACTCCAGCGGAATCGTGATCAACCGTGCAGGTGGAAGATCTGATGGTCGAACGTCGGATTGGTGCCGACGATCGCGAAGTTGAGGTTTTGGACGGCGGTGGTTTGGTAGGCGCGTGCCATGTTGTAGATCGCCGGTGGGCTGGTCAGGTTGGTGCCGGAAGGCGAGGGAATGGGTACTGCGGTGAAGGCGCCGAAGTCGAGAGGACCGGTATGACCCGCGACCGAACCACGTCGGAGTAGCAAGGCGGAGGGACCTTCGTTGCTTAGCAGATACAGGGTGTCGGTGGCTGCGATGTGCTGAAAGCGTGCTTCGGTCAGACCGGGGAGGCCGCTCTCGCTATGGTAGTGCCAAACGCCCCCGGGTGCCTTGTAGAAGTAGGAGCCGACATTGCTGGACGAGCCGGTGATGGCGTGGAGACCGTCGGCATCGTCGACCCAGATGTCTTTGGGGGCGTACGCCAGGTCGAGAGGCCCGAGCCACGACATCTGTGCTCGGGGATAGTGGTTGGCGATGGTGATCGAGACGTGGGCGGCGAGGAAGAGCACGTCGTCGATACCGACTTCGCCAATCAACTCGACGGTGTTGTTGGACGAAAATATCGGCCGCAGGTAGGCGGCGTATTCGTAGTTGTTGCCCGAGATGTGGACCGGTGTGGTGACGGGACCGTTCCAGCCGCTTCCAAAGTTCCACAGATGGACGAGCTGACCAGGATTGCCGGTGGAGGTGAACCACACGATACGAAAGCCGCCTGGCGACACGGCGGCGCCGACGTAGTTGGATCGATCCGGCACGGCATAGGGCTGACTACCGATCCAGACATCGTTACAGGCTTTGTAGCTCGGATCGAGGGTGTCGAAGTAACACTCGACGAGACGACCACGGTCGACATCGACACCGTAGGAGAGAATCGTTCGGCCGACGAGGATGTGGGCGGTGTTCTGCTGGATCCGGCCACCATTAGCAGTCAGACTGTTGGTACCGATCGGGTTCCACGATCCATCGACGAGCTTGTGGTAGAGGATGGCGTCGTTGTGTTTGACGTCGGGACCGGAGTCGGTGGAAAACCACAGGCTTCCGTCGGGAGCTTGCATGACCGAGCGGAGATGAGGACCCCAGCCGCCGTGCATGGGATCGGCACCTTCGTAGTTCCGGTTGTGCTGGGTGATCAGGCCGAGCTGTTGCGCGAAGAGCGGTGTCGTGGTCATCAGGAATAAGCTCGCGACGAAGCAGTGTGCGCCTGGGCAGTACTGTGAATGAGGGTCGTTCTCAGATTGTACAAGGCGTCGACGATCACCGACGTACCGCGATCCACCAGCCTTTCAAGTATTCGCCTTCCGGGTGGGTGATGGCGAGTGGATGATCGGTGGCGGCGGCCAGAGGGCGGAGGAGCTGGGCTTCGACGCCGGCTTCGCGCGCGGCGGCGAAGAGGATCTGGCGGAAGAGCTTGGCGTCGACGGCGGCGCTGCAGGTGAAGGTGAGCAGAAAGCCACCGTCGGCAACCCGGGCGAAGGCGTTGCGATTGAGGTCCTGATAGGCCCGAGCCGCGGCCTGGCGATGTCCCCGGCTGGTGGCGAGCGGTGGTGGATCGCAGACCACGAGACCATAGGTTTGGTCGTGCCGGCGGAGCCAGTCGAAGACGTTGGCGCGCAAGAACTCGACGCGATCGAGGTCGAGCTCGTTGTCGGTCACGTGGCGTTTTGCCCACGGGAGGAGACGAGCCGACGATTCGACCGCCACCACGCGTGTGGCGCCGCCACGGAGCACCGCGCAGACAAAGGCGCCGCTGTGGCTGAAAAGGTCGAGCACGGTGCGGTCGTGGGCGAGGGTTTCGGCGAGCAGACGGTTGTCACGCTGATCGAGGTAGAAGCCGGTTTTTTGACCACCGGTGATCTCCGCGCTGAACCGCAGGGCGCGTTCGAGAAAGTGCGCTTCGGTGGGGAGGGCGTCGCCGTGGATCAGTCGGCGACCACTCGCCGGTAGCCCTTCACGTCGACGGGCGCGTACGTCGTCGTCTTGCACGATCACGATGTCGTCGCCGA
>JBCDBH010000276.1:0-7995 GCA_039184055.1 Acidobacteriota bacterium
GGCTGGGTCGAGTTCATCGATGCCAGCCCTTGCGAGGACGAAGCTCAAATCCGCCGGTTCTACCTCCGACAAGGCGGATACCTCGCCATTCTCTATATTCTTCGGGCCAATGACATTCATTTCGAGAATCTGATCGCGATCGGCGAGCACCCGGTGATCATCGATCTCGAAGCCATCTTGCAACCCGGTCCACCTCGAGAAGACTCGGCCGAGCCCGATCCACTGCAGGATTCGATCATCCGCGTCGGGCTTCTTCCTGTTCGCACCTGGCAGAACGAAAGCTCGCCTGGACTCGACGTCAGTGCCCTCGGCGGCGCGGCCGGGCAGATGTCACCACGACCCGAAGCATCATGGGCGAAATCAGGCACCGATCACATGCGTTATGCGCGGAAGACTCGCGCCCTGCCGCTACCCGCTCGACATCGCCCGGCGCTCGACGGAACCGCGCAACCGGCCCTTCGATATCTGGATGAAATCAAAACCGGTTTCGAGACTCTCTACCGGTTGTTTCTCACCCACCGCGCCGAGTTACTCGCCGACGACGGACCACTCACCGCCTTCAAAGGCGAAGACATCCGCGTCCTCTTACGGCCCACCAACCTATACGCCATCGTCCTGCGCGATAGCTTTCATCCACAATTCCTCGGCGACGCGCTCGAGCGCGATCTCTTTTTCGACAAACTGTGGCGTCAGGTACCGAGGCATCCGCACCTGCGGCAAGTCATCGGGGCGGAGCAACACGCTCTTCATCAACGCGACATCCCCCTCTTCAGAGCCCACAGCGATAGCCGCACGGTCCGTTCCACCACTGGAGAGACTTGGCCCGACTTTTTCACCGCTTCGGGGATGTCTTTGGTACGAGATCGCATCGAGGAGCTCGGCGAAAAAGACCTCCGTACCCAACTCTGGTTCATCGAGGCTTCGATGGCGATTCTCAGCGACGACGAGCGAGAACGCCCCACGCCTCGAACCGCCCAACGACAAACCACGACACCCCTTGGCGAGACCGAACCCGTATCGACCGACCGGCTCATCGAGCTAGCTTCAACGATCGGCGAGGCACTCGCGACAAACTGTCTCGAAGAACGAGAATCCATACGGTGGCTGGGTCTTCAGCCCACGATGGCCGGCGCATACCAAATTGCCTTATCGGGAACGGGCTTGTACTCCGGCCAGCCGGGTATCACGCTCTTCTTGGCCTATCTCGCAGCGCTCTCCGATCATGATCGCCTTCGAGCCGTCGCGGAACTTTCCTGCGCCACCCTGCTCGACGACGTCAGGCACGACACACCGGCAGACATTCGAAAGATCGGTGCCTTCGACGGTCTGACCGGCCTGCTGTTCACGTTTGTCCATCTCGCCTCGCTATGGCAGCGATCCGACTTGCTCGAGCACGCGCTCGACCTCTGCGCGCGAATCGACCCATGGATCGACGACGATCAACGCTTCGATGTGGTTCACGGCGCCGCTGGAACGATCTTGGCTTTGGCGGCAATCCACGACATGCGCCCGCGACCGGCCATTCTCGAAACCATGGTGCGATGTGGCGATCACCTGCTTGCCCATGCTCGACATGACGAAAACGGCGCCAGCTGGCTCACCAGTCCCGAGGCAACCGTCCCACTCGCTGGTTTCGCCCACGGCACGGCGGGAATCGCCACCGCGCTCGTCGAGCTGGCGGCGCGCGTCGACGAAGGTCGCTTTCTCGAGGTCGCTCACCAGGCACTTCGGTACGAACGCGGTCTTTTTTCTCCTGAGCATGGTAACTGGCCCGATTTACGCACCGACGCCAAACAGCCGCATGATCTTTACTATTGGTGCCACGGCGCCCCTGGAATCGGCCTCGGCCGAACCCTCGTGTTGCGTCACGAGGACAACGCCGAGTGCCGAGAAGATCTCGAGCTGGCGCTACGCGCCACCACCGCCCATGGTTTCGGTCTGAATCATTCGCTATGTCATGGTGATCTAGGCAATCTCGACATCCTGCGAGTCGCCGCCACAACCACCCATGCCGACTGGTTGCACGAGATCATCGATACGCAAGCCACCCGCTTGGCCACCGAGATCTCAGAGTACGGCTGGCGCTGCGGTCTGCCGATGGAAGTCGAGAGTCCTGGGTTGATGGTTGGACTCGCCGGTGTCGGTTACGGCTTGCTGCGGCTCGCCGAGCCTCGACGCGTGCCGTCGCTGCTTGCCCTGGAACCGCCACGCGGCCCGAGCCCCACTCTCAACGAGCAAAAAACCCTGGATTGAATAGCCCCTTCGGATCGTACTGCCTCTTGCCCGCCAGCACTCTGGGCCAGTCGTCACCGAATTGGCGCTGATAGCGCGCCTCGTCGAGTCGTACCGCGCCGGTGAGGTAATAGGTCGCTCCCACCTTCATCGCTAGATCGACGAACCCCTGAGCCATGGCCAGGTTGTGATCCGCGAGCCTCCGTGGCGTTGCGGTATAGATCCCCAGTCCCATGATGTGCTCGGACTCGGGAACACGCAGCATCGGTCGGGTGAGCGCGGCCCGTGGCACCGCGCCGAGCCTGACGTGCTCGACATTGACCGTTCGCGGCAAGACGTGCCGCTCGACCTTACCCAAGAAAGACTCGACCTCCTCCCAAGGCAGCAACACGTCCGTAAAGATCTGAGCGAGTGACGTCGTGGCTTTGGGTTCTCCGGCCGGTGTGCCCATCAAGAGAAAATCCGCCATGGACAAATCATCGGCGTAGACCCAGCGGGAGAAACCGAGATCACCGAGCACCGCTTGATCGTCGATCGTGCTTTCATCGTCGGCCTCGACGGTCAACGTGAGCGGATAGAGATACGAATAGAGTCGCTCGGGACCTCGCTCTCCGAGGCGCGCACCGTGAAGACACGAGCGGACAATGCCATCCATGAACGTGACTCGCTGCTCCGTCATCAGCCGGCGCTGATCGGCGAGCTGGGTCTCTAGATCGACATATTGCAGAAAATAGGTGCGCGTTCGAAGCGCACACGGCCGAAGCCGTACGACCGCGCGGGTAATCACCCCGAACTGACCGAAACCACCGAGAGCAAGCTCGAATAGATCACGGTTCTCATCGAGACTACATCGCACCAGCTCCCCATCGTGGCCCGCCACCTCGAGCTCGAGGCAGTGGTCGAGCTGCGTGCCGTGGCGAAAGCTGGCGTTACCAAAACCGGCGGCGGACAAAGTTCCCCCGATGCTGGTGCCCAGATAGCTCGTCAGCACGGGAGGAACGCGACGACGCGTGAGCGCCGCGCCGACCACGTCTTTCCACAACGTTCCAGCGTCGGCGATACAGCGGTCCGCGCTCTGACCGAGGATGTCGAACGCGTCGAGACCGCGCATGTCGAGCACCACACCGCCCTCGTTGAGCGCTTGCCCCGAAAAGGCAAAGCTCCCAGCACGTGGCGAAATCGGTAGATCGTGCTGATAGGCATAGGCGACGACCGCTGCAACCTCGGATGCGTCGCGCGGGCTCACCACCACCTTTGGAGTCTTGACGACCGTGCCACCATAATCGGTCGAAACCGCGGTGATGCTCGCCGCATCGTCCGCCACCTTTCCGGACACCAGTCGCTCGAGGTCCGTACGCAGTCGACGCGACAAAATCTCTTTGTTCATGATCGTAAGGGTAGCAGAGCGATTGACCCTTCTCACGAGGCTCGCTACGCTAAGGCCAATGTCTCTTGTGACAACAGCGGATCCCGTGATGAGCGCCAGCATCTATGCCGCTGGCCAACTCGACGAAGTGCTCACCGACGGTATCGTTCCTTTTTGGCAACACCTCGAGCCCCCGGCGGAAGCCTATCTTTGGCTCGTGCGCTACGACCTCGGTGGCGAGCACCTTGCGATACGGGTTCATGGTCCCGATACCCTGGGTGAGCCCGCTTGGCACCAGCTCGAACATACACTCGAACCGGTCCTCGCTTCACAACCCGAGGCAACGCCGGAACGTGGGAAAAGCTGGTGGGGCAACCTACGAAAGCCTCCGCTCGATCCCGAAGACCGGCAGGTGCATGACGACCGCACGTTGTCTAGGACCACCTATCGCCGCAGTCCCGTGTCACTCGGCGCCCGTCCCTTGATCGATGACGACACCTTTGCCACCTTGTTGACCCGTGGGCTCAGCCAAGGATGCGCGGAGCTCCTCACCGTGGCAGCCGAAGGCGAGCTGGCGAACGAACGGCAAAGTACCCTTCTCCGTCTTCTGATTACCGGTCTCACGGCGATCGAAGAACGTTCCGACTACCTTGCGTATCATCGTGATTGGCTGATTCGCTATCCGTCGCTCAAGGTCAACGTGAAAGCCGACGCGGCCGAGACGATTCTCGGACGATTCGATCAGTTCTGCGCCCGCCGGCCCGAGTTGCTCGAACGCCTTTCGGCATGGTCGGCAGCGGCTTGGAACGACGGCGCGACATTCGATTCCAACGGCGATTTCAGCCCGGCCGTACAGGCTTTGGTCGATCACGTAGCCTCTTTTGGAGACGACCCTACCTATCGGAGCGATCCCTATGCGCCGTCACCGGTCTTTCCGAGCCTCTTCAAACTCTTTCACGGCATCGCCAATCAATTGGGTGTGAGCCCTTCGGACGAAGCCTATACACACCACCTCTTGCTCCGGTCCGTCGCTCCGGAATCCACGAAACCGTTCTCGCTCATCCCGGTGGCGCAGTCGACATGAGTCGCCCAGGCATTACGGAAGCCGATATTGCCGGCTCGGATGGATGGATCAACCTCGTCGCCCTGGCCAACGAGCGTGGTCGGACGTGGGTCGAGAGCTTTCATGCACTCGGTGCCGAGGATCTGATCGAGTCGATCCACGACGCTCTCCGCCTCCTACTCCAGCGCCGATTCGACGAAGGTTGGGATCTGCTGCAATCGCTGGCGCCCGAGAACACCGCTTTGGCGAGCGCGGATCAGCCGACCCTTCTCGACGCCTACCGACCGTGGTACCACAACGCCACCGCCTACTATTTCTACAGCCGTAACGACTTTGATCGCGCCGAAGCCGAAATCAGAGCGGTAACCGAAGCGTCTATCCGTGCCTGTGAAGCGGAAGACTTCCTGGTCATCCTCGCCATCCGCTGTTGCGATGTCGAGCTTCAACGAGCTCGCATGCACCGCAATCACTACCACTGGCGGCACGTCGCTGACCACTTGGCGACCGTCCAGGAGATGATCGAGAGCCGCCGTCCTCTTTGCACCCTCGAGGGCGGTCGCGCCATCACGTTCGCCGATCTGCGCGCGTGGTCGGCAAGCCTCGATTTCGCCACGGAAGACAACCGTGAAGCGATCGACAAAGTGCTCGACCCCAACCGCTGGAAAATACGTTTCCGCGGCCTCGTTGCCGAGCTCTATGCCCTTCCCTGGATGATCATTCCTTACGGCTGACGCTTACCAGCTGACGCTCGGCTCACCCGTTCAGCGCAAAAGAAAAGGCCCGGCTCACGCCGGGCCTTTCGCATTTCCGAACCGAGCTCAGCTCAGTTCACGGTCGACGACCAGGACGACGTATCACCCGACTCGAAGCTGTCGGTGAAGATCAACGCGCAACCGAATTGGTTGCAGTCGAGAGCGTCGAGCCATTCGACGTTGGTCACCGTGATGTCGTCGAGCCACACACCACCACCAGGGTTGGCGGCATTGGTGTCGCAGATGACCCGGAAGCGGATCTGAACCCGCTGACCGTTGTAGGTGCTGCCGAGATCGACCGTCGCCGCACGCCAGGTGGTCTGCGAGCCGGACCATGCCGGACGCTGGGGCGCGGTGTTGTTGTTGAACAGCTCACCGTCGTACGGCACCGTGCTCAGGTTGCCGATATCGATCCAAACGCCATCTTCGGTACGCAGCTCGAGAACCATGCCGTCCCAATACTGCGCCGGGGCACCTTCCATGTCGTAGCGAATATCGAAGGTGACCGTGGTGGTTCCAGCCTGCACGTCCATCCACGGCGACACCAGCGACTTGTCGGTGAAGGCAGGAACATCGGCGGAGAACCAAACATCATTGGCGGGGGTCACCGGATCGGTGACGGTACCCCAATCATCGGTACCGAGGGCCGCTTCGGTGGTGTACGCGGTCATCGCGTCTTCGGCATCCTCGACGAACGGCGCGGTTCCGATCACCGGATCGGCGCCGAGGATGAGCTCGAAGTCGGCGGTGGCCGCGCCGCCGCCGTCCCACGTGAAAGCGATCGCGAAGTCGGCCGGATCGAGACATGTGGTGAGCGCGCCGATCTCGACACCGAAGCTACCCGACTCGGTGGTTCCGGCATCGATGGTGCCGAGATTGGCGACTGCGGTGGTCACATCGACACTCGGATGCGTCGAGCTCAGCGTCGCCATGACGTTGCTCAGGTCGTCACCGCTGGTGTTGGTGAAGTCGACGTTGAGAGTCGCGGTCTCACCGGCGTCGAGATAGCCATCGTCGAGCGTGCAACCGCTGTCGACCACCGAGGTCAGCTCGGTCACGAAGGGGTTGAGCGACACACGGTAGATGCCTCGACCGTGGGTGCCGAGATAGAAATCACCGTTGCTCGCGAAGTGGATCTGTTGGATCCGGGTGAGCGCGACACCGTAATCGTAGTTGACCCAGGACGGCGCCTCGGCGGTGACGTCCTCGGTGACCCACAAGCCGAGCTCGCTACCCAACCACACGCGGTCCGAGTCGTTGGGATCGACCCGCACCGACCACATCGGAATTTCCGGCAGATTGCCATGGACCGAGACCCAGCTCGCGCCACCGTTGACGCTACGCCACAGACGATCGGGGCCGTAACCACCAAAGGCGGCGTAGAGGTGATCACCGTCATTGGGATCGACCTCGACCCAGTTGACCGGGCTATTGGGCATGGCGATCGTGTCGACCGAGGTGAACGCGCCACCGAGACCGAGACCCGTGGTCTCGAAGATCGCACCGGCAGTGGTACCCGCGTACGCCACCCGACCGTCGACCGGGCTGATCGTGGTCGCCGAGACCGTGCCGAGCGGGCCCGAGGCGTCGGTAAACGTCTGACCCGGGAAGCTGCGGATGTTCTCACTCAGGAAGATGTTGTCGGTACCGACGATCATCCGGTTGCCATCGTTGGGATCAAGCGTGAAGGGCTGAATGAACGACGCGCCACCCGGATCCGGAACGGTGAACGTGGAGATCGACGAGCCACCATCGTTCGAGCCCCAGAGCGGCGAGGCACCCGGATAGGAGCCGTAGATGAACTGGTCTTGTTGCTGATCCCAGCCGCTATAACCACCGTCACCGCCCGAGATGTCGATCCATACGCGCTCGTCACCGACCCAAAGATGCGAGCCGTTGTCCTGTGTGCCACCGAGCACGCGCTCACCGTCCGGGCTCACCGCGATGCCGTAATACTGCGCCACCCGGAGATCGTTGTTGAGGCCACGGAAGTTCTCGGCGCCATCGGTCGACTTGTAGATACCGCCATCGGTACCGACGTAGACGATCGAAGAATCGACCGGATCGAAGGTGATCACGTGATGGTCGGCGTGAACCCAATCGTTGAGCTGACCCGATCCAGGATTCCAAACCGACTTCTTGGTGATGGTGGTACCGGCGTTGTTGGTTTCAAAGAGATCGACCGCCGCCATGTAGACGACGTTCGAGTTGTTCGGATCGACCGCCACCGCCAGGTCGTACCAGCCCTGACGCTCGATGAACGCGGTGTTCGAAGCGGTCTTGACGAAGGCATTGCCACCCGCTGGCGAGCGATAAAGACCGTTGGTTTGGTCCGCGGCGTTGGCCACCGCGGCGTAGACCACACCATCGGTACCGATACCGAGCTCGATCCGGCGCAAGTTGGTGGTCGGCAGGCCTTGGGCGGCGCCAAGCTCGGTCCAGGTAGCACCGCTGTTGGTCGAACGCCACACGCGACGCGTCAAGAGCGAGCTGCCGAAATGCGAAGCGTAGAGGCGGCTGGTGTTCGACGGATCGACCTTGAGATCGACGAAACCACGGCTCGAGGTGGCGAAGCCACTCAC
>JBCDBH010000277.1:0-7987 GCA_039184055.1 Acidobacteriota bacterium
CGCCGTCGATGGTGGCGCCGATGCCGACCCGCAGGCCATCCGCGCCGAGGCCGACGCCGCGCTTCGCGCGTATTTGCCCCAGCTCGCCGCCGCATACAAGGAAGGCGACGCCACGCTGCTGACCGATTACGCCGCGCCCAAGGAAATCGCTTCGGTGGCGGCGCTGGTGGAACAGCTCGCCGATCGTGGGCAGTTCTACGACAACCGACTCGAGCAGCTGACGGTGGAGAAGACCAGTGCCGATCGCACGACGATCTACGCCACCGTGGTCGAGCTGTGGGATGTCGATGTGCGGGCCGTGGGTAGCGAAGAGCTCGTCAACAGTTACGAAGACCTGCGTTATCGGGTGCAATACCAGCTCAAACGAGGCGACGGCGAGCTCGCCGAGCGCTGGCTGGTGTATTTCCGCGCCGTGCTCGAAGAGCCCTGAGACTTGACCATTCTTCCGACTCTCGCCATCGTCGGCCGACCGAATGTCGGCAAATCGACGCTTTTCAACCGTTTGATCGGCAAACGTCAGGCGATCGTGCACGATCAGCCCGGGGTGACGCGTGATCGCATCACCGGACGTTTCGAGCTCGAGGACGGGCAGCCGGCGGCGTTGATCGATACCGGCGGTCTGGTGCCGGGTGACGATCCGCTCGGGTTGGGCGAGCAGGTGGCGCTGGCGATCGAGGAGAGCGACGTGCTGCTCTTCATGGTCGATGGCAAGGAAGGGCTCACCACCGCCGATCAACGAGTGTGGGACGAGCTGCGCATGATCGCCAAGCCGACGGTGCTGGTGGTCAACAAGAGCGATACGAAGGCGGCGATGGAGGGCTGGGGTGAGTTCTACCAGCTCGGCGTCGATCCGGTGGTCTTGGTGTCGGCCGAGCACGGCTTGGGCATCGGTGATCTCGACGACGCGGTGCGGGCGCTGCTGCCGAAGGTCGAGGCGCCGATCGAAGATGACGACATGCCATCGATCGCGATCGTCGGGCGACCGAACGTCGGCAAATCGTCGCTGATCAATCGTTTGCTCGGTGAGGATCGCACGCTGGTGTCCCCGGTCGCGGGCACGACGCGTGATCCGATCGACAGCGTGCTCGAGCAGGACGGACGGCAGTATCGGTTGATCGACACCGCCGGAATTCGACGACGGAGTCAGGTGACCGGAGACGCCGAGGCGCTCGCCGTGCTCTTCGCACGTCGCCAGATCGAGCGTGCCGATGTCGCGGTGCTGGTACTCGACGCGTCACAGGGCATCCGCACCGGTGATCTCTCCATCGGTGGTGACGCCTGGGAGCGCGGGCGACCGGTGATCGTGGCGCTCAACAAATGGGATCTGCTCGACGAAGAAGCACGCGAAGAGCTCGAGAAGGATTGGCCACGTCTGCAGGAGGTACTCACCGAGCCGGCGCGGGTCAATGTTTCGGCGCTCTCGGGGCGGCGGATCGATCGGCTGCTACCGGCGGTCGACGATGTGCTCGAGCGTCAGAATCTCGAGCTCGGTACCGGCGAGCTCAACCGCTTTTTCGAGCGTCAGATCGCGCGCCACAGCCCGCCTCACAATCAGGGCAAGCCGTGGAAGCTCTTCTACACCACCCAGGTGTCGAAGGCGCCACCGACCTTCATGCTCTTCGCCAACCGGACGCTCAAACGCAGCGATCCGTATCGTCGTTATTTGGAAAACCGATTGCGTGAAACCTACGACCTGGCCGGGGTGCCGATTCGCCTGGTGATCCGCAAACGATGAAAAGAAGCTTGTCCAGACATCTCAGATAAACTCTTTCGTCACGAGTACGTGAATTCCGATTGCGTGAGCTGGAGTGGCGAGGAGGCAGGATTGGCGAAGAAGCGTTACTACCGTATCGGCGAGGCATGTAAGCAACTCGACATCGCCCCCTATGTGCTGCGTTATTGGGAGAGCGAATTTCCGTTCCTGAGCCCGGAAAAAAACAAGTCGGGGCAGCGTACCTACGAGGATTCCGAGCTCGAGGTGATTCGCCGGATCAAGGAGCTTCTCTACGACGAGGGCTATACGATCGCCGGCGCGCGCAAACGTTTGGAGGCCGAGCTGGCCGGCGATACCGACGAGGGAGAGGGCGCGGACGTGGAGGCGAGCGACGACGACGAGCTGCGTGAGGCGCTGGAAGCGGCGCGACGCGATGCCGAGCAGGCGACGGCGCGAGCGCGCGAGGCGCGGTTGGCATCCGAGAAAGCGGAAGCGCGCGCCACGGCGGCCGAGGCCGAGCTCGAGAACCTGCGCGCCGAGCTCGACGCGGCCGGTGGCGATGACGATGGTGATCGTGACGACTTCGATCAGGACGACGTCGATCATGATGAGGATGGCGCCGTCGAGGCGGCGATGGCGGCCCGTGCCGAGCTACGCCGGGGTATCGAGGAGGCGCTCGATCGTGCTCGGGCTTTGCTCGAACACTTGTCTGAGCCGGTGGTTACCTCGTAGTATTGGCGGCTCGCGGCGTTGGCTGGGTGCTTTGCTCACCCTGGCGATGTCGGTAAACTTCTCGTGTCGGGACGTGGCGCAGTCTGGTAGCGTACCTGAATGGGGTTCAGGTGGTCGCGAGTTCGAATCTCGCCGTCCCGACCATTTCTTTCTCCGTTGTTCCTCTGGTTGCCGGTCGGCCTACCGGTGATTCAGCTTCGCCGCTGATCCGATCAATCGCTGTCCCGATCAACCTCCTCCTCGACTTTTCACCGTCCACCTCATCGCCGCGGGCTGGTATGCACGATCCAACTGTCATCGAAGGGCGGCTCGACGCCGCCGGCAAGCGTTTCGCGATCGTTGCGTCGCGTTTCAACGAACGAATCACCTCTTTGCTGATCGATGGCGCAATCGATTGCCTGGTTCGACACGGTGGATCGATCGACGATCTGCTCGTCGTCCGGGTTCCCGGAGCCTGGGAGATTCCGTTGACGCTCGATCGCTTGGCCGCCCAGGGAAATTGGCACGGCCTGGTGGCGCTCGGCGTCGTGATCCGTGGCGAAACACCGCATTTCGACTACGTCGCCGGGCCATGTAGCTCCGGTGTGGCGGCGGTATCGGAACGGCACGGGATCCCGGTCGGTTTTGGCGTGCTCACCTGTGACACGTCGTCGCAGGCCGAGGAACGCGCCGGCGGCAAAGCGGGCAACAAAGGCTGGGACGCCGCGGCGGCGGCGCTCGAGATGGTGGACGTGCTGGCGCAGTTGCGCGGCGATCGATCATGAGCCGAGCCGGCAAACGCCGTCGCGCACGCGAGATGGCGGTACAGATGCTCTATCAACAAGAGCAGGGTGGCGCGTCGCTCGACGATGTGTTTGCGAGCTTCGATGTCGCCGACTACCTCGCCGAGACCACCGTCCGTAAAGGTGAAGACGAAAGCGACGAAGCCGCCGAGCGGCGTCGTGACAAAGCCCGTCGTGCTGCTTTGCGACAGGCCGAAGCGGCGTTCGACTACGCCCGCCGCCTGGTGCGTGGCACGGTCGATCATCACGATCTGCTCGATGCCGAGATTCGACGTCACGCCGAGAATTGGCGTCTCGAACGGATGCCGGCGATCGATCGCAACATTTTGCGACTGGCGATCTACGAGATGCTGCACGAGGAAGGTGTGCCCCATGTCGTGATCGTCGACTAGGCGATCGAGCTGGCGAAGAAATTCGGTTCCGAGAGCTCGGGGCGGTTCGTCAACGGGCTGCTCGACGGCGTGCTCAAGAGTCAACGCCAACCGGCCACGGTCAGCGGCGACGAAGGCAAGGCATGAACCAGCTGACGGCCGCGCTGTGGACCACGATGATGCTGGTCAGTGGCGTGGTGATGGCGGCGGCGGCACCGGCGACGGGAGTCGCGGTCGAAGGCCAGGATCGCGCCACGGTATTGGTGCCCGAAGGCACCGTGGTGCGAGCCTATGAGAACGCCGGCTATCGTCTGTCGGTGGAAGATGGCGTGGCGCGAGTCCGGGTCGACGCCGCGCCCTTTGCCAGCGAGACTTCTTTTTCGTTACCCGACGATCTCGATACGGACGATCCGGTGACCCGCGTGGCGAGCGTCGCGGTGACCGGCGCGCGAACGCACTACGCCGCCGCGTCGCGAATTCTCGGTTGGGTGGCGCGCAATATCGACTACGAGCTCGATCGCTCACAATCACAGGCCGCCGGTGACGTGCTGGCGCGCCGAAGCGGCTATTGCACCGGGGTCGCACGTCTCACCGTCGGTCTGCTGCGCGCTGTCGGCATCGAAGCGCGAGAGGTCGCGGGCTACGTCGTCGGCGATGACGATTTCCGCTTGGTCGGTGCGAACGGCTATCATCGCTGGGTCGAGCTCGAGCTACCGGACGTCGGTTGGTTGTTCAGCGATCCGCTGGTCAGCCATTTCTACGTACCGGCGACCTACGTGCGTTTGGCTTCGGAACACGTCGTCGGCCCGCAGCCGTCGACCGGTTTGTTGCTCGAACGCGAGCGCCGACTGGCCGCGGTGGATCTCTTCCCGAGCGGCGCGCCGGGGATTACCGCGCGACGCCGAGACGGTCGCCAGCTGGCGGCGGCGCTGCGGATCCACGTCGAGGGACGGCTGGCCGGACTCGCCGTGTTGGAGGGTCGAACGGTGCGTTATACCCGCGCATTGCAAGCCGGTGAAGCGATTTTCGTCGGTCTCGATCCGGGTCGGTATACCCTTCGACTCGAGCTCGCCGGTTGGCGCACGGTGACCCGTGTGGTCGAGCTCGAAGGGCGGGTACGCTCCGCTCTCTATGTGCCGTTGGCGGCGCTCGGTCAGAGCGTTGGCGGCGCCACGACCGATGCTAGAGACTGATGACGCCGAGGAGAGATGGATGATGTGGAGAACCGTTCGCCCGATGCTGCTGTCCGCGGTGTTGATCGTCACCGCGATGAGCTTGTTTGGTTGTGGCTATGCTCTCGTCGGCACGGCGAGCAACCTGCCCGAGGATATTCGTGAGATCTATGTCGAGCCGCTCGAGAACGCCACCGCACGCACCCAGCTGGGGCAGATCCTGACGCAGGCGTTGGCCGACGAGCTGGTGTTGCGGCGGCGGTTCGACGTGGTCAACAGCCCGGATAGCGCCGATGCATTGCTTCGCGGCACCGTGATCGGCTTCCGTGTCCGCCCGGTGACCTACAACGCGGAGGGGCTGGCGACCAACTTCGAGATCGAGATCACCGCCAATATGCGTTTTCAACGTGTGCCGGCGATCGGACAACCCGAAGAGGAAGCCGAGGTGATCTGGGCCAACGCGCGCTATCTCTTCCGGCGTGATTATCCGGTCGAGGATGCGGGGCTCGATTTCGTCGAGCGCGAAACCGAGGCGATCGAGGAGACCGCCGAGGAATTCGCCGAGACCTTGATCATCGACCTGCTCGAAGGGTTCTAGGTCGGGAGACCTCTAGGCTGAGACATTCCCGAGCGGGATGTCGAGGCGGGAGGACCGGCCGGTGGATGCCGGCCGGATGGAGGCGCGTCCGATGGGGACGCGCCTTTTGCGTTGGGCGGGCTGGATCAGAACGGGATGTCGTCGTCGTCCGGTTCGGGGCCGAAGTCGCCTCCGCCTCCGCCACCACCGCCGAAGTTACCGCCGCCTCCGCCGCCGTAGTTGCCACCACCGCCTCCGCCGCCGTAGTTGCCACCGCCTCCGCCGTAGCCTCCACCGCCGCCCTGGTCGTAGCCGCCACCGCCGCCACCACCGCCGCCGCGGCCACCGAGCATTTGGAAGTTGTCGCAGACGATTTCGGTGCGATATTTCTTCTCACCGGTCTCGCGATCGTCCCAAGAGCGCGTCTGGATCCGGCCCTCGATGTGGACCTGTTTGCCGCGGGTCAAATACTGACCGGCAACCTCGGCCTGACGTCCCCAGCAGACGATGTTGTGCCACTCGGTTTGTTCTTGCCGATTGCCGTCGCGGTCACGCCACCGCCGGCTGGTGGCAATGCTGAAGGTGGCGAGCTGTTGACCGCTCTGGGTGGAGCGCATCTCGGGGTCTCGCCCCAGATTGCCGATCAGAAACACTTTGTTGAGCATGGTCCGTGGTCTCCTCGAGTCTTTGAACGGGCTATCATACCGGCCTTATGCGTTCTGTATTGCAACGGGTGAGCCGCGCATCGGTGGTGGTGGACGGTGAGACCGTCGGCGCCATCGAGCGTGGCATATTGGTGCTGGTCGGAGTCGAGAACGGTGATGGGTCGGAAGCGGCCGATCGCCTGGCGGAGAAGCTCGCCACGCTACGGATCTTCGCCGACGATGCCGGCAAGATGAACCGGAATGCCGAGCAGGCGGGTGGCGGGTTCTTGGTGGTGTCGCAATTCACGCTCGCCGGGCAGCCGCTGGCACGCGGGCGACGACCGTCATTCGATGCCGCGCCACCGGCGGTGGCGGAACCGTTGGTCGATCGGGTGGTCGACCGGTTGCGTCAGGCGGGGCAAGCGGTGGCCACTGGTCGGTTCGGTGCTGATATGAAGGTCGAGCTGGTCAACGACGGGCCCGTGACCTTTGTTCTAGAAACGTGATCGTCCCGGAGAATGGGACGGACGGCGTCGGGTACGGTTGGATCAGAGACTCTTCAGATCCTTACCCGGTTTGAAACGCACCGTTTTGCCGGGAGTGATCGGTACCTCGACACCCGTCTTCGGGTTGCGGCCGACGCCTTTTTTGCGGTCGCGCACTTGAAAGACGCCAAAGCCACGCAGCTCGATCCGTTTACCGTCCTGAAGGGCCTCCTTCATGGTGGCGAAGATGGTGTCGACGGCCAGGGCGGCTTTGACACGCGGAACATCGGCGGTCTCGGCGACCCGATTGACGATATCGGCTTTGATCACGGCTAACTCCGGCTTGGTTGACGAAAGGGGCCAGAGCTTAGCACGGTCGCGGAGGGCGTCAACGCGGTGCCCGGTGGGCGCCGCTGTCGGCGCGCCGGGCGCGGATGGCGCGTTCGAAGGCGGCCGCGGCGATGCCTCGGAGACGGTCGAAGCGTTCGACATTGAGCCCGGCGAGACCCTGATCGCCACGATCTCCGTAGAGCACGCTGACGAGCTTGTCGCCCAGACGGACCGGCATGAGCACGGATTCGGCGGGGAGAGTGCCACCCCAGCAGGTGGCCAACGTCAGATGAGGAGGGGTCGCGGGAAGCGGACCGACATGGAGCTGGCTACCGCCGGCGAGGTCGGCGAACACGGAGGCCTCGTCGAGGCTCAGCGCGAAGTCGCCGAAATGGGCATCGTCGACCGTGTTGCCTCGCGTCAACCAGCCGACCACCTGCTGGCGTTGAATCTTGAAGAGCGCGGCGCGTGAGAAGCTCTGCATCAAATATTGCAGCAGCAAATTGCCGATCGTCGCCGAGCTGGTGACGCCGCGCAACCGCTGTTCGAGCCCGGTCAGACCGAGCTCGTGACTGGCTGGACGGGTCGCCACGGTGACCACATGGTCGTCGCGGGTCGCGAGGATGTCTCGATCGTCGTCCGAAAGGCTGGTGTCGCGGGGAGCGGCCGAGGTCGATGAAGCCATACTCGACGCGGCTTCGGCGGTCGTCTCAGACCCGTTCCAGACGTAGCGGCTACCGTCGAGGCGGGCGAGAAGGAGCGAGAAACGTTCGGGGAGCGGGATGCTCCAGTAGCGCGCCAAGGCCTCGTGTACGCGAACCTCGTTGGCGACATGGGGACGCACGCGGCGGTTGGAGCAAAAGGCGATCTCATCGAGGTGATCGAGGTTGTGGACGTTGGGTGTGGCGACGTCGATCGTGTGCTCGTCGGCGGCGAAGGGCACCGAAAGACAACGACTGGCCACAGGAGCGGGGATCATCTCGACCACCGCTGACGGGATGCCGTCGAGCGCCTTGACGCCGACCGCCGACACCCCGAGCTGCTCGGCGAGCACGGCCAAGAGCGTGGCTTCGTCGAGCACACCCATTTCGAGAAGATGGGTACCGATTCGTCCACCCACCGAATCCTGTGCCTGGACCGCGCGCATCAACTGCTCGCCGGTGACCCACCCACGTTCGAG
>JBCDBH010000278.1:0-7984 GCA_039184055.1 Acidobacteriota bacterium
AGTACCGCGACCGAGAAACCGCCACACACCAGACCCCAAAACCAATAGGGCAAAAATAGGGCCTGGGCCATCTGACCGACGTCCGACGGCATCGGTCCTTGCGCGGTCTGCGCGGTAGGGGTGAACAAATAATCACCCCGGGAGAACACCGCCAGGGAAAGCTGCACGGCGACGAAGATCAACACCAGCTGGAGAATCCGTGGCGACGCCCAGGCGATTACCGCGCCCCCGAGCCCGATCACCACCATCACGAAGACGACGCTGAACCAGCCACGCACCACCAGCACCAAGAAGATCGACAACGCCACCACGGTGAGGGTCAGGGTCCAGCGCGCGCCCTGCATGGTGCGGCCGAAGACGAAGAAGAGCGCGGCGACCACCGCCGGCCCCACCAAGCCACCCGCCGCGACCACGGCACGCGCCAAGCGATTGTCGGCGATCCGTGAGAACGCCACACCCGAACCATCGGGCGCCATCATGAAGCGCTCGAACGAGCCACCGACCATCCACGCCGCGACGCCGTGCCCGAGCTCGTGCGCCAGGGTCGACAAGAGCAGCAGCGGATACGACACCATGCGGCCACCGGGCACCACGTAGAGCAGAGCGGTCACGATCACGCTGGCCAAGAGCACCAGCCGGGCTTCGTTACTTTCAACCATGTGTCGTCTCAGCCATCCTCGGTCGATCTTCGATAACCCTGAATGCGGTTTTGACTCGCGTCGTCGTCGAGCGTCAGCGGCCACCAGCCCGCGTCGCGGAGCGCCGCGAAGAGCGGTCGGTCGACCTGCCATGGCAGCGAGGTGCGTCGGTCGCCATAGTTACGCACCACCACCCACACGGTTGCGTGATCGGGAAGCGCACCGAGCTCGGCGACGAGCTGGCTGGCCTCGGCTTCGAGCGCCGGGAGATCTTCCACCAGGGTCAGAGGGTCGGACCACCCTGGATGCTGGTCGGTGCTCGGTGGGTACGACCGCACCACGACCTCGCTCGCCTGCTGGCGTACATAGTACTCGGTGATCAATCGTCGAACCCCGGTGGTGACCACGACGTCGTCGTCTTCGGCGTGGGTGGTCAACCACGTGGCGGTGTCGACAAAGCTCGTGTTCACGGGATGAACCGCCGTGGCGAGCAAGCGATGGCTCGCACCGAGCACCAAGACCGTCATCACCACCGCCGCCACCGTGCGTCCACGCCACGACCCGGCCCACCATGCGCCGATGGCGACCGCGAGCACCAGCACCACGACTCCGATCACGTAGACGTCGTGACGTCCGGGCTGAAAGATCACCCGACCGGCGCGGGTGATCGCCCACGGCACCAGGATCAGGATCCACCACGGCACGACGACAAACGCCAAGGGTCGAAGCCAGCCACGGGCCCGCGCCACCACGACCGCGCCGACCATGGCCACGGCCTGGGCGAGCAAGGCGAGCAAGCGCAGCACCTCGGGGGTCGGCGGGTGAGCCAGCTCGCGCATCAGGAGGTGATAACCAGCGCCGAACAGGGTCAGCTCGAAGACCGGTGGCAACGCCTCGAACGCCGGGAAGATCCGATAGAACTGCTCCACCGACCAGGCGGCGCCGCTCTCACGCAGATGCGGCAGGGTGAAGAGCACGTAGGGCAGAAACGCTAAGCCGGCCACGCCGACCGCCACCACCCCACGGATCCGACTCGGCCATCCACGGCTCGCGAAGACCACCAGCAGACCACACGCCATGATCAGGAACATGCCGTAGAAATGGCTGTAGCAGGCCAAGATCAGCGTCAGCGACAACGCTGCCCAATCGATGATCCGATCGTGCTCGATCGCCCGCCATGCGCACCCGATCGCGACGAGCACGGCGAGCACCAAAAACGGATACACCCGGGCCTCGCGACTGATGAAGACGTGAAGGGGATGGATGGCGATGAGACACGCCGCCACCCACGCCACCTTGGCGTCGAAAAGACGCCGGCCGAGCACGAATACCATCGGTACCGCCAGGACCCCGGCCAGCGCGCTCGGCAGCCTCATGACGAACGGCGCATCGCCGAACCACTGCATCCACAGGCCGAGCGCGCCGTAATAGAGCGGTGGTGTCGGTTCGAGGGTGAGCGCGGCGCTCGGGCCACGGTCGACGATCAGACGGGCGAAATACCATGTCGCCGCCTCGTCTTCCCACAGCAGGAAGCGATCGAGACCGGTCAGCCGGAGCGCGAGGGCGCCGAGGGTGAGGCCGGTGAGCCACCACCATGTCGATGCCACGCGCCCGGGAGTATCGGCCATGGGGCCTCAGGCGTCGGCCGGAGCGGCTCTGTCGAAGAGACGGAAGAAATTGTCGGAGGTTCGATCGGCGACCATCTGTGGCGTCGAGCCGAGCTCGCTGGCCAGCCGGTCGAGCACCTCGACGACATACGCCGGTCGGTTCGGCTTGCCACGATAGGGCACCGGCGCCAGATACGGCGTGTCGGTCTCGACCAGGAGTCGTGACTCGGGCGTCCGCGGAATGACCTCACGGACATTGTCGGCGCGTGGAAAGGTGATCATGCCCGACAGACCGAGATAGAAGCCTCGATCGAGCAGCTCCGAGCCCATCGCCGCGCCACCCGCGAAGGAATGGAAATCGCCACGGAGATTCTTGAACTCGGGCTCGCGAACCACCTCGAGCATCTCGTCGTTGCTGTCGCGGTTGTGCACCACCACCGGGAGATCGAGCTCGAGCGCCAGTCGCCATTGATCGCGCAGGGCACGGAATTGCGCCTCGCGTGGCGAGTTGTCGTAGAAGAAGTCGAGACCACACTCCCCCACCGCGACCACGCCCGGCGCGCCGAGCAGATCGCGCAACCGAGCAACATCTTCCTCGCCACGCCACTTCTTCGCGGCGTGCGGGTGCACGCCGAGCGCGCACCACACGTCGTCATGACGCTCACACAGCGCCAGCAGCCGATCGACATCGTCGAGATCGACCGCTGGCACCATGAAGCCCCGCACACCACGCTCGCGCGCGTCGTCGAGGGCGCGCTCACACTCCTCGGGTGGGAGTGATTGCAGGTGGCAATGCGAGTCGATGACCCCGATCACTTGACCCGGGTCCCGTTCGGCACCGGGACCGACGGCTGCAGGACGACCGGCTTGCCATCCGCCTCGGCGGCCAACACCATACCGTTCGATTCGATGCCCATCAGCTTGGCCGGCGCGAGATTGGCGACCACGATCACCTGTCGACCGACCAGCTCGTCGGGAGCGTAGGCCTTGGCGATTCCGGCGATGACGGTGCGTGACTCGACCTCACCGATGTCGACGGTGAGCTTGAGCAGCTTGCTCGATTTCTTGACCTTCTCCGCCGCCTCAACGGTCGCCACGCGTAGCTCGACACCGGCGAAATGATCGATACCGATCCGCTCGTCGAGCGGCGTCGGCTCGCGGCGGGCTTCGACGGCGGGCGCTTCATCCTTGGCCGTCTCGTTGGTGTCTTGGCTCTCCACGTTCTTCTCCTCGGTCAAATACGCATCTTTGTCGATGCGTGGAAACATCGGGGCGGTTTTGGGGAGCTCGACCGAAACGGGCAAACCTCCCCAGCTCAGACCGGAACGGTCGGTGACCGATTCGGCGCCGATCGCTCGCAGGACTTCCTGTGACTTCTCCGGCAGAATCGGGGTCAGCGCGGCGCTGACCAGCCGCACCGCTTCCAACGCGTTGTAGAGGATCGTCGCGACTTGCGGCTTGGCGGTCTCGTCCTTGAGCAAACGCCAGGGCTCGTTGCTGACCAGATATTGGCTGGTCTCGCTGAGCAGACGCCACAGGGCATCGAGCGCCTTTTGAAAACGCATGCCGTCCATCGCCTCGACGAACTCGGCGATCGCCCGTTCGGCGTTCGCCTGCAGCGGCATCGATTCCGGCTCGGGTGGTGTCCGGCCGTCGAAGGCGCGACGCGAGAGCGTCACCAAACGGCTGACGGTATTGCCCAGATCGTTGGCCAGGTCGCTGTTGTAGCGATCGATGAAAGCCTCGTCGGAAAACGACGCGTCTTGCCCCAAGACCATCTCGCGCAGCACGTAATAACGCAGACTGTCGACGCCGAAACGCGCCACCAGATCGTCGGGTCGCACCACGTTGCCGATCGACTTCGACATCTTGCGACCGTCGCGCTGCCACCAGCCGTGCGCGTAGACCGTGGTCGGCAAGGGCAGACCGGCGGACATCAAGAACGCGGGCCAGTAGACCGCGTGATGACGCAGGATGTCTTTGCCGATCAGATGCAGCCGCGTATCGCCCTCTTGCCACAGGTTCTGGTAGAGCTCGTCGTCGTCGGCGCCGTAGCCCAAGGCGCTGATGTAGTTGGTCAGCGCGTCGAGCCAGACGTAGATCGCCTGTCCCGGATGATCGGGAAACGGCAATCCCCACTCGAGACCGGCGCGGCTCACCGATAGATCGCGTAGCCCCGAGGCGACGAACGCACGCACCTCGTTGCGTCGCGAGCGTGGCTGGATCGGTGACGGATCTTGGTCGTACCACTCGAGCAGGCGATCCTGATACTTGGACAACCGGAAGTAGATGTTGTCCTCGGAGCGCCACTCACAAGGGGTTTCGTGGATCGGGCAGAGATTGCCCGGCTGCAGCAGCTCCTTCTCGGTGTAGAACATCTCACAGGCGACGCAATACCAGCCCTCGTGGCGCGCCAGGTAGAAATCGCCGGACGCGGCGATACTCGCGACGATCTTCTCCACCCCGGCGCGATGACGCGGCTCGGTGGTGCGGATGAAATCGTCATGGCTCACGCCGAGCTCTCGCCACAGCTCGTGGTAGCGGGCCACGACGCGATCCGCCAGGGCGATCGGCGCGATGCCCTCGGCGGCGGCGGCACGCTCGATCTTCTGACCGTGCTCGTCGGTACCGGTGAGGAAGTAGGTGCGCTCGCCACCCATGCGATGCCAACGCGCCAGGGTGTCGGCCAGCAGGGTGCTGTAGATATGGCCGATATGCGGCAGGCTGTTGACGTAGTAAATCGGTGTCGTGACGTAAAAGGTGCTCATAACCGAAAAGTGCCCATACTGGTTCGACTCGGGTGATGAAGGATGGCCTGGATGGCGGCGCCTGGCGTGCGAAGCCCGAGCGCGGTGCTCGCGGATCGATCTCGCGGTGTCAATTCACGTCTACGGTCAATTCACGTTCATGCTCTCGTCGTCCGTGGAGATCGATCGCAGCTCGTCACGGTGCACGGTGAAGCGGTCGGCGCAATAGGCGCATTCGAGCTCGAAGCTACCGTCGGCGTCGACCAGATCATCGACATCGTCGTCGCTGAGCGTGCCGAGACGTTCGAGCAGCTGTCCGCGTTCGCACGGGCAGTCATAGGCCAGGTCGAGACGCTCGGTGACCTCGCTCGAGAACGAGCCCATCACCGCGGTGCGCAGCGCTTCGACGCCACCATCGGCGAGCGCGGTGCTGACGCCGGGCAGCTCGGCGATGTTGGCCTCGAGCCGACCGAGCACCATGGCCTCGGTACCCGGTAGCGCTTCGACCACCAGACCACCCGCCGCGGCGATGCCGTCGGGGCGTGGCAGCACGCCGACCAGCGCGGCCGAACGGATCTGCTCGCTCTGCTCGAGAAAATGCGCCAGATCGGTACCGATCTCGCCGTTCTCGAGCGCGACCTGACTGGTGTAGCGACCTCGTGGACTATCGCGAATCACCCGGAAGACACCGCTGCCGACCGCCCAACCGATCTCGAGCTCACCGCTGGTCGGTGTCTCGACATGAGGGTCGCCGACCAAGCCACGCATGCGACCGGCGCTGTCGACCTCGGCGACGATCCGTCCGAGCGGTCCGTCACCGGCCACTTCGACGATCACGCGACCGAGGTTCTTGGTGGTAAAACGCAAGAGCAGAGCCGCCGCCGCCATGGCGCGGCCGAGCGCGACCGCCGCGATCGGTGATAGATCGAGTCGACGCCGAGCTTCTTCGAGCGGCGCGCTGACATCGACCGCCGCCCAGCGTAGATTGGCGATGTCCGCCAAACCGAGCTCGAGGCTACCGCCGGCCACGGCCGTCACCGCGGGCGCGTCGTCGTTGCGGGGGTCGTCGGGTGATTCGTTCGACACCGTCATGAAGGAAAGTTACCACGCCCCGAGACGCCGGAGCGAGACCCAGCGGCCGGCGTCACCGAGGATCAGATGATCGACCAGACGCACGCCCACGACCTCCCCAGCGGTCGCCATGCGCTGGGTGAAAGCCAGATCTTCATGGCTCGGTGTCGGATCACCGCTCGGATGGTTGTGGAACAACACCACGCCACTGGCGTTGCGCGCCAACGCTTCTTTGAGCACCGCTCGAGGCTCGACCGCGGCGCGGTGCAGGGTGCCGCGAAAGAGCTCGGATTCTCCGAGCAGACGGTTACGGACATCGACGAAGAGCGCGCCCATCACCTCTTGATCGAGACGGCCGTAGCGCAGCAACAGATAGCGTGCCACCGCGTCGGGCTGGTCGACCGGTCGACGCATCGGCACCCGGGCTCGCGCCAGACGCCGACCGATCTCGCCGGCGGCCATCAGGGTGGCGCATTTGGCGTCACCCATCCCGGCGCGTCGTAGCCGTGTTTCCTCGGCGGTGGCCAACGCCATCAGACCACCGAGATCGTCGAGCAGGGCGCGCGCCAAGCTCAACGCCGAACAGCCGCGTCGACCGGTGCGCAAGAGCACGGCGACCAATTCGACGTCGGTCAAAGCGGCGCCACCGGCACGCAGCAAGCGTTCACGGGGGCGATCTTCGCGTGGCAAGGCGGTCAGCGGGGTCGAAGTCGTCATGTCGATCTCCTCGTCGTTTGTCGGCCCACGGATCCGTTGACAGGCCTACGGTTCACAAAACGGTCAACCACACCCTCGAAGACGACGTGGAGTCGCGAGATCGGACACCCATTGTGAAAAAGATCTTGTAGGCTCGCCCGTCATGAGCATCTCTTCTCGCGCCCGTCGCGGGCCCGATCCTTTTCTCGGGGTCGATCCACCCGCCGACCCTTCGACGGCCCGTTCCGTCATCGTGCCCGTGCCGTTCGAACGCACCGTCTCCTACGGCCGTGGCACGAATCGTGGTCCGGCGGCGGTGCTCACCGCTTCGCAACAGGTCGAGTTGTGGGACGAGGAGCTCGAACGCGAGCCCGCCGATCACGGTGTGCTGACCACCCCGGCGATCGAACCGGGCGCCTTCGATCTCAGCGCCGCGCTCGACGAGATCGAAAATCGTCTTCACGACGAGATGAGCGACGAGCGTTTTGTCGTCGCCGTCGGCGGCGAGCACAGTTTGAGCATCGCCGCGATCCGCGCCGCACACGCTCGCTTCGGCGACATCGGCGTGGTGCAATTCGACGCTCACGCCGATCTGCGCGCCTCGTACGAAGGTACGGAGCTCAGCCACGCCTGTGTGATGCGGCGGGTGATCGACGATCTCGGGCTGGCCACGGCGGCGGTCGGGATCCGCTCGCTCTCGGGTCCCGAAGCGGAGCTCATCCGCGATCGCGACCTCGGCGTGCTGTGGGCGCGTGACCTCGACGATCGCCCGTTGGAGCGTTTCACCGAGCTGCTCGACGCCCTGCCACGACGGGTGTTTCTGACCTTCGACGTCGACTATTTCGACCCCGCTCTGCTGCCGGCGACCGGAACCCCAGAGCCCGGTGGCGGTCGCTGGTGGCCGACGCTGCGCTTGTTGCGTCATCTCTTCGCGGTCAAGGAAGTGGTCGCCATGGATGTCGTCGAGCTGGCGCCGATTCCGGGGCAGCCGGCGAGCGATTTCATCACCGCGCGTCTGATCTACAAATGCCTGGGTTGGCGTTGGCCATGACCATCCGCGTGGATGACGTCATGCGCCAGAACCGCTAGACTCTGAGCTTCATTACGACGGGTTCCCGATGGAAAAAGAGAAGATCGGCAAATATGAGGTGCTCGAGAAAATCGGCTCGGGTGGCTTTGCCGTGGTCTACAAGGGGTATGACCCGTTCATCAAGCGACCGGTGGC
>JBCDBH010000279.1:0-7962 GCA_039184055.1 Acidobacteriota bacterium
ATCCCCTCAACTGCTCGACCAAGGAGGTTTCATGCTCCCTCGCCCCCGAACCCTGCTCGTGCTGGCTTTGGCGCTGCTCACCGCGCTCCCCGTCAGCGGCAATATGTTCGAGAACATCGACGCCGATCTTCGACTCGACCCGGTGACCGCGCCCGGTTTGCGCGACACGGTCCGAGTGATCCGCGCCGAGCACAACGTCCCCTACATTTTCGCCTTCAACGATGACGACGCGCTCTTCATGCTCGGCTATCTGCACGCGCGTGACCGCTTCTTCCAGATGGATACGTTGCGGCGCACCTTCTCGGGCACCCTCGCCGAGATCCTGGGTGACGGCGCCCTGGCGAGCGACATCCAGCTCCGTACGCTGGGCTTGCGTCGCGCCGCCGAAGCTTCCTTGCCGGCCTTGACGGACGAAACTCGTCGCTGGCTCGACGCCTATGTCGCCGGGGTCAACGCCTGGCTCGCCTCCGACGAGCCGCTCGGCCCCGAGTACACCGCGCTCGAGCTGACCAAAGCCGGTATCGCGCCGTGGACCGCGATCGACAGCGTCACCATCACCAAAGGCCTGGCTTTCGGTCTGTCCTTCGATCTCAGTGACCTCGACAACACGCAAGCCCTGCTCACCTTCCAGGGCACGGGTGCCGTGGCCGGTTTCGACGGCACCGCGCTGTTCAACGACGATCTCTACCGCTCGGCGCCCTTCGACCCGAGCGTGTCGATCCCCGACTTCCTCACCACCGCCGGCATCATCGACGCGGTCTCCAGCACGCCGACGGTGAGCCCGAACAGCAGCCCGAGCTACCTCGGCGATTCCACCCTGCGTTTGATCGAGCGCTACCAGGAAGCCGCCCGGAACGTGCCGATGTTGCGACGCGCGCTGAGCGGCGAACGTGGCACCACCGGGAGCAACTGGTTCATCGCCGGTGGCGCGCTCACCGACACCGGTCGCCCGATCATGGCTAACGATCCTCATCTCGCTCTCGACGTGCCGTCGACTTTCTACGAGTCGCACATGCGTGTCCGCGCCGGCGAAGACGATCCGATGTACGTCGTCGGCGTGAGCTTCCCGGGCACCCCGGGTAACGTGCTCGGCTGCACGCCGTGGGTCTGCTGGGGCGCCACCGTCAACCCGCTCGACGTCACCGACGTGTACCAAGAGCAGCTGGTGGTCGATCCGGCGCTCGGTCCGGTGGCGACGCTCTACCAGGGCGCGCCCGAACCGCTCGTGCCGATCTTCCAGACCTTCTTGGTCAATCAGATCGGTGATTCGACCCTCGACAACGTCGCCGACGCCGGCGTGCCGCTCGAGGCGGGTGGCGTGACCCTGGTGGTGCCACGCCGCAACAACGGCCCGCTGGTGCAATTCGATCTCAGCGATCCGAACAATCCGTCGGGCTTCTCGGTGCAATACACCGGCTGGGGCCCGACGCGCGAGCTCGACACCCTGCGGATCTGGGCCCGGGCGCGGAATATCGACGACTTCCGCGAGGGCCTGCAGTTCTTCGACGTCGGCTCGCAAAACTGGGCGTTCGTCGATGTCGAGGGCAACATCGCCTACTTCACCAGCGCCGAGATGCCGCTGCGTGAAGATCTCGAAGATCTCGGCGCTCCGGCCGGTGGCGTGCCGCCGTGGTTCGTCCGCGACGGTTCGGGCACGCTGCAGCACGAATGGAAAGCGGCGGACAATCCACCCGCCGAGCAAAGCTTGCCGTACGCCATCTTGCCGTTCGACGAGATGCCGCAAGTCATCAATCCCGATAGCGGCTATATCTTGAACGCCAACCAGGATCCGGTGGGCACGACGCTCGACAACAACGCGCTCGATCAAGTCCGTAGCACCGGGGGTCTCTACTACCTGAACCCGGGCTACGCCAGCGGCTTCCGGATGGGTCGGATCCAGCGTCTCTTCGACAACGCCGCCGGGCCGATCACCATCGACGACATGAAGGCCTTCCAGGCCAACAACGCCTTGCTCGACGCCGAGGATCTCCTCCCCTTCGTCGACGCGGCGATCAACCGTGCCGGTGACCCCGGCGCTCCGGTAGCGCTCGCCGCGCTGCTCGGCGACCCCGAGGTCGTCGAAGCCGCCGGTCGTCTGCTCACCTGGGACTACACCACGCCGACCGGCATCACCGAAGGCTACGATCCGGGTGACGATCCCGACAACCTGCAGCCTCCAGGCGAAGCCGAGGGCGATGCTTCGGTGGCAGCGACGATCTACTCCATGTGGCGGACCCGGATGGTCGCCAACGTCATCGACGCGCCGCTCACCGCCACGGGTCTCGACGGCTTCGGTCCGGGCTCGAGCCTGGCCGTGACCGCGCTCCTCCACCACCTCTCGACCGCCGAAGCGAGCGGTGGCGTCGGTGCGTCGGGTATTCCGTTCATCCAGGTGCCCGGGATCGCCGACGTCCTCGATGCGCGTGCCTTCATCATCCTCACCAGTCTGCGCGAGGCGCTCGACGCCTTGGCCGGGCCGGATTTCGCCAACGCCTTTGGCATGAGCACCGACCAAGACACCTACCGCTGGGGACGTCTGCACCGCATCACCTTCGACCATCCGCTCGGCCAGCCCTTCTCGGTGCCGGCGGGCGGTGGCTTCACCGATCTCGATCCCAACCTTCCGGGTATCGCACGCTCGGGTGGTTTCGGTGCCGTCGATGCGTCGGCGCATAGCGCCCGCGCCGATGGCGAGAACGAGTTCATGTTCGGCTCGGGACCGTCGCGTCGCTTCGTCGGTCAGATGAACGCGTTCAACGACCTCGATCTCTACCAGGTCATCCCCGGTGGTGAGGTCGGTGTGCTCGGCGATCCCTTCTACGCCGATCAGCTCGATCTATGGCTGACCAACGACTACCACAGCCTGTGGGTCCGCCCGATCGACGTGCTCGACGACCTGCTGAGCTTCCAGCTCTTCCAACCCTGAGCCTCGCGACGGGTCGGATCGCAAAAGGGCGCGCCTCGGGCGCGCCCTTTTCTTTTCAGGCTTCTCGGGGCGTCATCCGAACCACCCAGCCCTACGATTAGGTCGATATACGTCTGCCGCTTTTTTCCGCTTCGACCGACCGGGAACACGCCATGACCGACGCCCCCACGCTCACACGTCCCCGTCTGTGGCCGGCCTGGATCATCCTCGGCATCCAGCTCGTCGGCCTCGTTCTGACCATCACCCCCTCGCTTCAGAACGGGCTGCGATTCGGCTTCATGATGCTCGGACCAGCGGTCTGCTTCGTGCTCTTCTTCCTGGTCTGGCTGCTTTTCTTGAGCCGAATGCGCTGGGTCGAGCGGCTGCTGATCTTCTTTGGCGCCATCGCCATCCTCGCCGGCGCGGTGCCGGTCGTCGACCCGACCATGCGGGTCGCCCTATGGATCTACGGCGTGCCCCTCACCATGCTGGCGATCGTCGTGGCGCTTCGTCTCCACGGCGAGCGTCCACGTCGCGTGGGATACGCGCTCGGTGGCGTCGCCGTCGTTTTCGTCATGCTCGCGACGCTCCGACTCACTGGCTTTACCGGCGACTACCTTCCCGAATTCCAGGCTCGTTGGGTACCAGCACCCAAAGACACGCTGAGCATCGACACCGACCTGGCGGCGATGCGCGCCACCTGGCAGCCCGAAGGTGCCACCTGGCCCGGCTTTCGCGGCCCCGATCGCAACGGCATCACCGACGTCGAGCCACCCGCCGATTGGCAGAGCGCACACGAGCTGTGGCGGATCGACCTCGGCCCGGCGTGGTCGTCCTTCGCGTATGCCTCCGGTCGTCTCTTCACCCAAGAACAACGTGGCGACCAAGAAATGCTCGTCGCCTACGACGCCGACACCGGCGAGCCGATCTGGCAATACGCCTACCCGGCGCTCTTCGACGAAGTCGTCTCCGGCGCCGGTCCTCGCGCCACCCCGACCGTCGCGGCGGATCGTGTCTTCGCCCAGGGTGCCACGGGTATCTTCAGCGCCGTCGACGCCCGTACCGGCGAGCTCGCCTGGCAGCGCGACCTGGTGACCGAATACGACGCCACCCTGCAGCAATGGGGGCTGTCCAGCTCACCCCTCGTGGTCGACGACCTGGTCATCGTCTACGCCGGCGGTCGTGACGACTACGGCCTGCTCGCCTACGACGTCGCCACCGGCGAGCCACGCTGGAACGTCGCCACCCCGACCTTCAACTTCAGCTCCCCTCAGCTCGTCGAGCTCGAGGGCGAGCGACAGATCGTCTTCGCCGACCGCGCCGGCATGCGCGGCCTGACGCCGAGCAGCGGTGACGAGCTGTGGAGCTTCACTCCATCCGAGTGGGGTGGCCCACCCATGACCCAAGTCCAGCAGATCGGCCCCACCAGCCTGATCGCCCCCCTCGGCGACGGCACCGGCACCGCGCGCCTCGACATCAGCCGTGACGAAGACGGTTGGAGCGTCCGAGAGATCTGGACCGGCAACCGTCTCAAACCATCCTTCAACGACTTCATCCACCACGACGGCTACCTCTACGGCTTCGACCAAAACATCTTCGCGTGCATCGACGCCGCCACCGGCGAACGGCAATGGAAACGCGGCCGCTACGGCTTCGGCCAAGTCATCCTGCTCGGCGACCAGCTCGTCATCGCCGCTGAAAACGGCGACATCGTCGTCCTCGCCGCCGACCCCACCGAACACCGCGAGCTGGCGCGAATCGACGCCGTCGATGGCAAAACCTGGAACCACCCCATCGCCGTCGACGGCCGACTCTACCTACGCAGCGGCACCGAAGCCGTCGCCCTCGATCTCGGTTCCCGGCGCACGCGACTGCGTTGACAGGCTCCCAAGAACGCACTCCTTGCCCGGAAGTCTCTTCAACACCCTCTCGATTACGATTTTCATGACAGATTGCTCGACTACACGATCCCGATCGCGATTTTCATGACAGATTGTTCGAATACTCGCTCTCGATCGCGATTTACAACGAACAATCGCGATCGAGAGGGTTGCCATACACAATCGATCGTGTGAACCACGACCGAGAGCGCCGCTGGCGCAAAAACCACGATACTTCAACTCACTGCACGCTCAGCTCACCGATATTGCCACCTACCTCGACGGTCAGGGTCGGGGCGCCTTCGGGGATTTCGCTCGGGTCGCGCCGGTCGACGGTGCGTTCGCCGAGGCTGACGGAGGAGTCGATATCGGCGAAGACGTCTTGCGGTAGGAGGACGCGAGCTTCGCCGATACCGAGGTCGAGCATGATGGTGGCGTCGTTTTGCCAGGGGCCACGGAGATCGACGGTGAGCTCACCGATGCCGTGCTCGACCATGACCCGAGCCGGGCTGGCGGCGCCGACGTTGCGTACTTCGACTTCACCGATGCCGGCGTCGACGAAGAAGTGCTCGTAGGGGAAAGGCGGCGGCTCGCTGATTTCGAGGAAGTGGTCGCCGGTGCCGAATGCGATGTCGACGGCTTCGACCCACAGGCCACCCAGGTCGGTCTCGGATTTGCCGATACCGATTTTGCCTTCGAGCACGAAGGGCTGATCGCGCGGCACGATGATCCGTACTTCGTTGTCGCCTTCTTCGACACCACCACGCATGAGCAGGCCCATCCAGCCGCCTTTGGCGCGGAAGTCGATGTCGTAGGTCCAGCCACCGTCACCGGTCGGGGTGTAGCTCTCTTCGAGCACGAAGGAGTTGGCGTCGTAGTCGGCGATGACACGGATCGGCTCGCCAGGCGGGCCGGGCTCGATGACGAAGTCACCCATGGAGATGTCGAGCACGAGACGCCCGGGAACGGTACCGGCCGGACGAAGCTCGGGTGAGAAGGTGGCGACCCGAGGCACGGTGGGCGCATCGGGATTGGCCGGGATGCTGGATTCAGCGGCCGGCAAGGGCGGCGCCGGCGGCAGCGCATGGTCGGTCACCACGCGTTCAGGTCGGGGATCGCCCCAGTCGACGGTCATCTGCACCGCGCCGAGGATGAACGAGATCCCGATCAAGAGCGCGAAGATACTCACGCAGCCAATGCATCCATATCGAAAACAGCCGGAACGGCCTTGATTGTCGCTCATGTCGAGTCTCCTTTCAGGCCACCGAGTGGCGGCGTCGAGGGGTACTACGCGCGCTTGTCGAGGTGGTTTCGGTCGACGCGAATTCTGGCGTCGAGAGCACAGGCTGTCGACGCGGCGGAGGTGGCGAGAAAGGGGTTGATGTCGAGCTCGGCGATCCGTGGATGATGCACGGCGAGCTGGGCGAGACGCAGCAGGACGTCACGCAGGGAAGCGTGATCGACCGGGGGATCGCCACGCAATCCGTCGAGAAGCTTGGCGCCACGAATGCCACGGATGATGTCGTCGGCTTCCCGAGGATCGAGCGGCGGTACGCCGAAGCGCACGTCTTCGAGCACTTCGACCCAGGTGCCACCCAAACCGAACATGACGAGCGGACCGAAACGCGGGTCGGTGGTGGTGATGCCGAAGACGACCTCGTGACCGCCACCGCGTTGCGCCTGGACGAGGTAGGCCGCCGCCTGGTGACCGGCGTTACGTAGACGATCGTCCATCTCCGCAAGGGCGCGTGCGAGCGCGTCGTCATCGGCGAGCCCCAAAACCACCGCACCGACGTCGCGTTTGTGCACCAAACCCGGAACGATCGCCTTGAGCACCACGGGATGACCGAGGTCGCGCGCTGCTTCCTGGGCCTGGGCGAGATCGTCGACGCGACGATAGGGAGCGACGGGAATCCGGTACGCCTCGAGCACGGCGAGCGCATCGTCAGGATCGAGCTGACCGTCTTCGGCGGCCCGATCCAAGAGTCGAGCGACCGCCTCGTCGTCGACATCGGTGAAGACCGGCGCCGGCTCGGTGGGCCGGTTGCGCCACGCGGCATGGCGCCACAACGCCGCGAGGGCATGGGCGGCCGGCTCGGGAAAGCGATAGACCGGTGGCAAATCGGCGCGGGTTTTGGTGTCGTCGTAAAACGACTCGTGCGCCATGATCACCGCCAGTACGGCTTTGTCGGGCGCGGCGGCACGCGCCGCGGCACAGGCTTCGAGCACATCTACCGGTTTGGCGAGCAGCGGCGTGACGTGAATGGCGAGCGCCATGTCGACCGCGTCGTCTTCGAGCACGCGGGCGAGCACGCGTCGGTAGCCGGGAGCGTCGGCGGACGCGATCATGTCGACCGGATTGGCGACGCTGGCTTCGGGGGGCAGCATCGCGGCGAGATCGGCGCGGGTCGACTCGGCGAGCGACGCCAACTCGAGCCCGGCGCCGACACAGGCGTCGGTGGCCATGATGCCCGGTCCACCGGCGTTGGTGACGATCGCCACCCGTGGCCCAGCCGGTAACGGGCAACAGTCGAAGGCCCGCGCCATGTGGAAGAGATCTTCGATCGAATCGGCGCGCAACACGCCGCATTGCTCGAGAAAGGCGGCGACGGTGACGTCGGCGCCCGCCAGCGCTCCGGTGTGGCTGGTGGCGGCGCGCGCGCCTTCGGCGGTCCGGCCCGACTTCACCACCAGGATCGGCGTCGTGCGACCGACCCGCTTGGCAAGCTCGACGAAATGACGCGGATTACCAAACGACTCGAGATACATCGCGATCACCTTGGTAGCGTCGTCGTGCTCCCATCGTTCGAGCAGATCATTACCCGAGACGTCGGTCTTGTTGCCCATCGACACGAACTCGGTGAGGCCGATCCCGAGCTGATCGGCGACGGTGAGAATCGCCACCCCGAGCGCGCCGGATTGCGACACGAAACCGATCGAGCCACGGCGGGCGGCGACCGGCGCGAAGGTGGCGTCGAGCGCGACGGCGGGATCGGTGTTGATCACCCCCATGCAATTCGGCCCGACCATCCGGATACCGGCGGCGCGCACCCGGTCGCGTAGCTCGTTCTCGAGCGCCGCCCCTTCGTCACCGGTCTCGGCGAATCCAGCGGTGATCACCACCAGACCTCGCACTCCTTTGGCCACCGCCTCGTCGACCACCCCGAGCACCAGATC
>JBCDBH010000280.1:0-7929 GCA_039184055.1 Acidobacteriota bacterium
CCAAGATGCTCACCGGCGACGTGCCATGGGATGTCGAGGGCATCACGCTGTCTCACGACGGCACGATGCTCGCCTACTTGATCAACGAGGACGGCATCGATCGACTGCGTCTGCTCGATCTCGAGACGATGCGCGAGCGCCCTCTACCCGAGCTACCGATCGGCTTGATGGGCGGTCTCACCTTTACGCGTGATGACAAACGCCTGGCGTTGAGTCTGGAGACCCCGGTGAACCCGGCCGATGTCTTCGTGGTCGATCTCGAGGCCTCGGAGCTTCAGCGTTGGACCCAAAGTGAGACGGGTGGGCTCGACGCCTCGCAATTCGTCACGGCCGAGCTGGTTCGCTATCCGACCTTCGATCAGGTCGATGGTGAGCCTCGGACGATCCCGGCGTTCTACTACAAGCCCAAGGGTCCGGGGCCGTATCCGGTCTTGATCGATATTCACGGCGGTCCCGAAGGCCAGGAACGCCCCGGTTTCAATCCGACCTTGCAATACGTGGTCAACCAGCTCGGCGCGGCCGTGCTGGCGCCCAACGTGCGTGGCTCGGCGGGTTACGGTAAGAGCTATCTCAAGCTCGACAACGGCTATCTGCGCGAGGATTCGGTCAAAGACATCGGCGCCTTGCTCGACTGGATCGAGGCTCGACCCGAGCTGGACGCCAATCGTGTCGTCGTATTCGGTGGCTCGTACGGGGGCTATATGGTTCTCGCCTCGATGACCCATTACAACGACCGGCTGCGTGGCGGCATCGATGTGGTCGGAATCAGCAACTTCGTCACCTTTCTCGAGAACACCCAGGACTACCGGCGTGATCTTCGGCGGGTGGAATACGGTGACGAGCGTGATCCGAAAATGCGCGAGTTCTTGATCGAGATTTCGCCGACCACCAACGCCACCAAGATCACCAAGCCTCTCTTCATCGTCCAGGGCCTCAACGATCCTCGTGTACCGGCATCCGAAAGTGAGCAGATGGTCGACGTCATCCGCAAAGCGGGAGGTGACGTCTGGTATCTGCTCGCCAAAGACGAGGGTCATGGCTTTCGCAAGAAGGGGAACCGGGACTATTACCGTGCCTCGGTGATGTTGTTTCTGGAGAGGATGTTCACCCCCAACGGGTGATCCTGTCGAACCGACCCCGAGGAGCCCATGTCCGATCTACGTCAAGAAGTCGATCGTCGTCGCACGTTCGCCATCATCTCTCACCCGGATGCTGGAAAGACCACGCTTACCGAGAAGATCCTCTTGTTCGGAGGCGCGATCCAGCTTGCTGGCATGGTCAAGGCTCGGGGTGAGCGACGACGCGCGCGATCGGACTGGATGAAGGTCGAGCAGGAGCGCGGGATCTCGGTGACGGCGTCGGTCATGACCTTCGGGTTCGATGGCCGACGCTTCAATCTCCTCGATACTCCGGGTCACGAGGACTTCAGTGAAGACACCTATCGCACGCTGACCGCGGTCGATTCGGCGGTCATGGTGCTCGATGCCGCGAAGGGCATCGAGACGCAGACGCGTAAACTCTTCGAGGTTTGCCGACTGCGGGACGTTCCCATCATCACCTTTGTCAACAAGCTCGATCGCGACGGCCAGGATCCGTTCGCTCTCCTCGACGAGATCGAGGACACGCTGCAGCTCGAGACGACCCCGCGGACGTGGCCGATCGGTATGGGTCAGAGCTTTCGTGGCTGTTACGACTTCGAGACCGATGAAGTGGTGTTCATGGAACGCCAGAAAAAGGGCGCGGTGGCCAGTCGCGCCGAGCGTTTGCCGCTCGACGATCCGCAGACCGAAGCTCGACTCGGCGCCACGATGACCGCGGAGCTCCGTGAGCAAATCGAGATGGTCCGAGAGCTGTGCCCACCTCTCGATCTCGAGGCATATCGCGCGGGCAATCTGACACCGGTGTTCTTCGGCAGCGCCTTGAATACGTTTGGCGTCAGTCACCTGCTCGAGGGCCTCGCCGAGATGGCACCGTCGCCGCGACCGCAGGAAGCCGCCGAGCGTTGGGTCGAGCCTCTCGAGGAGAGGGTCTCGGGCTTTGTCTTCAAGATCCAGGCGAATATGGATCCGAACCACCGCGATCGGATCGCCTTCGTGCGCTTGTGCTCGGGCCGATTCAACCGGGGTATGAAGCTCCTGCACACCCGTAGCGGCAAGAATCTGTCGATTCACAATCCGATGCTTTTTCTCGCTCAGGATCGCGAGCTGGCCGAAGAGGCGTTCGCGGGCGACATCATCGGCATTCCCAATCATGGCAACTTGCGGATCGGTGACACGCTGTCCGAACGGGAAGAGCTGCGCTTTACCGGTATCCCGAGCTTTGCGCCCGAGCTGTTGAAAAAGGTGCGCGCCGAGGATCCGCTGCGCGCCAAGCACCTGGGCCGCGCCCTGCAACAACTCGCCGAAGAAGGGGCGGCGCAGGTGTTTCGTCGCGCCATGACCAACGAGTGGATCGTCGGTGTCGCCGGCGCGCTGCAATTCGACGTGTTGGCGGATCGCATCAGGACCGAATACGGGCTCGATGTGATCTTCGAGACAACCTCGGTCTACGCCTCGCGCTGGGTCGAAGCCGACGATCCAGCGACCCTCAAACGCTTCGTCGATGCCAATCAAAACGCCAGCGCCGAGGACCACGATGGTTCGCCGGTATTCTTCGCCCGCAACGCCTGGCACCTCGACCGGGCCGGACAGGATTGGCCAGACGTCCGTTTCCTCAGCACTCGCGAACAACAGTTGTGATGGCCTACCGCCCGCAAAGAGGAGAGCTTCGATGCCCGTGATCACGATCGTGTACGGCTTGATTCTGACCCTGCTCGGTATCGGAACCTATTTCGGTCTCGGCAAACCCAGCGTGACCGCATTGATCCCGACGTTTCTCGGCGTACCGCTGATTTTCTGCGGTGGCTTGGCGCGCAACGAGAAGTTCATGAAACACGCCATGCACCTGGCGGCTGTCATCTCGCTGCTCGGTTTCCTGGGCACGCTACGGGTCGTGCCGTTGCTTTTCACGTGGATTGGAGGAGGCGAGGTCGAACGCCCCGCCGCCACGGTTTCCCAAGCGGTGGTTCTGGTGCTGTCCTTGGTGTTCTTGATTCTCTGCGTGCGGTCGTTCATCGCGGCACGCAAGGCGCGCGAAGCGGGAGCCTGAGCGCGCGGTCGGGACCCTATCTCCGCTCGAGACCTACGAAGATAGGCCACGCGGCAGCAGTCGTGTTTCGACCACATCGAAAAGCGATTGCGCTCCCACGGCCATGATTGCGGCGGGAATGGCTCCCTCGAGAATCAAGCCGATGTCGTCGAGCCGGATCCCGGTGAGAATCGGCTGACCATAGCCACCCGCGCCGATCAGGGCGCCGAGCGTGGCGAAGCCGATCGTGATGACCGCCGAGGTCTTGATCCCGGCGAGGATCGAACGCGTCGCCAAGGGAAGCTCGATCCACCACAACCGGTGCCACGGACCGATGGCCAACGACTGTGCCGAATCGCGCAACGCGGGTGGGATCGACTCGAACGCGCTATGGGTATTTCTCACCACGGGTAGCAGACAGTAGAGCGCCAGGGCGGCAATGGCTGGAGCTTCGCCGATGCCGAGTGGTGGGATCATGAAGACCAGGAGCGCGAGCGCGGGAATGGTCTGAATGATGCCGACTCCGCCCAAGATCAAGGGCGCGAGCCTGGGGACCTTGGCGGCCAGCACACCGAGGGGAATGGCGAGTGGCAAGCCGAGAGCCAGCGCGATCAGTACCAGGCGTACGTGCTCGACGGTATGACGCCACAAGCGATCGACCCATGTTTCGGTTTCGGTTTCGATTTCTTGTCCGGTAAGACGAGCGACAAACGACGCGGCGACCGCTCGATCGAGCTCACCGTCGATTTTAACGGCGGCGTTGAGAGCACGCATATCCGCTTCGTTCAGGGTACCGGTCAGGCCATCGAGAGCAGTCACCGCCTCCGAGGGTAGATCCAGCCGATAGAGAAAGATGGCTCGGTACGAAGGGAAGTAGGCCCGGTCGTCGGTCAACGTCACGAGATCGTAGTAGGCGATCTCGGCGTCGGTAGTGTAGACGTCCATGGCATCGATGTCCCCCGCGACCAAGGCACGGTACGCGAGGTCGTGATCGAGTCCACGGACGTTTGTTTGGGGTAGACCATACGCCGCCGCCAGCCCGGGCCAACCGTCCTCGCGATCCAAAAACTCATTGGTCAAGCCGAATCGCAGAGCGGGATACGCGTCGAGGTCACTGATCGTCGTCAGTTCGAGCTGTTTCGCGGTCGTGCTCGTGACCCCGACGGCATAGGTGTTGTCGAAGCCGAGCGGTGCGGTCATCGCGATCCCGAGCTCGGACAAGATGGTCTCGATCGCGGTCCGTTGCTCCTCGGGGGAGCGTGGATCGAGCGTGCCGAGCTCATCGACCAAGAGCTCTTGGATCAACGTTCCCGTGTATTCCGGGTACACATCGATATCGCCACGTAGCAGGGCGTTCCAGAGAATCCGCGTGCCGCCGAGCTCGGCGCGATGACGAGCTTCCATGTCCGAAGCGGCGAAGGCGCTCTTGGCGATCTCACCGAGAATGACGTTTTCGGTGAATTTCTTCGAGCCGACGACTAGGGGATCGGGTGCTTGCGAAAAGACGGCGCTCGACCCGGCCAGGATTAGGACGCAAACCAGCAGCGACCACGGATGAACGGCGAGCCTGGTCATGGTTCGTCTACGATCCGTGCATGCACGACAGGCGGGCTAGGAAGCGATCTCCTCGCTTGCAGAAAGCGCTCGACGTACGGGGTCGCCGGTTGTACGCGAAGGCTCTCGAGATCGCCACGCTGGATCATCCGGCCAGACGCGAGCAGAACGATATCGTCGGCGAAGTAGGCCGCTTCTTCGACGCTGTGCGTCACCAAGACAACGGTCTTGCCGAGCGTGTCGAAGAGAGTGCGGAGCTCGTCTTGTAGCTCATATCTCGTAATGGGATCGAGAGCGCCCAGTGGCTCGTCGAGCAGCAGGACGGAAGGATCGAGCATCAACGCCCGCATCAAGGCGACTCGCTGGCGTTGACCACCGGAAAGCTCGTTGGGATAGCGATCGAGCCCGTCAGAAGGGAAGCGAGCCACGACGACCAGCTCGTCGAGACGCTGCTCGATTCGCGCGCGGGTCCATCCCCGATGTCGAGCCGCGAGGGCGATATTGGCCCGAGCCGTCAGATGGGGGAACAGACCACCTTCCTGAATGACGTAGCCGGTCGTAAGGCGCGCCGCGTGGATGGCGTCGCGGTGGGGTGTGGCGCCGTCGTTCAGAGGGCGTCCCGCGAAGCGTACGATCCCGGTATCGGGTAGCTCGAGGCCCAAGAACAAACGCAAGAGGGTCGATTTGCCACTACCGCTCGTGCCGAGGAGGACGGTCGTACGGCCTCGCTCGATCGACATATCGAGATCATCGATGGCCACCTGATCGCCATAGCGTTTGGTGGCGTTCGTGACCTCGATCATGGTGTCCGTATCCACCGTACGATCGTAGCAGGGCTGTTTGGGCAATCGAGGTCGGCGCGGTATCTTCCGCCTGATGAGTCACCTGCATCGCTTCTCATCGAACCTCGAAAAGAGGGAGTTCGAGGCGTGACCCGAGAGCATCCGAGCCATCGGCGACCTGATCGACCGATCCGTTCCGCCGAGCTGGTGGCGTTGATTCGTGCGATGAGCCGCAAGCAGCGTGCGACGTGGCGACACAGCCCCGACTCGATGGCGGAGCTCTTCGTCCGATGGCGTGATCGCCCGTGTCTTTGGCTGTCGCGACCGCTCTGGTTGCTCAGTGAAGCCATCGTTCCAGGTAGCTGCTACTACCACGTGGCGCGTAGTCGTCACTTCGATGCGCTGCTGGTCAAGGCGGTCGACGAAGGGATCGAGCAGCTCGTTATTCTCGGCGCTGGCTACGACAGTCGACCGTATCGATTTCGTCATCGACTCGGTGGCGTGACGATCTTCGAGCTCGACCTCCCTGGCACGCAAGAGAGAAAGAAGCGGCGGCTCAGAGCGGCGCTGACCGATCTACCCGACCACGTGACCTACGTGGCCGTCGATTTCAATCACACCACCCTCGACGGCGCCCTGAGCGCGGTCGGCTATCGCAACACGGCCAAGACGTTCTTCATGTGGGAAGGGGTGATGCCCTATCTTCCCGAGCCGGCGATCGTGTCGGTTTTCGACTTTGTCGCGAATCAGAGTGGCGTGGGCAGCTCGATCGCCTTCGACTATCTCCTGCGGAGCTTCTTGGACGATCCGTCGATGATTCGTAACGGGCGGCTGGCCCTACGGCAGAACAACCGCGTCGGTGAGCCCTTGATTACCGGGTACGAGCCCGCTGATCTCGAGCGTTTGGTGCTGGCTCGCGGTCTGACGCTCGCCAGCGATTTGGGCTCCCGGGAATTGGGCGCCCGCTATTGTGTCGATCCGAAAGGCAGGGTGTTCGAGCCACTCGCCTGCTTTCGGATGGCCCATGCGGTTCAATCGTCGTCGACAAAGAACACGCCGTGACCGTAGTCGTCACAGAACGCGCGCCAATCGTGTCGTGTTCGGCGGGCCGCGGCTTCGGCGAAGCGACTCATATCGTGGGGAAACGCGCCACGATGGACCGAGCGTAGAATCCGTAGCTCGACATTCTCTCCAGTCAGACCACCGTCGCGATCGGCCCGAGCATGGGCCTGTGCGAGCACGCGTCCACAGATTTTGGCGTAGCTCAGAAAGTTGTCGCGGTCGAGGTCTTCGAGGTCGATCGAGTCTTTGTACGGGCTCCGCTCGCGAACCAAATAGCTGACGTTACCGAGCTCGGTATGTCCATAGTACGGATCGCCTCCGGCAAGATGGACATCATGGGCAGTCACGATCTGGGTCGCGGCGCTCTCGTGCTCGATCGGGGGCGTCAGGCCCAACAGCGCCGAATCACGAGCCTGTTTCATCTCCAAGATGACATCGTCGCCGTGATCGGGACGCGCGCTCTCGATGAGCACGAAGAATCGGTCGAGACCGAGGCTGGCGGTACCGCTGCCATGTTTGATGGCGACGTCTTTGACTCGATAGTGCCCGGCTCGGCCCGCTTGCGGTACCTCGTTGATCTGTCGGTAGCGATCGATCGCTGCTTGGATGTCGTCGATTCGGTCCGATGCCGGATCGAGCTCGGCATGGTCGGTACGGAACCGACCCTGATCGAGGTCGACGAACGCGCTCAGCCAATCACGACGATTGCGCTTCGAGTCGGCGATGAGCGCGGCGATCAACTCCGGGCTATTGGTCTCATGGAGGCGGTGATGTCGCTCGCTATCGTCCTGTGCGAAGAGGTGGAGGCCGTCGATATAGGCGGCCGCGAAATCACGAGCGATGCGTCGGCAGATCTTGTGCGCGAGATCGTGGTGACGACCGGCGAGATAAAAGCCCACCGCGCCACGTTTGACGTCCCACGAGAACGGCGCGACGTGGGCTTCGTCGAAGTCGTTCAGACCGAAGAAGGGCTCGCCGTTCTCATCCGGCATGATGCCGTAGTTCTCGGGGTGGACATCACCCACCACCAGCACCTGTGGCAGGTGACCATCGGTGCCCGCCTGATCGCGATAAAAGAGCAGGGCCGTACCGCGAAAGAAGTCGAACGCCGAGCGGGCGATCTTGTCGAATTTCGACTGGGTGGCATCGGGTGAGCGATACAGCCGATGGACATGATCTTCGAGCAGGGTTTGGCGCACGTGGACCCGACGTTCTTCGGCGGGTAGGAGATGCGGCGGAACCAAAACCTCGCCCAGGGCACGCTGCCTGGCGAAGGCGCGAAAGTCGGCGCTCCGGTCTCGAATGGAGGCGTCGGGAATCCTCATGGCGTGGAGTCTAATGTGCCGAGCAGTCCGGGTCGAGCACATGGCTTAATGATAATCGAATTTCGACAATATCTCTTTAC
>JBCDBH010000281.1:0-7907 GCA_039184055.1 Acidobacteriota bacterium
CCCGCGCCACATTGTGCCCCGCCCCGATCCCCGCCGCCGAGCCCCCCCCCCGCGGGGCCTGGGTTGTAAATCTCGACAAACTCCGTGCCCTTGGCCACGAGCTCGTTGATCACCGGGGTCGTACCGGCGCTGGCGAGAGTGGGGGCGAGGAGGGTCAGGACGAGGACGAGCGAACGGAAGGCGGGCATGGGCATCTCCTGCGGTCAAAGAATCGGAAGGTCTACTTCTATCGGGAAAAGATGAGGGCTTGGTGAAGCCGGCATGGTGGTGTGTCGGCGCGATCATAAATCGTCACGGCGCGACACGGGCTGGTCGATGCCGAAGAGATGCGACATCGACCGGCGTTCAATCGGAGATGTCTTTTCTGGCTGCCTCGATGATGCGGTCGATCCGAATGCCTTCGTTGGCTTTGACCCGCGAGCCGTGATGAAGACCGACGAGCTGCCAGTCGTGGTCGAAAATCGGGCTGCCGCTCGAGCCCTTGTCGGTTGGCGTTTTGTAGAGCAGGTACGGATCACCGACTTGGGTGACGCGATTGTCTTGGAGCGACACGGTCAGGTGCTGACCAAAGGGATGTCCCATGATGCTGACGCGGCCGTTTTGCTTGACCATGTCTTTGGCTACGGGAGGCGCGCCGAGTCCTTCCGGTCGCTCCGCGAGACGCAGCAGGGTCGTATCGAGCGCGCCGGGTGGCGACGTGAAGACGTGATCCACGACATCCACCGTGACGGGGGTGAGGTCGTCACGAGCCGCGAAGAAGGTGACGCTCGTCTTCTTCGGCTCGAGGGCTCCCGTGCTCTCTCGTACCTTTGGATCGGGGCTGGACACATGGCTGTTGGTGAGGACGAACGGCACGTTGGCGAAATCCTCGTTGATCAGGCCGCCATCGAAGAGGAAGCCAGTGCCGTCACCGTGGTACGCATCGGGACCGAGCCTCGCGACGATTTGCGACCGGGCGAGCGCGGTGCGTAGCCATTCGATCGGCTGGTAGCGCGTGTCGCCGTGGATCCGCTGCAGGGTGAGCTGGTCGTGACCCGCGAGAGGCAGCTCGATGGTCAGCCCCGCGCCGAGCTCGGCCAATCGGGCGGTGAGCATCGGCAGGACCTGTTTGCCGGGGGCCGTCTCGTTGGTGAGCCGCCACACCTCGACCAGCTGGCGATGGGTGCCGCGTACGGCAAAGGCAGTGGTCTCGCGGTGCTCGAGATAAGTCTTGAAGGCTTTGATGATGGCCCGCGTGTCGCCAGCGGCCAGAAGGGCTTCGGCTCGCGTTGCGTACGTCCAGTGGTCGGGCTCCTTTTTTTTGTCGCAGATGTCGATGATCCGACGCGCCAAAGACCGGGCCTCGGAAGGTGGACGGAGACGACCACCACCGCGTTCGAGCGTGGCGCGGTTGGTGAGGAGCGCGACGAGGTTGATCGCCTGCCAGATCGCCTCCGGTCGACGCGTGAGGGCGTCGCGATAAAAGGCGATCGAACGATCGAGGTCGTGGTGACGGGGCTCATCGAGATTGGGTCCCGCGTTGACATAGAGCTGCTTGTACGCTCGACCGAGCAGCCCCGTCGCCTCGCTCCATTCTTCGTTCTTCGTGTCGGCTTCGAGCTCGTCTTTGAGGATCGTGAGCTCGGTGATCGCCGTCGTGATCTCACCGAGCTCGATCAACGCCTGGGCATGTTGGCGCCGCACCGTCGGATGGTCCATCCCGTGCCGACGGAAGGCGCTCGCGACCGCGTCCATCTCGCTGAAGCGGATGAACTCTCGAAGGTCAGCGAGCACCTTGTCACAGGTTTTCACCTCGAGCTGTCGTGGCTCGGCCTCGAGGCTGTCGATGAGCTTCTGCGTGAGCACGCGCGCGTCGTCGTAGTCGTAGGCTTCGAGCAGCTTGCGGAGCTTCTCGGGCGACGACGCGTCGTTCCATTCGCTGGACATGCCCTATTTCCCTTCGGTTGTTTTCCGCCCTTACAACACCAGATCTTCGAATCCGCGCACCACGCGCTCGGCCGTGCTCTCCAGTGTGTCGCTGCCCTCGAGCGGATCGGCGTCTTTCAGCGCTCCGAAGTCGAGACCGGTGAGCTCTTCGATCGAACGGATCGACTTTTGCCTGGTCTTGAACTTGTCGGGGTCGACACGGGTGACGCGTTCGAGCAGGTCGGGGTCGTGGAGATGATCTTCTTGGCTGAGCAGGTAGGCGGTGGCGGAGAGTTCGCCACCGGCTTTTCTGGTGACGACGACTTTCCAATATTCACGCGGTAGACGCACGCCACGATAGGAGCGGTCGTCGTCACGAAAGACGTGACCGGTGAAGACGCTGACGCGGCGGTCGTCGAGATCGGCGTTGTTGAGCACCAGATCTTCGAGCCCGGCCCAGGCGCTTTTGTTGCGGTTGAGCTTCTTATGCTGGGGGCTGCAGTTGGTGTAGTGGAAGGTGTCGTCGTTGGCGAATTTGATCGCCACCGGGTCGTCGCCCCAGGTGGTGTCGAGCCGGCGCACCAGATGACCTTTGTCGAGCGGGTTCTTGTAGTAGAGGTCGTCGTGGGTTTGTTGGTCGAGACCGATCCGTGGGTCGGTGAACCAGCGATCACGCTCACGCTCGGGGCGCTCGGCTCGCGCCCCGTCGATATTGGCGGCGGTGAAGAAGGCGAGCTTGCGTTCGGCGTTCATCACCACGCTGTAGTGGTGGTACTTGAGCTCGATGTCGTCGGGATCATCGCTCAGTCGATTGACCGCCGCTTGGGCGCGTATGGCGTCGGACAGCGCGGGAAGTGGGACGTCGACACCCAAGAACTCGGGATCGTAGCCACTTCGGGCGGCGAAGTCGGGGTCGATGGTGACCGCTTCGTGCAGCGCGCTGGTCTCGACGGGCGTCGGAGAGGACACATCGGCGGTGACGCTGGCCGTTTCACCACCGCGACCCGGCGAGCCGATTCCGACGGTGATGTGGATCGGCACGGTCCAGGTGACGGCGCCATCCACGGTACCGCTCGTGCTCGTGACGACCGTCGGCGTGGCCGGCGCGCTCGGCTCGTTTTCGGGCACGCGACGGACCACGGGAGGATCGGGCACGACCACCTGGGGCGGACGGGTGAGACGAAGGGTCGCCACGTCGACCGGGTGGGGTGGCTCGGCGTCGAGGAGCTCGGTGCGGAGGGCAGCTTGCGGGCCGTGGAGATCCTGAGCTTTGACGTGCCCCAACACGTCGTCGACCTGGATGCCTTCGTTGGCCACCCATTTGATGCTCTCGGGATCGTCGCCGGGGAGCCACGGCGTGCCATCCGTCTTGAGGAAATTGCCGTTCTCGTCCATGTCGGGCACTCCCGAATGATGCAGCGCGACGACTTCCCACTGGTCGTTGAAGACCGGCGAGCCCGACGAGCCGGGCTCGGTGTCGGTGACGTAGTGCGCGAAGGGCGACGGCAGGTCGACCAGCTCGTTTTCCCGCGTGACGATTTCTTTGTGCCGACCCATGGGGTGTTGAATGATGTTGAGCGGGTCGCCGATCAAGGCGGTGACTTCACGGTCGAGCAGACGACACCAGGCGTAGTCGGCGATGTCGCGACCCTCGGCGGAATGGCTGGCGACCGCCACCAGGCTGTAGTCGAGTCGCCGATCGGTGAGAAAGAAGGTATCGGGCTCGAGGGAGAAGAGGGCGCTGGGCAGCTCGTTCTTCTGGCTGTCGAGCTGGTAATCGAGCCGGAAACGACTGTGACGCGCGGTGGCTAGACGATCGAGCACGTGGTTGTTGGTGAGCATCAACCGAGGCGACACCATGAAGCCGGTGCCGAAGCCACCCGGCACGCCGGGAGAGGTGAAGATCTCGACTCGACCGACGAACGCGGCGACCGCCAGCCCGGTCTCGATAAAGGCGATGTCCTGGAAGTTGGGCTTGCCGATCACCCGTTCGAGGGTGAACGAACCTTCGAGCTCGACGGGCGCTTTGGGGGCGACCGGCGTTTCGCGCAGACGTTCGAGTCGACGGCCGAGTCGTTCGGCGGTTTCCACCGAGCCGACCCCGACGCTTTCGAGGTTGGACGTGGTGGCGTCGCGATTCTCTTGGCGCTCCTGCCAGCGATGTGCCGCTTCACGGGCGATATCGAGATGGGTCATGATCTTCCCTCCTACAAAGTATGGATGACGGTGATCCCCGCGATCGATCGACGAAGCTCTGGACAACCACGAGGTGGTCGACCAAGGAGACGGACCGACCGTCTCCTTTCCCTCATCTCTCCTTCTTACACGCGTCGGCGCAGCATGAAGAAGGCCGCGCTGGCGAGCATCAGGGCGAGCAGACCGAGCCCGATCTCACCCAGAGTCGGGATCGCGATGACTCCGGCGACCACCACCGCGATGGCGTCGTCTTCGTTGTTGGCCGGTACCGGGTCGATCTGGTCGGCTTCGGCAAAGGCGACGTTGAAGAGATCACCCGGTAGGGTCGGAATGACGACGATTTCGACCGTCTCGGTATCGCCGAAGGCGATCAGCGGCCAGGTGCAGTTGACGATCCCGGCGAGATGGTTGCACTGGCTTTCGGGGGCGACGCTCACGAAGTCGACATTGAGAGGCAGGGTGTCGACGAAGACGACATTGGTGGCATCGGCGGTACCCTGATTGGTGACCGTAATCGTGTACACCAGGCTCTGGCCCACCGGCACGATCGTCGGATCGGCGGTCTTGACCACCACGAGGTCGGCGGTGCCGATGACGATCTGAGTATCGACGGTTTGATTGTCGACCGTGGCGAACACGTCGGCGAGACCGCTGTCGACCGTTGGTGTGAAGAGACTGGTGGCGACGCCGGCGGTGGTCGTGGTGGTCATCGGCGCGATGGTGCCGAGGGTGGCGGCGAAGTCGAGCGGGGTGATGTCCGGAATGGCGCCGTCGCCGGTGGTGTCGTCACCGTTCGAATCGACGATCACGTCGGCGGTGACGTCGCTGGTGTCGGTCGACAGGATGGCGGTCGGATCGGCGGCGATACGCAGGGTGAGCCACGGATCGACATCGGCCGGGTTCTGACCGCCGATGGTGTCGCAACCGCTCATGTCGGGACCGGCGTTGCAGCCCCACCAATTGCGCTCGCCGTCGACGTTCGGCGCGTGACTCTCGAGACCGGTGTCGTTGCCGAAGATCCGATTGAACGAAGCTTCGACGTCGGAGCTATCGCCGTCGTCCGGAAAGCCGATCTGGATCGCAAAGGTATTGGCGAGCAGCGTATTGGAGATGAGATCGGCGGCGGTTCCAGGACCGAAGAAGGTGGTTACCAAGAGCCCGCCCGAGGTGAAGCTGCCGGCTGAAATCACGCCCCGGTTTTCGGTCACGACGTTGTTGCGCAGCGTCGCCGTGGCGCCACCGCCGACCTCGATGCCGTAGTCGAGCCAATCGCCGTCGCCTTTGCCGGTGTAGGTGTTGTTCTCAGCGAGGGCGTCGGTCACCACGAGGTCGAAGAAGAGCACGCCGACACGTCCGATGTCGGTGAAGGTACAGCCGCGCACGGTCACGTTGCCACCGAAAGCGACGATCGCGGTGCCCTGATAGGCCGGACCGGACACCTCGAATTGAATGTCATCGAAGGTGACGTTTTCGAACAGGCCGACGCCTTTGTGACGGAACCCTTGATAGATCTCACGACCATCGCCGTCGAAGCCGATGTCCCGCACCGTGAGGTCGACGCCGTCATCGATGAGGAACCAGGCGCGGTTGTCTCCCGAGCTCCCGGTATCGACCCCGGCGAGCACCACCTCGTCGCCGTCTTCACCGCGCAACGTGAGGTCTTTGTCGATGAAGACTTGACCTTCGGTGAAGAGCGCGGGGATCACTTCGAGGGTGTCCCCGGCGGTGGCGGCATCGACCGCGGCTTGAACGGTGGGGAAGAGCATGCCGGTGTCGACGTTGCGGACATTGGCGCCTTCGGTCACCGAGGCCTGGCGGAATTCGAAAGGAGCATCGGTGCTTGCACCGGGATGGGAAGGTTGCGCGCTGACCGGTACGACACCGAGCATGATGATGCACACGAGGATCAGGGTGCGAGGGGAAAACAGGGTGTGAAAGGAAGACACGGAGCTGATGGAAGAAAGGGTGCGAGTGGAAGAAAGGGTGCGAGGGGAAAACATAGTAGGAGCCTCCGGAAGTGACGCGGGGTGACCGGCCTTGACGGCTACGAGGTCGGACGGGCGCCGCGGTCGCATCTTTCGAGTTATGAGCAAATTCTACCTTGTTTTCAGGTGATCCTCCGAGATCGAGAATCACAGCCTCCTTTTGTGGAGCGCACGTTCCACGCGGGGAGAAAACGTGCGTATCGAAGAGTGGCGTGCTAGGCTTTCCGATGTGTAAAGAGCCACCGGTTTTCGGCGACGGTTGTCTTTGCTACATCGCTGCTTCTCGAATGTCACGAAAACCGAGCTGAGATGCGTACCGCTTGGGGATGCGGAGCGCATGCGGTGGCTTTGTTCGGTCGACTGCTGGCCGACTCGCGGCCTCGATCAAACGACCTCCAACCATCATTCCGTTCGCTCCGCATGGTGCTCGGCAAGCACGATTTTGCCCCGCGCGTGAAGTCCAGCGTTGCGAGACAGGGAGAGTCCAGTGAGTGATATCGATCACGACGCGCCACTCGACGACGAGCTCGACGAGCCGGCGGGTCTGGAGATCGCCGTCATCGGCATGGCGTGCCGTTTTCCGGGCGCCGAGGATGTCGAGACGTTCTGGAAGAATTTGCGCGACGGGGTCGAGTCGATCCACCCGATCGACGATGACGAGTTGCGTGCCGTCGGGACCGACCCGGAGATGGCGCCAGCCGAGCTCGTCAAGGTCACTCGACGGATCGAAGGTATCGATCGTTTCGATGCACCGTTCTTCGGCTTGTCGCCACGCGAAGCAGAAGTCATGGATCCGCAACAGCGGCTCTTCCTCCAGATCGCCTGGCAGGCGCTGGAAGACGCCGGTTACGACCCCGAGCAGTACGATGGCTCGATCGGTGTCTACGCGGGTGGCAAGAGCAATGGGTACGTCATGCGGTGCTTCGCCGATCCACGGATCGTGACGACCACCAGCCCCTTCCAGATTCAACTCGGCAATGACAAGGATTTTCTCGCCGCGCGAGTGTCGTACAAGCTCGACCTCGGTGGCCCGAGCGTCGCCGTACAGACCGCCGGCTCGACCTCGTTGGTGGCCTGTCACGTCGCGGCGCAAAATCTGCTCTCGGGTGATTGCGACATGGCGCTCGCCGGTGCCGTGGCGATCGACCCGGACGACCACGGCTATCGGTTTCGTGAAGGCGACATCCTGTCGCCCGACGGTCATGTGCGTGCGCTTTCGGCCGATGCCGACGGCACCGTTTTCGGCAACGGTCTGGGCGTGTTGGTGCTCAAACGCCTCGAAGACGCGCTCGACGATGGCGACACGATTCACGCTGTCCTACGGGGCTCGGCGGTCAACAACGACGGCTCGCTCCGCGCCGGTTTCTCCGCGTCCGGGGTCGACGGTCAAGCACGGGTGTTGCGTGGCGCGTTGATGTCCGCGGATGTCGAAGCGGCCTCGGTGGGCTATGTCGAGACCTTTGGCACCGGAACTCCCGACGGTGACGCGATCGAGATCACCGCCCTCGGCCAGGTCTATGGCAAGGAGCTCGCCGGCGAGACGGTGGTGGTCGGCACGGCGAAGAACAACGTCGGTCATCTGGCGGCGGCCTCGGGCATGGTCGGTTTGATCAAGGCGATCAAGGTTCTCCAGACCGGCGAGATTCCCCCGACCATCCTGATCGACGCGCCCAACCCGCTGCTCGCCAAGACGCCGCTCGAGCTCGCCACCGAGACGACGGCTTATCCCGATCGCGATGAGAGCCCGCGCCGGGTGGCGGTCAGCTCCTTTGGTTTGGGTGGGCAGAACGCTCACGTGGTGCTCGAAGAGGCCCCTGAACC
>JBCDBH010000282.1:0-7881 GCA_039184055.1 Acidobacteriota bacterium
CGGTCGAGCTCTTCGGGCGTCCGCTCGAGCTACCGGTCGGGCCGATCGCCTTGGCGCGGGCCGCCGCTTGTCCGGTGGTGCCGGTGTTCTTTTTTCGTAGCGGCCGACGCCGTGCCGAGATCGTGGTGCGTGAGCCGTTTCGGGTGGCGCGCACCCAGTCGCCGACCGCCGATCTCGAGGCGGCGATGCAGCGTTTGGCCGAGGAGGTCGAATGGGCGATCCGGCGACGACCGTTCCAGTGGTTCTGCTTTCGCCGTTTGTGGCCCACCGAGCCTTGATCGATGCGTTGGCTGTGGCCGCTGATCAATATCGTCCAAGGCGTCTCGCTGGCGTTCATGACCAGCGTGTCGATCATCATCGGTATGGCGTTGTCGCCGGTGATCGGGTTCGAATTCTTGCTCGGCGCGTGTCGTTGGTATTGGGCGCCGATGTTGCTCGGTGGGTCCGGGGCGCGACTGTCGGTCACGGGTCGCGAGAACGTTCCTGATCGTTCGGCGTTTTTTGTCGCCAATCATCAATCGCAGCTCGATATCCCCGTTCTCTTTCGCGTCGTCCCGGTGAATATTCGTTTCATCGTCAAGGCGGAGCATCGACGGATTCCTTTTCTCGGTTTTTTCATCGGGGCTTCGGGGATGGTGTACATCGATCGACGCGCTCGGTTGCGAGCGGTCGAAACGGTGCGCAAAGTGGCCGATCTTCTCGACACCGGTCACAGCATCGCGGCGTTTCCGGAAGGCACGCGCAGTCGTGACGGCAAGCTACGACCGTTCAAAACAGGTGTGCTGGTGCCGGCGATCGAAGCCGGGGCGCCGGTGGTGCCGATCGCCATCGTCGGTGCCGAACGCGTGCTTCCCGCCGATGGTTTCCGCGTCCGACCGGGCACGGTCCACGTGCGGATCGGCGAGCCGATCGAGACGCACGAGCTGACCACCGACGACCGACGATGGCTGGCGGTGGAGGCGCGTCGACGGGTCCAGGCGCTCCGTGATTCGATTCTCGACGGTGAACAAGAAATTGTGCATCAGATCGCCTCCGATACTGGCTAGGTGGCTAGGGATCTGCTATGTTGCGAGAGCTTAAAGAACGCGTGTTTCCATCACGACCGACTTGTATCGAGCCTTTTCATCGCCTGCTCGGAGGTTTCATGTTTTTCCGCTCCTCCCTATTCGTTATTGTCGCTGTGCTTTTTGTCGCGGTTCCGGCGACCCAGGCGCAGAGCGCGCTCTTCGAGGGTGATTGGTCGCTCACCCAGGTGACCCACGATCCGCCGGTGTTGAACGCCGCGCAGCCTCCCAATGTCGCGTTGAGTATCGATCTTCAGAGCGGTCGGGTCGTGATCGACGAGAGCCGCGACGACACCGCGGTACGCAGCTTCGTTCTGATCACCGACGGCGAGCCGCGTAGCGTCGGTCCGGTGACCGTCCAACGGCCCCTGCAGCGACTGGTCGAGGCACGCTGGGAAGGCAATCAGCTGGTCGTCTTCCGGCAGTGGAGCCGGCGTGACGACGCCGGCCAGCTGGCGACGATCGTGATCGAGGAGACCTGGGCGATCTCGCCGGGCGCGAGCTTTCTCGACGTCACCCAACGACGCACGGTCGGCGATCGCGTCGTCACCACCACCAACCGCTACAGCCGACAGTGACCTCAGCGCCCGCCGCCTCCGTGTACCGGATCGCCGATGGCGTCCTGATGCGTGAGGTCGACGGCGAAGCGGTGCTGCTCGACCTCGATAGCCAGCGCTATTTCGGCTTGGATCCCGTGGGCACCCGGATCTGGCAGCTGCTCGCCGAGCACGGCGACCGCGATCGAGTGATGTCGGATCTACTCGACGAGTTCGCCGTCGAGCGCGAGCATCTCGAAGACGACCTCGATCGCTTTCTCGAACGCCTGATGGCAGCCAATCTCGTCGAGCCCGCCACGGCGGCTCTGGCCTAGCCCGCCACGGCGGCCTACTCTCCTTTTTCACGAGCCCATCACCGTGCTGGGTCGATTGATCGCCTTGCCCGCCGCCGATCGGTGGCGGCTCGTCGTCGCGATACCGAGCACGCTGGTCGTGTGGCTCGCGCTCCGTCTCATCGGCTATCGAGCCACGCATCGCTTCCTGGCGCGTCTGAGCTCCTCCTCCCAGGTGGCGGGTGATCGAGAGATCGCCGAACGCTGGGCCTGGGCGGTGGCCGCGGTCCGCCACCGCTTGCCGCGTGCCAAGTGTTTGGATGAAGCCCTCACCACGTGGTGGCTGCTCCGTCTTCGCGGTTTCGCTGGCGATCTGCGAATCGGCGTACGCCGTGACGACGCGCGTCTGGCCGCGCATGCCTGGATCGATCTCGACGGCGAGCCGCTGAGTGGCTGTGGCGACCGCCCCGAGCGCTGGGCAGCGTTCGACGACGCCATCCACCCTTCCTGAGCGCGTATGACGCACGACGGTTTTCTTGCTCGAGTCGGTCACCGCGAGGATGACCCTGTGCTCCTGAACGCCTCGGAGGCATGGGCGTGTCGCGTCGTGACCGACAACGAAGTCGTGGTCGGTGATCTGCGTTTCGACAGCATGCCCGAGCTGGCATCGGAGCTGAGGTCGGAGCTCGAGGGCTCGGCGGATCCTGGCCGGTTGATCGCGGCGGCGTGGCGACGGTGGGGCGACGCGAGTCCCCGTCGTCTCCATGGCGATTTTTCCTTTGTGCTCTGGGACGCCGAGCGACGGACGTTGTTCGCGGCGCGTGATCCGTTCGGGGTCAAACCGCTCTATTGGGCTCACGATCGTTCCGGTCGACTGGTGCTGTCGAACGTGCTCGACACGGTCTACGACGCCGTCGAGCACGACGGCGAGCTCGACGACGACGCGATCGCCGATTTCTTGCTCTTCGGTCACAACCGCAATCTCGCCACGACGACCTGGCGCGGCATCGCCTGCGTACCACCCGCGCATACCCTCGTGTGGCGACGCGGCTGGCAACAGCCTCGTATCGAACGCTGGTGGCGGCCACGAGCCGCCCCGGCCGAGACGCTCGACGAAGCGGGAGTCGAGCAGTTCCGCGCCGCCTTGAGCCGAGCGGTGCGTGATCGTCTGCCTGCTTCGGGCAAGGTGGCGCTCATGATGAGCGGCGGGCTCGACTCCACGGCGTTGGCGGCGTTGGCGAAGCAAGCCGGCGCCGACGTGGTGGCGCACACCATCGTCTACGAGCGCTTGATCGCCGATCGGGAAGGGGAGTGGGCGCAACGTGCCGGTGCTCACCTCGGTATTCCGGTCGAGCTGCTGATCGCCGACGACCACCGTCATTTTGCGTCCTGGCGCTGTGGCGCCGAGCCGGTCGAAGATGACGTGCGCTCGATCACCGACGAGCTCGAGCGCCGGGTGCTCGGTCATGCGAAGGTCCTTTTCACCGGGTTGGGTGGCGATCCGCTCCTCCTGCCGTGGCGAGGTTACGCGCTGCATTGCCTGAGCCGAGGACGAGTCGATCGCTTGGCGCGTTATGTCTCGAGCGGGTTGAGGCGTCGCGGCCGCTTGCCACCGCTCGGCCTCCACGGTCGTGTCGCGCGGTGGTGGGGGCGTCGTCGGTGGCGCGAGGGGTTTCCGTCATGGTTGGCCGAGGATTTCGTCCGTCGTCTCGATCTCGAAACCCGCTGGCGTGAATTCTGGTATCCGCCGTGGCCACGTGCGCCACGCGCCGAAGCCGAGGCGGCGATCATCGACCCCGTGTGGACGCGCGCGTTCGAACAACGTCATCCGGTCGCCAGTGGTCGCGCCTTCGAAGAGCGACACCCGTTCTTCGATCGGCGTCTGGTCGAGCTGGCATTACGCTTACCTGCAGTACCCTGGTGTGTCGACAAGTGGATTTTGCGTCACATCATGATCGATACACTTCCCGAATCCGTGCGATTTCGACCCAAGACACCGCTCATCGGCGTGCCTGGTCATGGCTGGGACACGAAGATTCGAGACCAATGGCCGAAGTACCTTGCACTTCCGGCTGTTGCACAGTATCTTGTTAATTCAATCGGCGACCGTGACAGCTCCGCGACGTCCCCTACGAGCCCCTCAGGAGACCGCGCGACGTTGATCCGTCCGATGAGTTTGGCGCTGTGGATCGCCACCCGTCAGCGCCACGATCGAGCTCCAGGAGGACGACTACATGAATGATCATGACGAGAAGGCTGACTCGCGACGACCCTACCGGTCCCCCGAGCTTTTTGTATACGGAGATATCCGCGAGCTGACCCAGGCCAACACCCCGTCGATGATGAATCCCGACGGCAAAGGCGGGCTCTTCAAGACCGGCTAGCCCTTGTCGTATCGATACGCGGTCAGCGGAACCGTGATGGTTTGTGACCGTGAGCTTCCCGGTCCCGTCGCGGTATCCGACTCTCTCCCACACCCCCACGCAGACTCGGCAACTTTCTGGCAGGTGATCGTCGATCCGGCGATCGAGACGCCCCATGGTGAGCCCTGGTACGAAAGCCGCGTCGAAACGCCGGATCGGCCCAAGCTACGCGTCTGGCACGAGCATCGTCGCTACTGGTTGCGCTACGCCGACGATACGGTTTTCATGGTGGACGCCGCTCGTCGCGCCATCCACATGAGCTGGGTCGCGCCCTACACGATCGACGACGCGGCGACGTATCTCTTCGGCCCCATCCTCGCCCTCGCGCTCCGTCTCGATGACCGCATCAGCCTGCACGGCAGCGCGGTCGTGGTCGACGATCGAGCCATGGCGCTGATCGGCGTCGCGGCGATCGGAAAATCGACCACCGCGGCGGCGTTCGCGCGTCACGGTCACACGGTGCTGTCCGACGATGTTTTGGCGCTCGACGTCTCGGCCGCCACGCCCCTCATCGAACCGGCGATTCCCTGTCTGCGTTTGTGGCCCGACGCGGTGACGCGGCTTTTTGGTCACGCCGATGCGCTGCCACCGCTGACGCCGAATTGGGACAAGCGTGGCTATGCGCTCGGTGACTCGTTCGCCGATCGAGCCGTGCCGCTCGGGGCGATCTATCAACTGATCGAAGGGGCGACGGCGACGATCGACCTGTTGACGGGTCGCGACGCGCTGCTCGCTGTGCTCGCCAATACCCAAGTCACGTATCTCTTGGACCGCACGATGCGAGCGCGTGAGCTCGACGTCTTGGCGCGCGTGCTCGCGGCGGTGCCGGTCTATCGAGTCGTTCTGCCTGATGAAGCGACGGTCGATGAAGCGCAAGGACCCGAGGCGGTGCGGAGGCGGTTGCTCGAGCATATGAACGGCGCGGTGACGAACGACGAAAGGCCGTGTAAGGTCGACGAGACGTGACCGAGATCGAACGAGCGACGAGCGGCTTGGAGGATAGCCCCCATTTCTCACCGAACGTTGAAGCGAGGCGCGGAAACGTGCGTGAGATCTGGGTAGCGCAGTGATGAGCGACCGGAGGCGTACCCATCGGTACGTCGAGGGAGCGAAAAGCGAGCACGCCCAGAGATTGCGTGCGTTTCCGCGCCGCAGCCGACGGGCTGGTGAGAAATGGGGGATAAATGTACGGCATAGTCGATTACGGCGCGATGCTCACCGATCGAGCTCGACTCGACGCCTACGCCGCGGCCTTGCGCGAGGTGATTCGTCCGGGCATGGTGGTGCTCGACGTCGGCACCGGCCCCGGGGTGATGGCGCTCGATGCCGCGCGTCTCGGCGCGCGCGTGTGGGCGGTCGATCTCGATGACAGTGTCGGGCTGGGCCGGGAGCTCGCCGCGCGTAACGGTCTCGGTGAGCGTGTCACCTTTCATCATGGCCCGGTGGAGAGCCTCGACCTGCCCGCGCCCGCCGATATCGTGGTGTCGGATTTACGCGGCGTCGTTCCGGTCGCCACCGGTCATCTCGACGCGATCATCGACGTGCGTCGCCGCTTGCTGGCACCGAACGGGCGCCTGATACCCGCGCTCGATCGTCTTCACGTCGCCCCGGTACATGTTCCCAAGACCTGGCAGGGTCTTGCCGGTCCCTGGTCGACCGGTGTTCTCGACCTCGATTTGGCCTCGGTGCATCACCTGGCGATCAACAACCTGACCAAGGTACGGCTCGACGCCGATGCCTTGCTGGCGCCCTCGCGGGTGTGGAGCGAGCTCGACTACCACCGAGTCGACGCGATCGACGTCGCCGGTGAGACAGCCTTCGAGGACGTGCACGGCACGGTCCACGGCTGGTTGCTTTTCTTCGACACCGAGCTCGTTCCGGGAATCGGATTCAGCAGCGGCCCCGGGGGCGGCACCGAGATCTACGGTCAGATCTTCTTGCCGCTTCCCGAGCCGCTCGAGGTCGAACGTGACCATCGACTCGAGGTCGCGCTACGCGCCGATCGGGTCGGCGATGAATATGTGTGGACCTGGAAGACCCGTCACCGTGGCGCGGGCGCCGACCGCTCCTTCGATCAATCGACCTTCTATGGACGTCCGTTGGTGGCCAGCGGTCTCGAACGTCGACGGGGCAGCTTTCAGCCGCGTTGCAGCGTCGAGGGTGAGATCGAACGCTTCGTGCTCGACCGCTTCGACGGACACGCAACGGTCGACGCGATCGCCACCGCGCTGCGCGACGCCTTTCCCGATCGCATTCCCGATCATCGAACCGCGCTCACCCGGGTGGGGGATGTGAGCCGACGGTTCGGCGATGGCTCCAGCGATTCGTGACCGCAACGAGCCCACCTCTGACCCGTCGTCTGCTGACCGCCGCCCGCGAGCTGCGGCATCTGCCACGGGTGCTGCGTTTGGTGTGGCGCGCGGCGGGTTGGGTCACACCGTTGTGGCTCGCTCTTTTGATCATCGCCGGGCTCTTGCCCGCCGTGTCCGTGCTTCTGATTCGCATCGCGGTCGATGGCCTGGTGGCGATCGTCGGCGACCCGGCGACGGCTGCGGATCCATGGACCCGCCTGCAACCCGTGCTGCCGGCGTTGATCGGCGTCGCCGCCGTCCTGCTGACCATCGAGGTGTCGAGCGCGGTGGCGCGGTGGCTGCGCACCGTGCAGGCGGAGCGGGTGACCGATCATGTCGCCGCCGCGATCCACACTCAGGCGGCGCGTCTCGATCTCGCCGTCTATGACGATCCTTCCTATTTCGATCGTCTTCATCGCGCGCGTCTCTATGCACACGACCGACCGACCCAGGTGCTCGAGCAGCTCGGAACCGCCTTGCAGAGCCTGCTCACCCTCTTCGCCATGGTGGTCGTGCTCGTTCCCTTCGGCTGGTGGCTGCCGGCATTGTTGATCGTCGGTACGGCCCCGACCCTTTTGTTGGTGATCGGTCATCAGATTCGCGCGTACCACTTTCGTCATCGCACCACGACCCGAGAACGCCGAATCGGCTACTACGATTGGCTCTTGACCGCCGCCGAGCCGGCCGCCGAGCTGCGACTCTTCGCATTGAAAGACCGGCTTCGCGCCCGCTGGCGTCAGTTGCGTGACGGCTTGCGGCGTGAGCGGCTGACGCTCGCCGCCGCCGAAGCCCGTGCCGAGGTGCTCGCCGGGCTGCTGGCGCTCGGCGCGCTCGGTGGCGGCATGCTGTGGATGGTGCGTGAGCTCGTGCGGGGAGCGGTGTCGTTGGGTGACGTCGCGCTCTTTTACCAAGCGCTCGATCACAGCCAGCGGGCGCTCCGCGCGCTGCTCACCACCCTCGCCGAGATCTATGGCAGCGTGCTCGACCTGGGTGATTTCTTCGCCTATCTCGAGCTCGAACCGAGCATCGACGATCCCGCTACCCCCGTGGCGCTCGAGCCCGAAGCGCCGCGCCAGGCGATCCGCTTTCACGACGTCGGTTTCACCTATCCGGGAAGTCGGGAGCCGGTGCTGCAGCGTCTCGATCTCGATCTGCCGGCGGCCCGCACCCCGGCCTGGGTGGGGCCGAACGGCCGCGGCAAGAGCACGATCATC
>JBCDBH010000283.1:0-7876 GCA_039184055.1 Acidobacteriota bacterium
ACCCGGGAAGCCGACGATGACATCGGTTGTCACGGCCATACCGGGTACCGCGTTGCGAATGCGATCGACCAACCCTGCATAGGTGGCGGCGGTGTACGGACGTCGCATTCTCTTCAGGGTGGCATCGGCGCCGCTCTGCAAGGAGAGATGCACGTGTCGACACAGTCGCGGGTCGGTCCACAGCTCGAGCAGGCGCTCGTCGAAACGCCACGGAGCAATCGACGTGACCCGCAAACGCGGCACCGCCGTGCGCTCGAGCACCGCCTTCACCACATCGAAGAGTCGACGCCCGTCATGGTCATAATGTGAGATCTGCACCCCGGTGATCACGACTTCGGGAAAGCCCGCCGCGGTCAACGCGGCGACCTCGTCGACCACCTCCTCGAGGGACCGGCTCCGCTGTCGCCCACGGGTTGTCGGGATGATGCAGAAGGCGCACGTCATATTGCAGCCGTCTTCGATCTTCACGCCTGCCCGCGTGTTGCCGAATCCCAACGGCACGTAGGTTTCGCTCAAAGGCCTCTCGGTCTTGGGAACCGCTTCGGGGAACGCGGCATGAACCCGGTCCAGCAGGCGATCCTTGTCGGCGTTCGGCACCACCAAATCGACGCCGGCGACCGCCGCGGCTTCCTCCGGCGAACCCGAGGCATAGCAACCCGTCAACACCGTACGCATCCCAGAATCGAGCCGATGCCCGCGACGAGCAACCTTGCGCGAGTCACGGGCAGCCAGATGCGTCACGGTGCAGGAATTCACCACGTGGAGATCCGCTCGCTCGAGTGACGTCACGAGCCGATGCCCAGCGGCGACGAATTGTCGCGCCAGGCTCTCGACTTCGGCTTGATTGAGCTTGCAGCCCAGATTCGAAAAGTAGACCTTCATCGTTACGTTCTGATCTTACCGCCGCGAGAGGTCGAGGCGGGAAGGAAGCACCTCCCCACCTCGACTTGACCTGTAGCCTATCGGAAGCCCCAAGCCCCGTATCGTTCTGAAAGCGACTGGCTCTCCGAAAACGACTGGCGCTCCGAAAACGACTGGCGCTCCGAAAACGCCGCAGGTTAGTTGGGAACGGCTTCGAGCGTGGGCATCCGGGTCGCGATGAGCTTGCCGTACAGACGTCGACGCGCCACGGTATCGGCCGGTTGGGCCCAATCACGCCCGATCTTCCGCCAATCCGGGTCATCGGGATCGAGCCCCAACGACCTCACGAAATGCTCGTCGACAATGAAGAAGTGTCGTTTGTAGGTAAGTAGAAAGCCACCGTGTTCGGCTCGAATACCCCGTGCCTCATCGTAGCTCGCACTCCAGATATTCCAGTGTGCTTCAAGGCCATGCGGATAGAGGAGCGTCCCGAAGTCGCCCGTTTCCTCCCGATCGACGACGGCACAGAGATGAGACCAGCCGGTAAAACCGAGCTCACGAGCCATGGCGGTGAGAATGTGGCGTCGCTGCACCGTGTCAGCCAAATCACCATCGGTAAGCGTACGAAGCTCACGGAGCTTCCGTAGCCTGTCGATCGACGACCGATCTCCGGCTCGGACCAAACGGTGGACAATGCGGGCGTGAGAGCGAAGCGAGTCGAGGACATCGTTCATTGCGGTCTCCCAGTCATACAGCTTCTCCTCATGAGGCCCGTTCCGCTCCCAAGGCCAGAGGATCAGCGATGATCGAGAATCGGCAATGACAAGCTACTTTCCATGGCTCGCTCGGATCGCACCGGGCTCGCCATGGCAGGGTGAGACGACTTTCGGCGGCGGGGCAGCCCTGCCTACCCCACCGTTATGGTGGCCAACCCACGCCTCGGTGTCAAGTGGCGGACGCGTCACCCGAGTCGTTCGACCACCTGCCGCGACTGAGTGGACGCTCCGGTCTCGTGATCGAGAATCGCCACCGTGCGTCGATAGAGCTCATCGGCGGCGCCACGATCTTCGGCAATACACGTGATTCCGACACGCCCGAACTCCGACACGGCGCCGAGCATATGAGGGAAGACCCCGGTCTCGGTCGCTGGATCGTAGTGCAGCCCGTGAGACTCGAGAATCTCGATCACATCTTCGACCACGAGCTCGCGATACGACGCAGAAGCCAAACTGTCGGTGGATGTGTAGGAACGATGCCGACCTCGAGACGTCACGAAGCGGCCCGTTTCGTCGAGCGTTCCTCCGGTAAGCGCCTGCAAGACGAGAAACGGTGTCGTGGTCCCACCCATCCGCAGGTTGATCTCGATCGCCCAGCACGACCAGGTCTCGGCCTCGCCCTTTGTCGCCTGAGGGGCGACGACAAAATCGATCCCGAAGCACCCGATCACACCGCGATCGCAAAGCACCTCGGCAATGGCTCGAGCCGACTCGACGATTTGATCGCGATAGGTCTCGTCGGCGGGGAAACGACATCCCAAATACATCTGACCGGTCGGTCCGCCGACGATCTGATCGTGGCTCGACAGCACCTCGATGTCGCCACTCGGGGTGATCCGCATCTGCACACTCGCGGCGCGGTTGACATCGGCCCTTCCCACCATCTCCTCGACGACGCCACCCATCCGATCGAGCTTGCGCAAGAAATGCCCGATCGAACGATCCGGTGTCGGCCACGTCGTGCTGGTCGCGAATCGTCTTCGGATGGTCGAGCGTCGCTGATCGAAATCACGCGCCGCCATCGTGGGCACGTCGAAGACGACGTTGCCCAAACCACCAAAGCTCTCGTCGAGCTTGATGACCGCGGCATCGAGATCGGGTCGCGCGAGACGCGCCAAGGCGTCGATCAAATCGCCACGGGTCCGGAGATTGGTGAAGCCTCGCGGATGCGCCACCCCCGCCTCGGCAAATACTTCACGACTTCCGGACTTGCCACCGAATCGCTGTGCCTCCTGATCCACACCCATCACCGGAATCCCGAGCTCGATCGCCAAGCGCCGCTCGAGATCAGTCGTATCGAAACAGGTCAGGTAAGCCGGTTCTCGTTCCCCGACCCATTCACGGATCCGTGTGATCAGCCGTGGTCGCGCGAGAATCTTCTCGGTCAGCGGACGAATGGTCGAATCGCGCACGCAAAGAAGCAGGAGTCGATCCGAAACGTCTTCGACACCGACCATGGACGCCAGGTAATGCTCGATGAGCCCCTCGTCGACTGGCTGACTGGTGACATAGACGACGCGAGCTCGCGGATCGCGAAGTCGCATGAGATGACACAGCAGCCGTTCCTCGTAGGAAAACAGTCCCGAAATCGAAGCCAGTGCCTCTTGATCGAAGGAAAGCGACGGCACGATGACCGAGCAAGCGGCCGACGCCTGGGTCGGGTCGAGACCGTCCCATAGCTCGATCAGACGCTTCTGAGTCGCTCGATATGCATGTTGTGACGCGGCGCTCGAGCCCGTGGTGAGCCGTAACCGAGAACCACCTCGACTCGGTGACGACTGCACCTTCTCGTCGAGGGACGAGGGCTCGAGGATCGACGCCATGGCGGGTACCGCGTCGAGAGGCCGTGAAGCTGAGGCGACAGGGCGTGAGCCGGTCGTGGTCGTCGGTCGACTGGTCGATGCCGTTGGAAATTTGAGAACCTTGGCTGTCTTACCTGGCTGTTCGGGCATGGAGGCACTCCTCGGCGGTGTGCGAGGACTGCGTCCTCGGACCTCACCAGTCAGCACCGAGCTACCCCAAGTGGGTGCACTCTGGAAACCGACTCTCTTACCGACCGTCCAGATCCCGTGTGAACATGGTTGCCAGCTTATTCGGCAACCACCCCTCCCTCTTTGAATCGATTCTCCCAGATGGAAGAGTTACCCGGACACTTTACGCAGTATGCAATAACAAACACACAGCCTTACCATCCCCAGGTCCCAGCCGCTCCTTTGAACGGGCCAACGATCTCGCGGGTGATCCAACCGCCATAAAAGTCACCCTGTTGCGCTTGCACCGGTTCCCCATCGACAAAGCAAGCGTCCATGCGACTCGGATAAAACGCTAAGAAGTCACGCAAGGGCTCGAACGCCGCCACCGGATCCGGGTAGCTCCACGCCACCGCGGCCGCATGTCGATCGTCGAGCGCGACATCCCAATACAACGCCGTGCCTTTCCACTCACAAAACGACCGCTTGTCGTTGGGCTCGATGAGCTCCATGGCAATATCCGTCGGTGGGATGTAAAAGACCGGTGGATGGCTGGTCTCCAACACACGAACACACGACCGGCTCTCGGCAATCAAGCGGCTACCGAATCGGACCTGGATCAGCTTCGTCGTAGGTTCGCAACGTGGCGGACGTGGATAGTCCCACACAGACTCCTGACCAGGTCCAGGTTCGATTCGATTACGCACAAAACACCTCCAAGGACAGCGGTCCATCGTTGACCCAATGGACCCGGAAAGGACGAGTTCGGTTCCCGGCAATGAGCTCGCTGAGATCCATACGAACCGTGTTTGCGAAGCGCTCATCGATGTATGCCACCGACCTTCTCGACTCGCTCCCCGACCACCTACGCGAACGAAGCTCCACCACCGTCGATCGCGATACCGGTGAGGGTTTCGTTCTCTATTGGATGAGAACCGCCGTGCGCGGTCACGAAAACCCGGCGCTCGATGTCGCTTTCGCGATCGGCGAGGTGTTGGATCGGCCGGTTTTCGTCTACCACGCCCTCTCCGAGCGCTACCCCTATGCATCGGATCGTCTTCATATGTTCGTCCTCGAAGGCGCCCGGGACGTCAGCGCTGAGCTCACCGAACGCGGAATCGGCTATGCCTTTCATCTCGAACGTCCAGGGCATCGTGGTCCTCACCTGATGACCCTGGCCCAGCGTGCGGGAGTCGTGGTCACGGAGAACATGCCCGTGCCTCCGCTCTCCGAATGGACGCGACGACTGACGACGGACATCGATCGTCCTGTCCTGCTCGTCGACACGGCCTGTATCGTGCCGATGATGAGCACCGAGAAGGCCTACGATCGAGCCTTCGCGTTTCGTAAGGCCACGGCAGCCACCCGCGACCGAGCCGTGACGAAAGCATGGCCCGAGAGCTCCGTACCGAGGGAGCCATTCATACCCGCCGATCTTCCTTTTTCCCCGATCAACCTGGAATCCGCCGATCTGGGCGCGCTGGTGGCGGCCTGCGAGATCGATCACGGGGTCGCACCTGTGCCCCATTCTCGCGGTGGGAGCGTGGCGGGCTACGCACGGTGGAACGCCTTTCTCGACGGCCCGGGTCTGAAACGCTATGCGCGTGATCGCAATGACCCCACCAAGAACGGCACGAGCCGGATGTCACCCTATTTGCACTTCGGTCACGTCTCACCGTTTCGCTTGGCGCGCGAAGCCGTCACCCGAGGTGGCGCAGGTGCCGAAAAATACCTCGATGAGCTGCTCGTCTGGCGCGAGCTCGCTTATCACTTTTGCCATCATCAAACTCGCCGTCATCACCAAGCCGATCCCGGGCAACTCGACGATCTCGCCATCTTGCCACCATGGGCTCGTGAGTCGCTCACCGCCCATGCGAACGACCCGCGCCCGCTCGATCTCTCGTGGGAGAACTTGGCGCGAGGCCGCTCCGGCGATGCCCTGTGGGATACCGCGCAAACGTCACTTCTCATACACGGCGAGCTACACAACAACGTGCGAATGACCTGGGGCAAGGCGGTTCTCGGATGGACGAAGACACCCGACCGGGCGCTCGAGCACGTCATCGACCTCAATCACCGCTACGCGCTCGACGGTCGGGATCCAGCTTCGTACGGCGGGATTTTGTGGTGTTTCGGTGCCTTCGATCGCCCTTTCGAGCCGGCAAAGCCCGTCCTGGGTCGGATTCGTCCACGCAGCACCACGAGTCACGCTCGCCGTCTCAACCTCGATCTCTGGTCTCGTACCATCCGTCGTCCAGCGCACGATTCACCCCCGCGAGTCGCGGTCGTCGGCGCGGGAATCGCCGGCTTGGCCGGTGCTCGTTGCCTCGCCGATCATGGGCTCGAGGTGGTCGTGTTCGACAAAGGACGGGGTCCGGGAGGACGTGCCTCGACACGACGCGCGCAGGGACCACAGGGAACCTTGACCTTCGATCACGGTGCTCAATATTTCTCGGCCCGTGACCCTCGATTCGCTCGTTTTGTCGAATCCTGGCACCACGACGGGGTCGTCGCCCCGTGGCGCGGCAGGTTCGTCACCATCGACGACGGCACGATCGTTCCCCGTCACGATGAACACCCACGCTGGGTGGGCGTACCCGGAATGAACGCGGTGCTCGCCCATCTGGCGACCGACCTCGACGTTCGATGGTCGACCCGTGTCGATCGGCTGACCAGGCATGGCTCGACCTGGCAGCTGACCACCCACGACGGAGACCAGGATGATTTCGATGTCGTCCTGATCGCCACCCCCGCCTTGCAAGCCGCCGCACTGCTACGAGAGCCGGCCCCTCATATCGCCTCACGGCTCGACCACGTAGAAATGGCGCCGTGCTGGGCGGTCATGGTGGCGTGGGATCAACCGCTCGATGTCGATTTCGACGCGGGCTTCATCCACCAAGGTCCTCTGTCTTGGGTCGCCGCCAATCGCAGCAAGCCAGGCCGGTCCCAACACGAGACCTGGGTCTTGCACGCTTCTCCCGAGTGGACCTCCGAACACATCGAAGACCCACCGGAAACCGTCGCCGAGCAGCTCCTCGACGCCTTTGCCCGGATCCTCGATCGACGTCTGCCGTCGCCGAACCATCTCGTGGCCCATCGCTGGCGTTACGCGCGCACCCTCGAACCCCTGGGTGATGCAGCATTGTGGGACCCAGCGTCGAATCTCGGCTGCTGCGGTGACTGGTGTCACGGCGCGAAGATCGAAGCCGCTTGGCTGAGCGGCGCGGCCCTCGCCGGCCGCTTGCTGACCCATGGCCACACCACGGCTCCCGATCGATCAGCCACCGATCAGCTTTCGCTCTTCCCACCCTCGTAGCCGGCTCTGCAACTCCCGACCGGGCGTGTCGTATCTCCTCTAGACAGACTAGAGGAGTCGATCGGGATGCAAACATCAAAGATTCTGCTCGTGGCCATCATCGCCACGCTCGTGGGTAGTCAATCGGCTTTCGCCGAATCCTGGAGTCAGATTCGCGGCCCCCACCGGAGCGGGACCGTCGCCGGCGCTGGCGAACTGGCTCGATCCTGGCCAGCCAGTGGCCCGCAAGAGCTCTGGCGACAAACCATCGGCGAAGGCTTTTCCGGGATCGCCGTGGCCGATCAGCTCGCCATCACCGGTGCGCTCGACGGTGAGCGTGAAGTCGCGATTGCGTTCGACCGCTCGTCGGGCGAAGAGCGGTGGCGGACTCCGATCGGTTCCTTGTTCACGGAGCAATTCGGCAATGGTCCGCGATCCACTCCGCTGATCGACGGCGACCGTGTTTTCATCTTGTCGTCTCGCGGCCAGCTCCACGCCCTGCGTCTGAACAACGGTGAGCCGATCTGGACGCTGGACTTCGTCGAGACCCTCGGTGCGACCGTACCCCAGCGCGGTTTCTGTGGCTCTCCCATCCTGCTCGGCGAGCAGTTGATCATCGAGGCAGGTGGCAGCGAAGAACGAGCCCTTATCGCGGTCGACCGAGCTTCAGGCGAGTTGATGTGGCATAGCGGTGGCGGCGCTGCATCGTATTCGTCACCGATCGTGGCGACCATCGACGGCGTGCAACAGATCGTGCTCCCACGGCGCTTCGGGGTCGAGGGCCCTGAAATCCAAGCCTTCCGCACCGACGGCACCCTCTACTGGACCTTCCCGGCGCACCCCGCCATCATCAATATGGCGATTCACGTGCCGCCCGATCGGTTTTGGGTGTCGACCGCCGAAGACTGGGGCGGCGTGTTGCTATCGGTCAGCGATCACGACGGCTCGGCCACGGTCGAAGAGGTGTGGCGCAG
>JBCDBH010000284.1:0-7873 GCA_039184055.1 Acidobacteriota bacterium
CCGCCTTGTTGATTCTCTTAGTCCTGTTGGTGCCGGCGTGGGCCTTTGCCCAGGTGCCACCTCCCACCGGCGAGGGCACCGAAGAGGCGGCGCCGCCTCCGCCGCCACCGACGATTCCCGACGAGCTCAGCAGCCCCCAGGCGACGATGCGGACCTTTCTCGAGGCTTTCTACCTCGACGACGCCACGCTCGCCGATCGCACCCCAGCCGAGGTCGCCGCCGACACGCTCGATTTGAGCCAGCTGCCGCCGGATCTGCGCGCCAGCCGAGGTCCTGGTTTGGCGGTCGAGCTCAAGGCCATTCTCGACCGGACCGAGCTGATCGATATCGACGCGCTCTCCGACCAGAGCGATGCCGATCCGTGGGTGCGCGAGATCGGTGAGGCCGGACGCGTGGTGCTCGATCGCGACGACATCGGTGCCTGGCGTTTCACCGCCGATACCGTGGCGGCGATTCCGGTGATGCTCGACGCGGTGCAAGACATCGACGTGATCGAAGGGGTCGAGCGGGAAGGTCCGGTCACCATGTCGATGTGGTTGCGCAGTCAGGTGCCCACCTCGCTACGCAGCCGTGTCTTCTTGCTCGAAGCGTGGCAATGGCTCGGCTTGCTCATTCTCATCTTCGTCGGCATGGCGATTCGCTGGCTGGTGAGCGCGTCGCTCCAGGCGGCGGTGAAGAGCCGTTTGGGCAAGAACATCATGCACATGGTCGACGCCAGCGCCGTGGCTCAGGCGATGAACCCGCTCGGTCTCACCGCCGCCGCGCTCTTTTGGCGACTCGGCTTGGTGTGGCTCGGTCTGCCCGCCGATGCCCTGGTGATTCTCGGCATCGCCTTGCGCTTCATCATCGCCGCGTCGTTGGTGCTCGCCGCGTATCGCGCCGTCAACATCGTCACCGCCGTGCTCGAAAGCCGCGCCGCGCGGACCGAGAACAAATTCGACGACATGCTGGTGCCGTTCATCAGCACGTCGCTCAAGGTCTTCATCGCCGCGTTTGGTTTGGTGTTCATCGCCGAAAGCGTCGACGCCGATATTTCGAGCCTGCTCGCCGGTTTGGGTATCGGTGGTTTGGCCCTCGCCCTGGCCAGTCAGGACGCGGTCAAAAACCTCTTCGGCTCGCTCACCGTCATCCTCGATCGGCCGTTCAACGTCGGTGATTGGGTCAAGATCGAAGGCGTCGAGGGCACGGTCACCGAGGTCGGCTTTCGCTCGACCCGGATCCGCACGTTCTACGACTCGATGATCACTCTGCCCAACGCCAACCTGCTCTCGGCGGCGGTCGACAACCTCGGCGCGCGGCAATACCGGCGCTGGTCGACCCATCTCTCGCTCACCTACGACACCCCGCCCGAGAAGGTCGAGGCCTTTTGCGAAGGCGTGCGCGAGCTGGTGCGCAGCCATCCCTACACCCGCAAAGACTCCTTTCACGTCTACCTGCATCGCTTCTCGGCGTCGTCGATCGACGTCTTGCTCTACGTCTTTTTCAAGACTCCCGATTGGGCCACCGAGCTCCGTGAGCGGCATCGTCTGGCGCTCGACATCATGCGTTTGGCCCACGAGCTGGGCGTCGAATTCGCCTTCGACACCCAGACCCTCTACCTGCATCGTGGCGCGGCGGCGGGTGCCGCGCCGGTCGCCGAGGGGTACAAGAGTCGGGTCGAAGAGGCCCATCTCGACGGTCAGCGGATCGCCCGCGCGCTCACCGAAAGTGGACTGGAAGGTCACACTCCACCACCGGTGGGCGGAAGTCGGGGGTCAGCGGAGTAAAATCGTCGTATGTCCACCTGCTACGTGGCGATGCCGTTCGGGCGACGACGAGTCGGAGAGCAAACGGTCGACTTCGATCATGTCTTCGCCGAGATCGTCCAGCCGGTGCTCGACGAAGCGCGTCTCACAGGCGTGCGCTCCGATCGAGCCCTGGTGGGCGCCGCCACCCCTGAAGCGATCTATCGCACCGTCATGGCGAGCGCGATGATGATCGCCGATCTCACCGGCAACGACGCGGCGATCCACTACCAGCTCGGCTTGCGTCATCTGGCGCGCCCCGACGGCTGCCTGCTCATGTGGGCCGATCGGGGTACTTTGCCGCTCGGTCTGATCGGCACCGTACACCTGCCCTATGAGGTCGACGACGACGGTCACGTGGTGGGTGAGGAGATCGACCGGATGCGTGACGCCCTGCGTCGCGCCATCGTCCAGGTCGACGCCACCAGCCCGGTGTATGGCTTCTTCACCGGTCTCAGCACGGTGTTCCCGGCCGAGATCGGCGCCGAGCCTGCGTTTCGTCCAGGGTTGCGGGGTGATGGGTTCCGAGGCACCGGCGACGGCACGCGAAGCGGCACCCGTGGCGGCGGTATGCGTGGGGATCAGGAGCTCGCCGGAGAGGTCTTGCGGGGTGGAAAGTTTCTCTACGGAGACACGGATCTGGCGGGTGAGGACTATGCGGACGATTTCGAGCCCGTGGTCGATCCTGATTTTGGTGCTCTGGAGCTAGCCCGTCTGGTCATCGATCCGGCGTCGCTTCGATCGCGTGATCTCGAGGCTCTGCTCGCCAAGCTCGAGGAGCTTCGTCGCGTGTCCGATTGGGACGGGATCATCACCGCCGTCGTGGAGCTCGGTGACGTCGAGGGAAACGATCCTCGCGTCTTGCACCGTCTCGCCCTGGCGCTCAATCGTCGGGGGCGGGAGGGCGATCAGGAACGCGCCGTCGCTATTCTCGAAATGCTCGTCGCTGAAGAGCGTGCCGATGCCGAAAGCTTCAAGATCCTCGGGCGGATCTATCGTGAGCGTGGCCGTGGCACGGACGAGAAAGAGCTTCATCGTCAGGCGTCGGACCACTATTGGCGTGTCTTCGCCTTGCAGCGCTGGGATATTCAATCCGGGGTCACCGCCGTGATCGAAGCGCTCGCGGCGGGTGAGCCTCTGATCTCGCTCGATCCGTGGGTGAAGGATCTGCGCACCGCCGTCGAACGTCGATTCGACAGCGGTCCGATCGGCTATTGGGAGCTCGCCTCGGCCTTTCTTTTCGCCGTTCTCGAAGGCGATCCCGATCGGGCCGAGGTCGTGTTCGAACGCATGCTCGCCCTGCGGCCGGCCGTGTGGATGACCGAGCCGACCCGTCGTGAGCTCGAGACCATCCTGCGGGCCGAAGGCGTCGCCGACGTCGACGACTACGAGCCCTATCTCGACCGGCTCAGCGCGACGCCACGAACCCCCTTCCTTTCCACGGGTGGTTGAGCGATGGCCGTCCTCTCCATCGAACATGCGTTGCGGGAGCTCGAAAACCTCTCCAGGCTCGACGCGCAGCTCGAAGTGCAACGCCGATCGAGTCTCGGGCTCGGCTCGCTCAGCGATTCCGACGAAAGCGATGAGCTGATCCAGCGCATGCTCGAGAACAACGCAAAGAAACGCACTTCGCTCATCCGCACGCTCCTGCGCTATCCGCCCCATCACAACCGACACAACGATCTTCTCGAGCCGTTTTCCCAACACGGCGCCTACGAAGACTCCGTCTTCATCATGACCAAATTCCCCGAAGGCGACAGTCCCGACGACCGTGCCCTCGGTGCCGTCATCCAGGCCGTACGGGACGGCATCGAAGCCTCCGGCAAAAAAGCCCGTCTTGCTTCTGACCGCGAATACCACTCCCAGCTTTGGGACAACGTCGAGCTCTACCTCCTTGGCAGCGCCCGGGGCGTCGCCATCGTCGAAGACAAATACCGCGCCGAGCTCAATCCCAACGTCGCCATGGAATGGGGCTGGATGCGCGGCATGGGACGTCGCGTCCTCTTCCTCGTCGAGCAAGACTTCAAGCACTTCCGCGCCGATTGGGGTGGCCTGCTCAAACGAAGCTTCGATTGGAACGATCCGAGCCGTATTCCTGGCGAAATCCAGTCGTGGCTGGCCGACACGGACCTGCGTTCCGACGGCTAAGGCCGCGCACGCCAGGTCGACCTCTCAAAACCCGCCGGAAGATCCACGTCGAGGGTGTCGACGCCTCCGATCCGAAAAGAAAAGCGACGCTCGACCGGTGCACGCGTCGCCGTGGAAAAGAAAACCCACGCAGGCCGGGTCCGCGCTGCAAATTGGAAAAAAAGATCCATGTTCGGCCCGCAAGCGCGACTCCACGGCAAAAAAGAGCCTCGTTTGGCCAACACGTGAGATCTTTCCCGTCGAGTCGGCCACGTCGAGGCTGCATGGAGCTTTTTCTGGGCGGAGACGCGCGAACAGCCCGCGCACGGCTCTTCTTTTCCACAAGCACGCTCATGTATCGACAACGAGGCAGTTTTTTTCCGTCCGAAGCGGCGTGCCTGGCCGGCGTGGATCTTCATTCGTGTCGAGACGAGACCGCGGGCGCTACGAGGCCGGCATTCCGTGTCGAGACGCGAGATCACCACGATCACGCCCAAGGGGGCTCCGCTCTCCTTGCGGTCCGCAACTGCACTCCTCTTTTTAGGGAAATATTCTCGATAAGTGGGATGAATTCGTGAAGCGGGGCGTCTTCCCTCACCATCATGCGAGCACACCGGCAATCTTGGAAAGGAGCTCGCAATGGGAGTCAAAGAAGTCCTCACCCAACACAGTCTGGCCGCCGAAGTGGCCGGCGCCGCGGCGCGTCACGCTCCGGCCATCGCCCCCGACGTCGCCGCGTGGCTCATTCCCCCAAACGGCCAAACCCTCGACTGGCAGCTCGTCTTCGAAACCGTCGGTGACTTCCTCGACCGTCGCTGTGCCGAAATTCTCGACTACGACGAAGCTCACCAGGCCGATCTCGATCACGAACAACTCCTCCGGCTCGACCGCGACCAGGCTTACGCGCGCACCCGCGCCCGGCTCATCCAACTGCGTGACCTCCTCAAAGCCCACTACGGAAAGCGAGCCGTCACCATCTTGCCCATCGGCGCCACCGCTCGCACCCCCAGCAAACTCTGGCAACAGACCCGGCAGATCATCAACCGTCTCCACGACCCCGACCTCACCTTTCCACCCTCCACCATTGCCGACCTGCCACCCGATCCCCAGATCTGGGCCACCGACCTGCAAAGCCAAGCCGATCAGCTCGGCGCTACCCTCGACGCCCTCCGAGCGGTAGCCCGCGCCAAAGAAATGTCTCTCATCACCCGTCGCCAAATGGTCACCACCTTCGACCAGCACATCTCCGGCGCCATCAACATCCTCGAAGGCCTCTTCAAGATCGCCGGAGCCACCGAGCTCGCCGCGCGCGTCCGACCGACCACACCACGGGCGCGGAGGGCGAGCGAGGAAGAGTCGGAAGAAGAGTCGGCTGAAACCTCGATAGTGGGAGGCGAAGAGTCAATCCGAGGAAGTGATGTCGGCGTCAAGGATGTGCCCGTGTCGGATAGACTCCTCGATCACGTGGAATGATCTTAAAAGATTGCAGATCATTGGCAAATCTATAAAATGTATCAAGTGTCTTCATTCCGATTATATTCGGTACTCACCTTGTTGTTCAGCCTTGTTCGGATGGAATCCTAGAGTAGACTTGAGCCTAGGGAACTCATTGGGAGAGTCATTTGTTGCTCGAGGTGCTGAGGTGGCTGATATATTTTTGAGTTACGCTAGGGATGATCGAGAGATAGCTGCTTGTCTTGCTGAGCTTCTTATTCAGAGTGGTTGGTCCGTCTGGTGGGATCGAGAGATCCAGCCTCGGGCTGATCTGGGCTTTGATCAAGTGATCGAAAGAGAATTGCAAGCCGCTCGGTGTGTGATTGTGCTCTGGTCGAGCAAGGCTATTGAGTCGCACTGGGTCAAGGCCGAAGCGCTGGAGGCGCTGGATTCTGGCAAGCTCATCCAAGCCCGGCTAGACGATGCTAAGCCACCGCTCGTTTATAGGACTTTCCAAACCGCGTCACTGGCGGGATGGGATAAAACAGCGGTCGGTGATGGGTTCGTGGCCATTCGTGCTGCGGTGGGGCACTTCGCGCAGAAAGAAATGGTTTTGTCCAAATCAGAGGCAGAGTCAATCATTCAAGAGGTGGCGGTGTCGCGACGTACCGAAGTTGGTAGTGTGCAGGCCGCAGCCGAGTCAGTTGTGGGAACGCAGTCTTTCAAGGCTCGAGCCAGTGATGGTAAAGGCGTCGTCTATTGCCATGCTAGCGGTACACTGCGAGGCCGAGGTTTCTATGTTCGCAAGGGCATTGGCTATTTCTATGAGTACATATTGCAGGGGGCGGAAAGCCCTCTTGGGCTCCCGGTTAGTCACGAAGAAGTTGTAGATGGCAATGGTTTTCCGACCTCGTTTTTTGAACGGGGCTACATAGAATGGTCTCCAGAGAGCTCGGTTGCGCGAGCGGTTGTAATAGTGGGTGACCAAGAAGAGGTTTTTGCGGAGAGGCTAATCTGAATTCGGTCAGTTTGGCACTTGGTGGAATCGATGGCTTTGAGAGGAGAGTAAACCTCGACCATGAACCCCCCACGGTTGGACAAGACCAAACTCACCATCGGCGGTCCTCTCGACAACAGGGAGGAGGAGATGGCTTATTGGCATCGCCAGACACCTGAGGCGAGATTGCAGGCGATGGAGTTGATGAGGCGAATCAACTATGGCGAAGATGCATGTACGGCCAGAATGCAGAGAATTCTCGAAATAGTCACGCGAGACTGAGGTTGCACTGGAGTCGAGTCAGGCCTGTCAACCGAACAGAACCGCGACGTCACCCGTACTGATTGGACAGTAGCTCGACGCCGCCGCTAAGCTGGGCTGGACGGCGTACCTGACTGTCTATTGGCTGTCTCGCCGCTGGTGGGACGCTTTGGAATGCAAAGGAGTTGAGGAATGAAGACACGACAACTGTTCTTGGTGTTGGTTTTGGTCTTGGTGCTTCCCGCGTTGAGCGCGGCGGATCAGAAGCCGGCGGAGGATATGGCACGGGAGCTGCTGGAGATTTCTGGTTCGGGTGAGCTGGGCGTGCAGATGATGCATCAGATGTTCGATTCGTATAAGGCTTCGATGCCGAATGTGCCGGCAGAGTTCTGGGACGAGGTGATGAATGAGGTCGATGCGAGTCAGTTGGTGGAGCTCGTGGTGCCGATTTATGTGAAGCACCTCACGCAGGAGGAGATGGAGGCGGCGATTGCTTTCTACAAGACGCCGGCTGGCAAGGCGATGCTCGAGAAGATGCCGGTGATCATGCAGGAGTCGATGGTGGCTGGTCAGGCGTGGGGTCAGGAGATCAACGCCCAGGTGCAGACGCGGCTCAAGGAGAAGATGGAGAGCGAGAAAGCGTCGCAGTAATCGGTGGTGGATACAGGTAGGGAACCCTGACCGGGATCGGTTCTCGGTCGGGGTTTTTGCGTTTTGGGTCCTACTTGGGCGCTATCTGGTCGTCGAGGAGTTTGCGAAGGACAGCTGTCGGTAACATGGGATCGAGATGAGTCGATCGATAGCATTTGATGGGATTCGGGCCGATGTTCTTGCGATCGTCGGCGCCGTGCCATCAGGCAAGGTAACGACCTTTGGTGACATCGGTGGCTATATGACCGTGATGCCGCGTCATGTGGCGTACATCCTCGGTCGTCTGACACCGGATGAGCAAGATCGGGTCGCTTGGTATCGGGTGGTCGGGGCGTCAGGAAAACTAGGCAAGAAGAAGGTCGACGCCATGGGGCGGAGTCAAGCCGAGCTCTTGCAGGCGGAGTCTGTTGTGGTGCGCAACGGGATCGTGACGGATTTCGAGCGCGTTTTCGTGCCGGTGGTGGATCTCGATTGCGGTGTGGAGCCGGGGAAGAACTACTCCAAATAGACAACCGCCCGACAAGACGATACGTCCAGATCGGGCGGTTGTCTATTTGGAGTAGTTCTTCCCCGGCTCCACACCGCAATCGAGATCCACCACCGGCACGAAAACGCGCTC
>JBCDBH010000285.1:0-7812 GCA_039184055.1 Acidobacteriota bacterium
ATCCAATCAACAGTTCAGGAATTGGGTGGAAAACATCCGCTTCGATCCCGCTTCGATTTGTGAAGCCGAGAGTCTGGAAGATCTGGTCGAGATCATCCGCACGGCCGAGGACGAGGATCGGCGGGTACGCGCGGGGGGGTTTGGTGGTTCGTATACGAATATCTTGCGCACCGACGGGGTCGTGGTGCGGATGCGTCCGCATCTGACGCGAGTGCTGGGCTTTGCCCAAGGCCGGGATGCGTGGGCGGGAAGCGATGGGGAAACATCACCGGTCTTGGCGACGGCACTCGACGACGCGGTCCGGGCGAGCGATCGTCGGCTGGTCCATGTCGAGGGCGGCATCACGGTGCGGGAGCTCTATTTGGCTCTCGATCGCCCCGGGGAAACGTCACGTGGCCGCTGGGGGCTCCTCACCATGGGTGGCAGCGGCGTGCTGACGGTGGCGGGCGCGATGGCGACCGGCACGCACGGGATGGATTTCAACCTGCCGCCGATCGCCGACGGGGTGCAGGTCCTCCATCTGATCGGCCCGGGCGGCACGCACCATTGGATCGAGCGGAGCGCGCCTCGCCACATCACCGATCGTGCTCGCGTGGTGGCCGCGATCGACGATCTGGAACCCGAGAATGTCCACTATGACGACGATTGGTTTCGCGCCGCGATCGTGTCGTTGGGCAGCCTGGGCGTCGTCTACAGCGTGGTGCTCGAGGCACGTGAGCAATTCGGGATCTCGCAACGGGTCGGTTCGAGTACGTGGACCGTGATCAAGGAGCTGATTCGTGAGGACGGCCCCGCGTTCACCAGCAATGCGCCGTGGGACACCGAAATCATGTCGACCCACGACACCGGCCTTTCCGATCGCACCGAGGCGGTCGCACCGACGCCACGGGGTCTCGAGATCATCCTCAATCCTTATCGCTTGAGTGACAACTGGACCACCGATCCGATGCCGGATCGCCGCTGTCGGGTCGTCGCGCGGGCCGAAGCGAGCGCCACCGACGACACCACCGATCCGACGAACCTCTTCGACGAGTCCTCGGGCGGGCTCGCGGGTGGTGCGTCCCTGCTGCAAGATTTCTTCAGCAATCTCGAATTGGGAGCTGGCATCGCCGCCTTCGAATCGGGTGGTCCAGGCACCGCCAAAGACATCATCAACGGCATCATCGATGGCCTGTCGCGTCCCAACAGCCAGGGGTACCCGATCAGCTACACGGTCACCGACACCTTCAATCCAGCCGAGGTCGACTCGCCGCCACCGATCCTGTCGCTCGAGTTCGTCATTTCGACCGAGGGTGATCAACACATCCGGATGATCGATCGCTTTCTCGACCGTTTCGACGCGGTGATCCGGAGCGGCGGTGGCCGCAAGCTCGCCGGAGCCTTTTCGATTCGTTTTACCCGGCCTTCGGAAGGGTATCTAGCGATGCAATACGAAGAGGCGCCGAGCCCGAACCTACGCTTCTGCCACGTCGAGTTGCTCGTCCTCATGGAGGTCAACGCGCTCACACCCTTTACCGGCGAACGTCAACACAACGACTTCGAAGGCGAGGGCGAGGTCTTCGTTCGCGAGTTCTACCGCGTGGCCCAAGAGATGGGCGCGCGCACCCATTGGGGCCAAGTCGGCCCGGACGCGCAATGCTTCTTCGCCAACAGCTATCCCAAGCTACGCGACTGGCTCCAGGTACGCGATCAGCTCACCGACGGTGGCCGCCTGTCGACCTTCGACAACGAGTTCTCCTCCCGGTGCCTGACCCTTCCCACGATCGAGATCTCCCCCGGTTGTCTGGGATTCCTCACCAACCTCCTTCGCGGTTTGGCCGGACGTCGCTCCTGAGCCTCACTCACGCCAAGCACGAGTCTCGACTTCGCCACCGAGTGCTCGCCGCAACAAGGCGATCACGCGACCTGCATAGTCCTGATCTGGGTGCGCCGGGTCGAGCTCTTGCACGAGGATACTCAGGCCGTCGCCGTTCTCCGATGCTTCGGGCGCCGCGACCGAAGCCAAGACATGGGCCCCATGGGGTTCGAGCCCGAGCTCGAAGAAACGCACGAGGTTGAGGGCGTAGCGTAGGGCTCGGCGTCGGCTCTCGGCGTGCGCCGTGGCATAGGTGTTCTCCAGCGTATGGATGAGCGGCCACCACCGCTGATCTCGCCGTACGGTGACGATTCGATGGCGAAAACGAATCATCGAATCGGGCCGCGCGGCCACCGTGAGCAGCGTTCGCGCGGTCACGTGGTCTGGAATGTCCGTGTTGACCGCTCGGTACCGTTGCCGCGCGTAGCGCGGCCGCAGACCGAGCCGCCGATGGAAAGCACGAGAGAAGGTGGGCATGCCGGCGTAGCCAACCGCGGCGGCGATTTGCCAGATCGGTGTATCGGTGAGAGCGAGCAGACCCGTGGCGATATCGAGCTTGCACATTTCCATGTAGCGCCCTGGCGGCAGGCCGAATTCGATATGGAAGAAAAGCGCTTCCGAATTGTTGCGAATCCCGGCCTTCTCTTTCGCCCAGGACACGTTGAGTCGAGGCTCTCCGAGATGAGTCTCGATCACCTCGAGTAAGGAGTCGAGCGCGACCGTGGGGGCGTTGCTGCGATCGAGACGGATTCGCGCCCGTACGATTTCGAATAGTCCTTCTTGCACAGGCGCGACGGCCCGATCACTCGGGACCAAGGTGATGTGGGTCATGTGATCGTCTCGGAACAACGGCCGTAGGTCATCTCGTGTCCGGGTGATTGAGCGCCGCAATGGGGCAACCTGCACCGCCGGATTGAATCTCTTTTCCTCGAAATCATGAAAATCGACACGGTCTAGTCCTCTAGAACGATTGCACTGTTTCGATCTAGGCGGAATTTGACCGATCAGACGGATCTATCTAAACCTCAATGGACTGTGCAGTGGCTTTCCACGCTACATATGTGAACCGACCCTTCGGTCGAATTTCGGGAGAAACTGTGTAACCACGGGCCGGCACAGATGCCGGTGCCTAACCCAAGGAGGACGGTATGTTTTTCATGCTGAGTGCTTTAGTCGATCTATGGAGTGGTTTCAATGCCGAGGATGACGGCAACGGCACCGCGACTCGTTGGCTGCCAGCGGTCCTGCCGGGTGGCTGACTAGATCGCGCGGGGCGGGGACTAGACCCCGCTCCGCCCCCGGGGTAGGGTAGAATCGCCTAATGACCCATATCGCTGAACCCTTTGATCTATTGGCCTATGTGGCCGAGGTCGACTGGGAGAATCGTCTGCATCTCGCCATGGATCGTGTCGAAGATGCCTTGTTCGATTACCCAGCCCGAGCTGTCGACATGGCGCGCCAACTCCCGGAATTGTTCGCGATCTATCCAGCGCGGGTCACGGCGGTTCACCATTTGCGCGCCGATGCGCTCGAGACGACGGCGCTCGGCTTGGTGAGCGCCCTAGACGAAGCCAACAAGACAATGGCCGAGCTCCTGCTGCGAGCACGGCAGCTTTCCGATCTTCCAGAAGATCTCGGCGGGTGGCTGCACGCCAAATACGCCTCCATGCTGATCCGGCTCAGGCGGTTCGATGAAGCCTTCGAGGTGATCGATAAAGGTCTCGAGTTGTTGAACCTCAAGACCCCGGAAGTCATGGCGGCCCGCGCCCAGCTCGAGATGTGCCACGGCATGATCTATCAAGCACGCTGTGACTGGATGCCGGCTCGAAGGCACTACGAAATCGCGTACAGGCTGGTCAACCATCGCGACGAGATCAAAGGCGGCTACTACCGACGCGGCGACATCACCAAAACGGCCGCCATGCTCAACTTGGTCGCCGTCACGGCTGCTGAAGAATCGGATCCGGTAGAGCTTCTAGCATTTCTCGATCGCGCCAAGATCAAGGCTCGACACAACATCCGGTCTTATTGGGGCTTCGCGCCCTACCACGAGGTCGCGACGACCGACATCATCGGTCGCCTGCAACTCAACGCGAAGCGCTTTCCGGAAGCCTTGGTCAACCTCGAGTTCGCGGCACGGGGATTTCTTCGCCTCGGCTTGCGTCTCGAAGCACTCGACACCACGCTGTACCTCGTCGAGCTCGAACCAAAGCTCCAAACCGTCGACCAGGTCTTTCGCACCATCGAGAGAGATCGAACGCTGTCGGATGCCCTGATTCAGCTCGTAAAGGATCGAGCCTTCGTCCATCAACCTGAGCTTCGGAACAAGGTTCGGGCCGAAATCGCGGCGATCCGGGAACAACGCGGACAGATCCGCGTCGCCGCTTGAGACTCGACGGAAACGATCTCGTAAAGCCGCCTAGACCGAGCGCAGTGAGATTCGGTCAGCTCAGCCGATCGCCGACCCAACGCGCGAAGGGTACGAAGTCGATCATCGAGAGGGGGATCCCGGGCTGTGCCGAGCCGAGCTGGGTGTAGCCATGGTCGCGCAAGTAGGCGGCACGGGACTTGGCGACTCGAAAGACGACGTGATCGGCCCCGAGCCGAGCCGCGACGTCTTGTTGGTGGTCGAAGAGGAAGGAGGCGATGCCTTGCCCCGCATGGGCCGGCGCGACGACTTTGCGTGCCAGCCAGGCCACCGGGCCAGTAGGCACGTGTCCTCCGTCGAGGTTCCAACGCCAGCTGTCGGGTAGGTCGGCCATCTGGCTGGCGACGGTGACACGGGTGGTCGCGACGATCTCGCCGGTCGAGCTGAAGACGGCGAGATGATGGGAGCTGTCGTCGGTTGCGTCGCACCAGCGTCGTTCGGGAAAGAGCTCGCCGAGCTCGGGTACCTTCGCTGTCCACACGTCGAAACGCAGGGTGGCGATTCGACGCATCCACTCGGGCCGGGCGGAGCCCAGAAACACCCGACACCGGTAGCCACGCGCGAGCTCGGGTGAGGTCGGCGTGATCGAGGGAGGAACGGGAGACGGAAGCGGAAAGACAGGTTCGATCTGCACGGCGAGCATCCTCGACACGGTCGGTTTGTCGCGCTCCGGCCCGGATGACCGGAGCGGCAACTCCTAAGTGTCGGAACCTCGGTCAGGGTACCCGTCGAATTCTCCCGAGACCCGCTCACGCGTACCGGCGGTAGCCACCAGCTACGACGATAGAAAGCCCGCGGCTTCGGCAAGCAGGTAGCGCGCGACACCCGAGAAAGGCTGGCGCCGGTCGAGTCGCTCTTCGAGTGCGCGTGTTTCGCTGTCGATGAGCGAAGCGACGAGCTCGGCGACGTCATCGAGCTCTCGCGCCACGAGGTCGTTGCGAAGCGCGGCCAGCGCTCGAATCAAGGCGAGACGCTGATCGATCAACCGGATGACTTCGAGACGCTCGGCGACGAGCCCCGAGCGGTTGAGCGCGTAGACGTCGATCGAGGTGAGCGCCCGTTGTCGATCGGCGGCGCTCAAGCCGTCGCGTGGCCGGATGGCGCCTCGATCGTCGTAGGCGAAGAAGCGCTCGGGGTCGTCTTCATAGGGATGGATCAGCAGCGTGGCCTCACGGTCGAGGGCGGCTTTGTCCTCGTGATCCGGGGCGCGGGTCGCCTCATCGGCGAGCGGGAATTGGTCGGCTTTGCCGATCGCGATTTCTTTGCCGCTGACGACGTCGAATTGCTTCCGGCTACGGTTGCAATCGATACACGACGGCAGCAGGTTGTCCCAATTGGCGGCGAGCCAATAGTAGCCCTGGATCACCGTTTGCTTGTCGACGCGGACTCGGCCTTTGGGCCGCCAATGCTCGACGTCCATCGGCTGGTTGGCCGAGTAAAAGCACTCGCAATAGGCACATTTGCCCGCGAATGCTGTCTTCAAGGAGGTCTTGACCGCCTTGGCCTTGTACGCCGCGAACGTCTTGAAGCGGAAGGTGTCGGGAGCTCCTCCCGAGCTCAGGTGCTCACCCCGCGCCTGCAAAACGGCCTCGAGCTCGGAGGTGTCGTCGAGATCCGCGGGTTGGGGAGGTCGATCGATCTGAATCATGGCTTCTCGTCACCGAGATCTTTCAAGAACGATGGCGGTCGCCAGATGTCTTGGATCTTGTCGAGAGTCTTCTGGCGGCGCTTTTTGCGATCTTTCACCGGCAGCTGGCCCTCTTTCTTCAAGAACTCGTCGATCGCCGCGTAGACCAGCTGATCACGCCGGGTATAGCCGAGCACGGGTCGGCTGTAGTCCTCGAGCTCGTTGTGCAACCGCTCGAGCTCATCCTCCCACGTGCCAACGGTCCAAGACGGGCCGTTCGCGGCTCGTTCCTCCGGTTTCATCGCCAGCAGCCGATAGTAGACCTGGAACCGACGATCGATGTCGGGATCGATCGTGGTGCCCAAACCGAAGAACTCGGACGTCAAGAGCTGATCGACGCGATAATCATTCGGTGAACGCTCGATCTGCTCGACCTCGACGGCCGAGGAATCGGGACCGGAGCTTTCCTTGGCGACGTACCACACCTCCTCCGCGAACAAGCCGCGCAGACACAGGGGCTCGTGGGTCGACACGAGGAATTGCAACTGCGGGAACTCGCGTCGGAGTCGACTGGTGATCTGCACCTTCCAACGCGGGTGGAGATGAGCGCCGATCTCGTCGATCAGGACGATGCCGGTGGCGTTGCGCATGTCGGCCATGCCTTCACCGAGACCGGCCATGACGTCGCAGATCAAGGCGATGATCGCCCGATAGCCATCGCTGGCATAGGAAAGGGGCGCGCCATCGACCAGCTCGATTTCCTTACGCGCTAGATTGCGACTGAGAAGCGGCGCGGGTGTGTCCTCCGAGGTGGCCATCGGATCGTCGGTACCGATGAAGGACGTGATCGTGCGCGCCGCGGTGTGGAAGTCTTCCTCCTCGAGATCGAGCAGCCAACGTTCGGCATCGATCACCGGGGCGCGTGGATTGAGCAAATTCGCCACTCGAACATGGCCGTGCTCCTCGGTGGGGATCTCGTCGCCTTCGAGCAGACGCGTGGCGCCGTAGCCCCGTACGTACGCCGCCATCCGGGGCGCGCTGCCGCTGCCCCACCAATGCCGCTCGGCATCGAAACGAAGCTCGATCCGCGACCCGCCGGAAAAGCCCAGAAGAACCCTTCCTTCGCTTTGCCCACGTCGGAGCAGCTTGCGCCACGACAGCTTCGCATCGTCGAGCAACCCATCGAGCTGATCGCCGGCCAGTGCCAGGGCGATCGCCTGCATGATCGAGCTCTTGCCCGATCCATTCTCACCGAGCAATACGGTCCACGCCGTGGCGTCGAGCCTTTCATCGCTGCTTCCATAACGCGGCAGCAGCTCCACCGGGTCTTGCGACGGATCGAACTTCAACGAGTCGATAGCCTTGAAGTTCACGATCTCGATGTGATTGATCCGTGCCGAGCGCTCGATGACCGACGGGCTTGTGAGATCGCTCTCGGCTTGCGTCGCATAGGCCGCCATCGCACCGCCACGGGTAACCTCGAACGCGGTATCGGGAGACACGAGCATGTGAGGCGCGTCGCGCTCGAGAATCTCTTCGACCAACCCTCGGCAGCTCTCCGGGAAAAGCGACAGATCTTGTTGAACGGTCGAAAACTTCGCGATCTGCACGGCTAGCTCGACGCTGAGCGCACGCGTCACCTCGACCAGCTCTTTTTCTTCCTCGAATCGCCGAGACGTGAGCCAATGCTGCTGGTTGGCCTTCTCCAGCCACGCGAACAGCTGGGAAGCAGCGACCTGCCGGATCGCACCGGCGAATTCGAGCCGCGCATCGAGAGCTTGCCCGAGAAGCTCGAAAAAACGTCCGGCGCGTCGTTCGCGGACCTCTTGCAGCCGATCGCCCCAATACGAGATCACCTTCCCGCGTGACGAAACGAGCTCCTTGTTGTTGAGATCGAGAATC
>JBCDBH010000286.1:0-7774 GCA_039184055.1 Acidobacteriota bacterium
CCCCCCCCCCCCAGGGCCCGAAACGCTCAGAAAAGAGCGTAGGGTCTCGTAGCAAGTTGGCCCATTCAGAATAGGCCACTGCGCTTCTTCGAAGCGCTACGTGGCACTGCGCTCCAATCGGAGCGCTACGTGGCACTGCGCTTCTTCGAAGCGCTACGGGACTGTCGAAAATTTCCTGCGGAAATTTTCTTAAACAAACGAGTCGCCGACGCGCATTTCTTCGGTCTTGACGAAGTCGGCGGCGCTCATCGCTTCGCTGCCCGGGCGTCGGAGTCGGTCGATTCCGAAGACCGAGTTGTTGCCACAGAGAATCGCCAGCCGGCCTTGACGCATGCCGAGGTAGGTGCCGGTGTTGCCGAACGGTGCCTGGACCCATTCGAGCGGCATGCCCGACAGTACTTCCACCGGGCGTAGCTTGAAGTAGGTCACCAGCCCGTCTTCGGGTCCGAAGGCTCTCAGTCGATTGAACACTCCATCGGCCTCGAGCGACCATGGCACTTTGCGGTGCGAATGGTCGATCAGCGGCACGGTGGTCGCCGACTTCTCGTTTTGCTGACGCGGCTTGAGCTTGCCCCGCCCTTTTTTGCCCAACACCTCGACCGTCTGTAGCCCGAGCGTTGCACCGAGCGTCGCCAGCTGGTCGTGCAAGGTCGGGTAGGTGTCGGATGGCTCGACCGGTACTTCTTCTTGCAACAAGATCGGTCCAGCATCGACATCTTCGGTGAGCTGGATGGTGGTCACACCCGCTTTGCTTTCGCCACCGTTGAGCGACGCGCGAATCGGCGACGGCCCACGGTATTTCGGCAGCAGCGACGGATGCACGCCGATGGTGCCGTGAGTCGGAAGGTCGATCAGGCGTTTGGGCAAGGGAAGGCGAAACGCCACCGCGACGCCAGCATCGGCTTCGAGCTCTTTGACCCGGGTCACCAGATCGTCACTGTCGGCATCTTCCACCAAGACGAGCGGCACGTCGTGCTCGCGTGCCCACGCCGCCACCGCATCGTCCCAGGGCGCCGGTGGCTCGTAGGGACCCCAGGGCTCTTCCGGCTCATCGGGCAAAGGCTCCATTTCGGCGACGATGAGGAGAGGCGTGCGTTCCGATTCACGCAAGGCATCGAGGGTCGGAATCGCGTAACGGCGTGTGCCGTAGAAGACGAGACGATCGTTGGTCGGCATGGTTTGGGAATCCTAGCAGCACCATAGCGGCCACGCCCATTTTCGTCGCGATTTCTCTTCCTACGATCCCTGAATCATGCTTGGGCCGCCATCAACCCTCGCACACCCGCCAGCTCGGATTCCGATGGCTGCCCCCAACCGGCTTCATAGCCGAAGACCTCGCTGAGCTCACGACAGCCAAAGGTACCGTCCATGATTTCGAAAGCCTCAGGGGTCACCAAAGCCGGATGATCCAAGCGGCAGGCGCGACACAGACGCAGGATCTCCTTGCGTAGGGTCAGCACATAGTTCGCGCAACGCTCGGCTTTCCCTGTTGGATCGAGCCCACGGAGCAACCACGAGTTCTGCGTCGCGACACCGGTCGGGCAATGCCCCGAATGACAACGCTGGGCCTGGATGCAGCCGATCGCCAACATCGGCTCACGCGCCAACATCACCAAATCACAACCGAGCGCGAAGGCGAGCAGCGATGCTTCGGGAAAGCCCAGCTTGCCCGAGCCGGCGAACACCACCGAATCGTCGAGCCCGGCTTCTTTGAAGACGCGATAGACCCTGGAGAACCCGAGCTTGAACGGCAAGGCGACATGGTCACTAAAGGCCAATGGCGCGGCCCCGGTGCCACCTTCGCCGCCGTCGATGGCGATGAAATCCGGTCCTTCACCCCGTGCCGCCATGCGCTCGGTGAGCTGATGCCAGAAATCGAGATTGCCGACGGCGGCTTTGATCCCGACCGGCAAACCACTCGCCTCGGCGATCTGCTCGATGAAATCGATCATCGAATCGACGTCGTGAAAGGCACGATGATGGGATGGGCTGAGACAATCCTTGCCCGGCTCGATCAAGCGGATTCGAGCGATCTCAGCGGTGATCTTCTCCTTGGGCAAAACTCCGCCCAGACCCGGTTTGGCGCCTTGCGAGAGCTTGACCTCGATGGCACGAATCGTCGGACTCGCCTCGACCCGTTCGAGCAGGTGCTCGAGTGAAAAGCTTCCGTCGGGGTTGCGACAGCCGAAATAGCCGGTGCCGATCTGCCAAATCAGATCGCCGCCGTGCAGATGGTGCGACGCCACCCCACCTTCACCCGTGTTGTGCAAACAACCGGCGATCGCCGCGCCTTTGTTGAGCGCCTCCACCGCCGGCGCCGACAACGAGCCAAAGCTCATGCCGGAAATGTTGACCACTGAATCGGGCCGAAACGCTTTGGCTCGCCCCCGGGCGCCACCCAGAACCTTGGCGCACGGGATGCGGTAATCCGGATCGTAGGCGGGATCGCCCGGGTGCGGATCATCGAGCGGAAAGCAATCGTGCTTCACCACCAGGTAGTTGTTGAGCAGCTCGATCCGGTTGTCGGTGCCAAAACCGAAGTAGTTGTTTTCCTTCTTCGCCGAGGCATACACCCACCTGCGCTGATCACGAGTGAACGGCCGCTCCTCGTCGTTGTCGGTGACGATGTACTGCCTGAGCTCGGGACCGATCGTCTCCAACATGTAGCGGAAGTGGCCAATGACGGGAAAGTTGCGCAGGATCGCGTGCTTGGTCTGAAGAAGATCGCGCAAGGCGATGATCATCAGTGCACCGAAGATCACCGCCGCCGGAATCGGCATGAACATCCCACCGAGCGCCAGAAGACCGATCACTCCGGCACCGATGAAGAGCAGGAACACCACTAGGTGAAGCAGCATGGACGAGCCTCCAAGGAAGTAGTCTCGCCGAGGCTACCTCAATCGGCAGGCGATCTCCGTACGGGACAGCTCCGCACTGAACAGGCTTGACTTCCCGCTGCGAAGACATGAGCCGAGCGCCGCTCGTTCGAGACGACGCTCGGCTGATTGTCACTCCTCTTCTTGTCGCTCGGCGCGTTGCTCGAGCCCGCCTTGATGGAGCACCAGAGCTTCGATCACCCCACCCTCTCCACGTTCGAAGTGCAGCTCGGCATCGACGACCTTGTAGAAGAATACGTCATCGCCTTGGGGATAGATCGGCAGGAACGACTGACCGGTGATCTGAGCTTCGAGACCATCGTCACCCAGGCGCAAGGTGAAGACCACCCCAGGCGCCAAAGCGTACGTGCCGACGTATTCGGCCAACGCCTCTCGACTCATCTCCACGCTCTGCCGCGATGCGACGTCGGCCACGTCGGCCACCTTCTCGGCGCGTTGCAGCGCTCCACCCTGCGCCAGCTCGACCGCAACGACCTTGTCGCCTTCGGTCACCAGACGAATGCTGGCGTCGATCATGCCGAGGGCATACCACTCGTCGTTGACGGGATGGAGCTCGAAAGCGCCTTGACCCGTGGCCTGGACCTTGAGCACGTCTTGCTCCGCGAAGATCCCCAGACCGAAAGCCGGCGTCAGCCGATATTGACCGAAGAGCCGTTCATCGACCGCCCCGGTCGCCGCCGTCTCGCCCGACTCGTGGCCGAGAAAACGCAGACCTTGACCGGTGACATCGGCATCGCCCGCCACCAGAATCACGACACCTTCACCCGTCTCCGGGCGAAAGCCGAGAAAGCCACCATGGCCAGCGGTGCGTCCGTTGTGCCAGAAAAGGCCCTCACCCGCGACATGCCAAACGGGCGTGACGGCGAACGGTCCAGCATCCGAGGTGATCGCGAAGTCCTTGGCCGTGTCATGACGAAACCTTGGCTTGTCCGTCTGCGCTGGCTTGTCCGTCAGAACATAGGCCTGGATGACTTTCGCCAAATCGCCCACCGTGCTCCACAACGCCCCGGCGGCCGCGGTCGAGTCTTGAAAGGTCCACGACGCGACACGTTGTCCACCGGTAAAGGCCTCGGCGTGTCCGTCTCGGGGCACAAAGCTGGTGTTGTCGAGACCGAGTGGCTTCAACACTCGAGCTTGGAGGGCCTCGGCATACCCACTCCCATCGACTCGGCCGAGCAGGTGCCCGAGCAGCCCGGCGCCAAAATTCGAGTAGGCGTAAAAGTCACCGAGCGGTTGTTTGGCACGCGTCGTCTGAAGCCCGGCCATCAGCTCGTCGACACCATAGCTGGCATACGGATCAGGACCGCTCGGAGCGAAATTCACCGGTAGACGTGGCAGGCCGCTGGTGTGAGTCGCCAGGTCGAGAAGCGTGATCTCGCGTAGCGCCACATTCTCGGGCTGAAAGCTCTCACCGAGGATCGACCCGACGGTCGTCTCATAGGTGACGTCGCCGGTGGCCACCATCTCAGCCAACAGGAGATTGGTGAACGGTTTGGTCACCGAACCGATCTGAAATTGCGTTTCGGCCGTGGCCGACCCGGCAGCTAGCACACGGACCTCGCCCTTTTCGACGATCGCGGCTGCGATCGCCTCGACATCACCGCTAGCCACCGCGTCCTTCTGCCAACCGCCGAGATCGACCTGCCCGTGGCCAGCCGTGGCCAAAGCGAGCGAAGAACAAAGCAACACCACAACCATCGAACGTCTCATGACTCACCTCCATGCTGTCCATTCTCGAGCTCGGCAAGCTGCGCATCGAGCGACGCCACCGTGGCGCGATAGTGCTTCTTGGCCGCGGCGCGATTCGACCATCCGATGAGGATGTACATGAACGCCACCGCCGCCGCGTACGCCAGCGATTGCCACACCAGCCCACGAACCGCTACGTACAGACCGATCACCCCGACCCCGAGCGGGCCGAGATACCAGCCCCATATACTCTCGAGTAGCTCCGCCTGGGCACGCATCGCGTCCCGTTCCTCACGCAGATAGGCCTTGACCGAGCGATTCGGATCGGGCCTGGGCAGCTTTCGACGCTCGCGCCATAGCCGCCACGGGATGTACACCAGTGCCGCCACCAGGAACACGCTGAACGCGAAGATCACCCAGCGTTGCTTGGTCAAGGCCAGCCAGCCGAACCAGCCGAAAAAGGGCATCAACAAGACCGCGATCCCGGTCTCCAAAAGATCGCGTCGGAAGATCTTGCGGTGCATCCGCCGCGCCCGCGGCGGTGGGAATTCGATGTTGTCGGCCTCGGGATCCTCGACCCCTTGCCAGGTTGCTCGTAGCTCCATCCAAGACACCTCGCTTCGCTGCTTCTCGGAGGATGATGTTTCGTCCGGCTCGGTCGGCATCGATCGCATGTCTTCGCTCATCACCGGGACTCCACATAGTCATCTTCGAAACGTTTCTTGAGCCGCGTCATACGAACCGCCACCGCGCCCGGGCTGAGCCCCAGCACCTCGGCGATCTCGTATCGGGACATACCGTCGAGATCCATCATCAACACCGCGCGATTGACCGGATCGAGCGAACGCAGAAACGCTTCGAGAATCCGCATCGGATCTCGCGCCGAGCTGGCGGCGTGCAGCGACTCCAGGTTGTCGATCCCAGTTGTTTCAGGTCGTTTCTTGCGTTGGTGTGACAGCGCCGTGTTGATCGCCACGCGATAGACCCACGTCTCGACGCTCGACCGGGAGGCGAAGCTCTCGAAGCTCCGCCACAGGGCCAGGTGGATCGCCTGCAACAGGTCACGCCATTCGGCGCCACCGTATTGCCGGGCGATTCGCGCCAGGCGGCCGTGGTTGTCGCGTAGGATCTCTTCGATGTCCAATTCCGGCTCCTAAGTCAGGATGCAGTCGACGATCCGACTGCTCTCACCCTTCATTAGTCGCGGTGCGAGCCCGGTATTTACATCGCGGGTTACGACAATCCGACTTTTTCCATCCACTCATTGGTGAACAGGGCACGCAGCTCCGGTGTCGGCAAGAGGGCTTCACGCGCGTGTCGCCACGCTCCGAGCGCCGCCTGGCCGTACATGTGGTCGAGCCGCTCGGGGTTGCGATGCAGGTCGCTGATCTTGCCCCAGTGAAAGGTGAAGGGGATATGACCGGCATCGAGATCGCGCCAAATCCGACGATAGCTGTCGAGCACCCGACGACTCCGAGGGCCATCGACTTCGAGCACACAGGTTTGCGGGCCATGACGGGTGAAGCCGAGCGGGGCGTGGGTGGCGGCGACGTAACGCAAGGCCACAGTGACTGGGATTTGATCTTCCTGGATCCGGTTGGCGACGATTTCGAGCGCGCGCCGGACGCGCCCGAGTGGAATCCCCATCGCAGTGCTGGCGCTTTTCCCACGCACGTTGGTATCGGTGAAGATCTCGGCGTGCGTGCCACAGACCCGCTCGTATTCGGGATAGACCGAGCGAATCAGCAAGTTGGCGATCGCCGGGGTGAGATCGGGAGCGATATCGGTGATCGCACCGATCACCTCGAGCGCACCATCTCCGGGCCGGAGACCGCCGATCGATCTCGGCTCACAATCCGGGCGTCGTTCGGCGTCTTTGTACATCGTGACGAGGTACACCTCGTCGGGATAACGAAAGGGATTGACGAAGACCTGAAAGTGATGCGGTCGTGCGTCAGGTCGCGGCAGATCGAGACGTTCGAGCTCGAGGCGGTCGAAACCCACCACGAGCACGGAGTCGACCCGATGGATCTGGCGCCACGCCTGGAGAAAGAAGAGATCGGTCGCCTCGATCACCACGCCCTGGATGATGCCGAAGGCGCCAAAGCTCACCAGCGCCGCGTCGAAGATCCGGTCGTCACGGATCAGCTCGGCGTTGAACGCCGCCGCCACCGAATCCGCGGTCACCGTTGCCGACGCCCGCTCCAACCACACGGTTCGATCGGGTGAGACCACCAAATGGATGGCCCGCACGAAATCCTGCACCGCCCCGACATCGATCGCCGCGCCGTGCGTCCCGGTCGACATCGCACCGGCGATCGTCTGCCCGTTGGCCGCGCCCGAAGTCATCAATGACAATCCTCGCGCCTCGAGCACACGGTTCAGATCGGCGATCGAATTGCCACCCTGGGCAAAGAGCAGCTTCGTTGCATCACCCGTGAAATCGGGATGCGTCTGCGAGTCGGCGATCGAAAAATGGTAGTTGAGCGGCCGAGTGTTGAGCACCAGCCCACGCGTGGTGTTCACCGGGGTGTACGACCATCCCGCACCCTTCGCCCGCACCGACTGCCCAGCCGCCAAAGCGTCGGCGAGCAGCGATTGGAAACCCGCCGTCGTGGCGTTGTAGTCATCGACCGTCGACGTATCCGGGCGACCGTTCCAAACATTGATCAGATCGTCGATCCGGTGCTCGAAATCGTGCCAGCTCGTCCAGCGCTTGCGTCCCGTCGATTGGAAGATCGGCGCACTCATCGCCCACCTCCATCCACGTCGTCGTCCTGATCGTCGTCTTCGCTCGCCTCGTCCTCGAAATCCATCCGATCGATCTGCTTCTCACCCGTATCCTCGAAGCTCAACTCATCGATCGTCGTGTCGTCGACCGGCGTGGATTCGACCGTTCCGCTTTCGATCGCCCGCGATCCGATCGCTCCGCCACCGATCGTCCCACCAGAGGGGGTTGCTCCCGCACACTTCCACTCCACCGTCTTCGGCGCCACCAGTCCGAGCGTGACCACCGCGAGCAGATCGAAACCGAGATTCGACGTCATCGTCACCTCGGCGATCGCCTGTCCTTGGCAGTCGACCTCGGGTTGACCCGGAATCACACCCCAGACGTACGACCACACCGTGTCGCGATGATCGGTCACGCCCGGATGAGTGGGGGCTTGCACTCGATAGGCCGAGCAACC
>JBCDBH010000287.1:0-7772 GCA_039184055.1 Acidobacteriota bacterium
CCGAGCTGCTCGACGTGCTCGAGGTGGCGCATCACAACGGCGTGGTGCACCGCGATGTCAAACCCGCCAATTTGATCTTGCTCGGCGATGGGCGTCTCAAGGTGACCGATTTCGGGATCGCGCTGCTTCAGGGCCGAGAGCTGGTGAAGACCAAGGCCGGCGTCGTCTTGGCGACCCCGAAGTTCGCGTCACCCGAACAGCTCCGTGGCATGACCGTCGACGGCCGCGCGGATATTTTCGCGGTGGGTGTGCTGCTCTATTTGATGCTCACCGGGCGCTATCCCTTCGAAGGCTCGAATTTCATGGAGCTTGCCTCGGCGATCTTCGAGCGTGATCCGACGCCGCCTCACGAGATCGAGACCAACGTGCCCGAGGCGTTGTCGGCGGTCATTGCGCGGGCGCTGGTCAAGGATCGTGATCGGCGTTACGAGAACTGTCGCGAGATGTCGAACCGGCTGCGCTCGCTGGCCGGTCTGCCCGCCACGACCTCGGTGACCGCGGCGGCCACGGCGGTGTCCGATCAGGCCGAGACCGCGAGCCTGGTACAGGTGCGCTCCGGACTGCCCCAAGACACCGGCTTGGCGATCGTCAAATTGTTGAGCAAGTGGGCGCAACGTGAGCTCGAAGCACAGCCGACGCATCGCCTGCTCGATCGCCTGCTCGAACGGCCGGTACACGCCGAAGCGTTCGCCGGCGCCGCGTTCGTCGGTGGCGTCTGCTTGCTCTGTCACGATGGCCGGCTGCTCGCCGCGATCGACGTCACGACCGGTGAGCATGGCGACCCGGTGATGGAACGGCTACCCGCGCACGGCAAGCCTCGTCTCGCGCTGGTGCCCGAAGGCATCACGCCACGCCTGGTGTCGTTGCTCGCCACGCCGCTTCATCCGCCCCAGGTGCGTCACGGCAACCTCGATTCATCGTTCATCAACCTTCCGGCTTTGGCCGAGAAGCTCCGTGGCGAGCATTTCGACGGTCTGCTCCGTCTCCAGCGTGGAGAAGCGTGGGGCATGGTTTTCTACGACCGTGGCGACTCGGTGCTGAGCGTGTATTCGGTCGGCTGGGAAGACGTGCCGATCAATCAGACCTGGGAGCGCTGGGTGTCGCAGGTCGCGGTACGCGCCAGTGTCGAAGAGCTGGTGATTCAGCCACCGGCGATCTGGTATCGCCGCTCGCTGCCCAATCTCACCTTCCAGGTGGACGCCGAGGCGATCAAATCAGGCAATGGCGACTCGGTGCGCAACTCATCGACCTCGTCGCTCATTCGTCAGCTCTTCAGCACCAGTGGACGGAACAGCACCGACACCTTGCCGGTATCGCTCCGGCTGCGGCTCGAGGCGGATCCACCCGCTGGCATCGCCTTCGAAATGGACCCGGTCTACCGCTTTCTACTCTGGATGCTCGAGCAGCTGCCCGCCATCTTCATTCGTCAGAACAAGGCGAGTCGGTGGAAATACCTGATCGAGTGGTTGTTCATCATCCAGCGGGTGATCCTGCACCATCCCCTGCCACGCCCGAATAGTGGTGAGCGGGATTTCTTCGATCTGGTGACCAGGGACGAGGATGACCGGGCGCTGCATCTGGTTCAGCGGATCGCGCGGCCAAACGTAGAGATCTTCAACGCTTTCATCGAGAAAGCCAAAACCGCCAAGATGGCGCGCACCAAGACCGGTGACGTCGGCGGCGTGATGATGATCTCGCCATCGTTCGACAGCGACGTGCTCGAGGCCTACAACCAACAGGTGACCACGGGATCGACCGGCATCTTCGGTAGTAGCCAAGAGGCCTTCACCGGCTACGAAGGCTTCGTTCGACTCGGGGCGCGGCGCGGCTTTCATCTCTTGTTGATCCAAGAGAATTCCGACGGCTCGTTCACGCCGATCCTGCCCTCGTCGGGTCGGTAGTCTGTCGTTGCGAACCGCTGGTCAGGAAGCGCGGCGTAGCCGCTGCGCGCCGTGCAGGCTGCAGGCGCCATGGCCACCGAGAATCGCCTCGACTTTGCTCGGCCACTCGCCATCCACCTTGACGCGTGTTCCGGCGAGCGAGACGGTCACCACCTCGTGGGGGAGATGAACGTCGAGCTTGACGCCCAACGAGCCACCGGCCGATTCGTAGAGCAGCTCGCGCAACGCTTCGAGCTTGTCGGATAGCTGTTTGGCGGTGTCGCCGTTGGGCTGGATGGCGATGCGCACGCTTTCCGCCAGGGTACGAATGGCATCGGCGATCGGGATCACCGAGCTCACCACTAGGTTGACGCTGCCGTCACGAAATTGCACCTTGGCGCGGAGAAAAACCACGCGATCGTCTTCGAGATGCTGCGCCACCCGCGCGTAGACGTCCGAGAACACCACCGCTTCGAGTGAGTTGGCGCGGTCTTCGAAGCCTAGAATCGCCATGGTTTGACCCGCCGAACGGCCACGCGACACCAGGCGTCGCCGCACCCCGGTGATCAGACCGCCCACCACGACTTCTTTCTCTTCGGGCAGATCTTCGAGCTCGGCGATGCTCACCGTGCTGAAGGTGTCGATGACGTCGGCATGGTGGTCGAGCGGATGCGCCGACACATAGAAACCGAGGACCGTTTTTTCGAGTCGTAGCTGCTCGGCGGGATCGAAGGGGGCCACCGCGGGCAAGTCGACCTCGTGGCTCGCGGTGGAGTCACCGTTGGCATCGTCGGTCGAGCCGCCACCGTTCGAGCCACCGAGCAACCCGAAGAGATCGGTTTGACCCGAGGCGATGTCTTCCTGGACCCGCTGGCCGCGGCGCAATGCACTGTCCAGGGCTTCGAGCAGCGCGGCACGTGCGTCGCTGCCGTGCAGGTGATCGAAGGCACCGCATTTGACCAGCGCTTCCACCGTCGAGCGATTGACCGCGGCGGCGATCTTCTTGCCCGATTCCGGATCGATCGTGGTGATCAGCGGCACGCGTTCGCAGAAATCCCAGAGGTGGGCGAACGGGCCACCTTCCTCACGTTCGTCGATGATCGCGCGCACCGCGCGCTCGCCGACTCCCTTGACCGCGCCGAGACCAAAACGAATATGGCCGTGGTTGGCGTCGTGTGGCTCGTCGTCATCGAACACGGCGGTAAAGCCCCAGCGCGACGCGTTGATCGCCGGTGAGCCGACCGGGATACCGACTTTCTCGCCACCCGGATAACGCATCCGTCGGCATTCGTCGATGTATTTGACGATCTTCTCGGTGTTGTCCGATTCGAAGGTCAGCACCGACGCCATGTATTGCACCGGGAAGTAGGTTTTCAGGTAGGCGGTCTGGTACGCGACGATGGCGTAGCCGGTGGAGTGGCTCTTGTTGAAGCCGTAGCCGGCGAATTTGAGGATCAGATTGAAGAGCTCTTGCGCGTTCTTCTTGGGCAGACCGTTCTTGGCCGCACCCGCGAGGAAGTTCTTGCGCTCGGCGTCGATGACCTTCTCTTTTTTCTTCGAGATCGCCTTGATCAGCTTGTAGGCGGCGCGCAGCGGAATGCCACCGAGCTCGTGGACGATCTGCATCACCTGCTCTTGGTAGACCATGATGCCGTAGGTCTCGGCGGTGAAGCGATCGACGATCTCGTGCACCTCGGGCACCGGCTGGCGACCGTGTTTGCGATTGTTGTAGTCGTCGATCAGCGCCATCGGGCCCGGGCGATAAAGCGCGTTGGCGGCGATCAGATCTTCCAGTCGATCGGGTGCCATGGCGCGTAGCAGGCGACGCATGCCGTCCGATTCGAATTGGAACAGGCTCATCGTCTCGCCACGACGGAAGAGGTCGAAAACCTTGTCGTCATCGAAGGTCAGTCGGTCGAGGTCGAGCGGATCCCAATCGGCCGGCTTCGTTCCTTCCGGATCGACCGTGGCGCGAATCACTTCCGGGGGCAGCGTCTTGCCCACCAGCACCCGCGCGCGCTCGATGATCGACAGGGTGCGCAGGCCGAGAAAGTCCATCTTGAGCAAGCCGACCCGCTCGCAGGTGGGACCGTCCCATTGCGTCACGGTGATCTCGCGATCACCCTGTTTGTTGATCGCGAGGGGCGCCACCTCGTCGAGCCGTCGCGAGCCGATCACCACGCCCGCGGCGTGGACACCGGCGTGACGCGCCAGGCCTTCGAGCTGTTGCGCCGTATCGATCAACCGTCTGAGATCGGGCTCGCGATCGTAGCGAGCTTTGAGCTCTTGGTTCTGATCGAGCGCCGCTTGAATGGTGATGTTGAGCTGATCACCGATCGCCTTCGCCACTTCGTTGACCTCGGAGAGCGGTACATCGAGAGCGCGACCGACGTCACGAACCGCCGCCTTGGCCTTGAGGACGTTGAAGGTGATGATCTGCGCCACCTTGCCACCGGTGTCGCCATCGTATTTTTCACGCACGTAGTCGATGATGTCGCCACGTCCGTCCTGACACATATCGATATCGATGTCGGGATATTCCGAGCGATCAGGATCGGTAAAACGCTCGAAGAGCAGCCCGTAACGCACCGGGCACGCCACCGACAGACCGAGGCAATAGCCCACCATGGTGCCGACACCCGAGCCACGCGCGCCGGCCGGAATGCCGCGACGTCGCGCCTCGTTGACGAAATCCCAGCAGATCAAGAAGTACGGCGAAATGCTCTTGGCCGACAGAATGCCGAGCTCGCGTTCGAGCCGGGCGCGGTGCTCGTCGGTGACGTCGTTGCCGTAGCGCCACGCCAAGCCCGCCTCGGAGAGCTCACGCAACACGACGTCGCATTCCTTCTCCAGCTGATCACGAAGCGCCTCGTCGCCTTCGGTGGGATCGAAGGGCTGGAGCTCGAATTGCGAGCAATAGGCTTTGAACCACTCGGTCGAGCCGTGGGGATGCTTGGCGATGTCAGCCGACCGATCCGTTCGAATGATCCGCACGACGGGAGCGTGATTCTCGTCGAGATCGAGCTCGACATTGCAGCGCTCGGCGATCGCGACCGTGTTTTCGAGCGCTTCGCGCCCCGCGCCCTCGCCATAGTCGCCAAAGAGTCGCCACATCTCGTCGGGTGATTTGACGTAGAGGTCGGTTGGATAGATCAGACGCTCGGGATCGTCTTTGACCTTGCTGGTGGCGATACACACCAAGGTGTCGTGAGAATCGTGATCCTCGGCGCGCAGAAAGTGCGCGTCGTTGTCGCACACCAACGGTAGATCGAGCTCACGCGCCAGTCGGATCAGATGAGGATTGATCTTCTCCTGCTCGTCGATATGACGCTGGAGCTCGACATAAAAACACGGCTCGCCGTTTTCGTCGGGTCCGAAGGTCTCGGCGTGCCACCGCGCCTCGTCGAGCGCGTCGTGCCAATAACGTTCGTCGCCGGTATCGGCGTAGCGGGTGAGGTGAAAGGCGAGCGACGAGCCGAGATGACCGTTGATGGCGATCACGCCTTCGCCCCATTGCGCCAGCGTCTTCTTGTCCATCCGTGGCTTGTAGTAGAAGCCGTTGACGAACGAATCGGTCGAGAGCTTGATCAGATTGCGCCAACCGGTGAGATTGCGCGCCAACAGCACCAGGTGGTAGCCACCATTGGGAATGCCCCGGCCCTTACCGGTCTCTTCTTCGCTATTTCCGCGCAGGCTGCCGGCCTTTTTGTTGAGGTCTTCACGCAGGGTGCGATCCGACTCGATGCCATCGGCATCGGCGGCGACGTACGCTTCGATCCCCAAGATCGGTTTGACCCCGGCCTTGCGCGCCTGGCTGTAGAAATCGATCGCGCCAAAGAGGTTGCCGTGATCGGTCACCGCCACCGAGTCCATACCGAGCTCGGCGACCCGCGCCACCAGTCGATCGATCCGATTGGCGCCATCGAGCAAGCTGTATTGACTGTGCAGGTGAAGGTGTACGAAGCGTTGCTCGTCGTGGGCTGGATCGGTGCTCGGCATGGTTGGCTCCAACGGTCGTGCTAGCCGCTGATGCTACCACCGGTGGGGGTCGGCCGAGCGGCGGATTCAGGATCTTGGGGTCGGCGATGCACAGGGATCAGTGCGAGATCTACGCCGCCATGCCCGGTGATAGGCTGATTTCACATGGTGTTACGCAACGCGTTCGACAGCTGGCGGCGTACGCCGTGGTTCATCCATGCGCTGGTGGTGGGCGGTCTCCTGATCGTCCTCGTGGCCCGTTTTCACGCCTCGGTGTTGTCGTCGGTACCGGTCGAGGACGAGGTGGTGTACATCGAGGCCTTCGAACGCGCCGGCGATGGGGTCTCGCCGTTTACCGGGCTCTACTACTACACGACGACCTTTGCGCTGGTCGGTGGCGTGGCTCTCGACAGTCTCGGCACCGTGCCCGTGCTCGCGATCTTGCGGGGCACGAATCTCGTCGGCATGGCGGTGCTCGCGTGGATTTCGGCGGCCTGGTTACCGTGGCGAATCTCGCGTCGTTTCTGGGGCGCGGCGGTGTACGTGGCCATCGCTCCCGCGGTCCGGCTCGGTGCGCAATGGGGCAATCTGTCGCTCGTGGTGCTCGGCTTGTTGGTCGTCGGACTCTTGGCGTGGCGTCGTCGACCGGTGCTTTCCGGTCTGCTCCTCGGTCTCAGCCTGGTGATCAAGCCTCTCGGCCCGGTCGCGGTCGGCGCACTGCTGGTGCATCGACCGGTTCCGCATGGCTGGCGACAGGTGATCGCGGCGTCGATCGCGCTCGCCGGGGCGATGCTGTTGATCCTGCCGATGCCGTGGCTCGGTGAATGGCTGTCGTTCGGTGGGCGTCCGGCCAACGGTCGCAACATGTCGATGCACCACCTGCTGTGGTGTTTCGGTGTCCATGTGGGGACATTGCCGATCGCGATCGGTGTCGCCATGGCGACGACCCTAGCGGCCCGTCTACGCGCTTGGGATCGCGAGACCTTTCTCGGTTTCGCTGGTGTCGTGGGGGTGATGGCCTTGCCGCTCGTCTGGAGCCACACGCTGCTCTTTGTTTTGCCACTCCAGGTCATGGCGCTGACGCTCGCCTTCACGCCTCGGGCGCGGAGCGAGCTGGCGCGGCGTTACGAGGCCCCGCTGGTCGTCGTCGGCTGTCTCGCCATCCAACTCTGTGAAGGTCTCGGTGGCATCGAGACGTGGCCGCCGTCGATCCAGGGGATCATCGCCTTACCCGTGATCCTGGCGCCACTTGCGCTGCTCATCTATGTCGTGCGTTGTCGCGAGAGCGCTTCGCCTTGACCGAGCGTCGGTCGACGTCTATGGTGGAGGGACGCATTCTTTTGCAGTTTCTTGACAACTCGTGGAAAGGAGCTCGACGACGTGGCGAGCGAGGCGCCTGGTGTAAAGCTGTCCCGTGACGGCCGGCCGATTCGGTACGGTCCCTATCCTGAAATCACCTGGCCGGCGATCCTCGTCGGTTATGTGGTGGGTGCGCTGATCGCGATTTCGATCGGCTATCTCAGTCTCAAGCTCGGTTTTTCGATCGAAGGCTCGGAGCTCGCCGCCATTCTCGGCTTTGGCGTGTTGCGTGGCGTGATGCGTCGTAAGTCGATCATCGAGAACAACATTCAGCAAACCCTGGCATCGGGTGTCAACGGTGCGTCGGCGGGCATGATGTTCTCCTTGCCGGCGATCTTTATTCTCGGCTATACCGACTTCAACAAGCCTCTGGTCGTCCTCGGCTGTATGGCCGGTGGCATTCTCGGTATCGCCTTCATCATTCCGCTGCGTAAACAGATGATCGATTTCGATCGTCTCGCTTATCCCGGTGGTATCGCCACCGCCGCGGTGCTCAAGACGCCGGGCGCCGGTCTCAAGAAGGCTCAGCTCCTGCTCGGCGCCGGCCTCTTCGCC
>JBCDBH010000288.1:0-7740 GCA_039184055.1 Acidobacteriota bacterium
CGGCCGGCTGCGCTTCACCACCGACCTGCCACCGGCGCTCGAAGACGCGCGTGCCGTCTTCATCGCGGTCGGCACGCCGCCGTTGCCCGACGGCTCGGCCGATCTCACCTTCATCCGTCAGGTCGCCGCGTCGATCGGCGAGCATCTGAACGGCTACAAGGTCGTCGTCACCAAGAGCACCGTGCCCACCGGCACCGGCCAGATGATCGAAGAGATCGTCGCCGAAAAGAGCCAGGGCCGGCATCCCTTCGCGGTCGTCTCGAATCCCGAATTCCTCCGCGAAGGCTCGGCGATCGACGACTTCCTGCACCCCGACCGCGTCGTGGTCGGCAGCCGCGACCCGCGCGCCATCGAGACCATGCTCGACATCTACGCGCCGCTGCGGCTCGCCAACGTGCCCTTCGTCACCACCGACGTCGAAACCGCCGAGATGATCAAGTACGCCTCGAACGGCTTTCTCGCCACCAAGATCTCGTTCATCAACGAGATGGCGGCGCTCTGCGAAGCCTACGGCGCCGACGTCGAAACCGTGGCGCGTGGCATGGGTCTCGACACCCGTATCGGCCCCCGCTTTCTCCACCCCGGCCCGGGCTTCGGTGGCTCCTGCTTCCCGAAAGACACCCGCGCCGTGTCGCAGATCGCCCAGAGCCGTGGCCTGACCTTCCGCATCATCGAAGCGGTGCTCGACGCCAACGACGCCACCAAACAGCGCGCCCTCGACAAAGTGCTCGAAGCGCTCGGTGACGAGCCTGCCGGCAAGACCGTGGCGCTGCTCGGTCTGTCGTTCAAGCCCGACACCGACGACATGCGTGAATCGCCCGCCCTGCCGATCATCGACGGTCTGCGCGCCGCCGGCGTCCACATTCGCGCCTACGATCCCGAGGCGATCGACAACACGCGTGAGATCTACCCCGATCTCCACTACGCCCGCGACGCCTACGACGCCGCCGACGGCGCCGACGTGCTCGCCATCGTCACCGAGTGGAACCAATTCCGCGCCCTGTCGGCCGAGCGGCTGCACAAGCTGCTCAAACAGCCGCTGATCGTCGACCTGAGAAACGTCTACGAGCCCAGCAAAATGGCCGCCGCCGGCTTCCACTACATCTCGATGGGTCGCCCCGATGGCAACCCCGACGAGGTGCAGTCGTGAGCCACGACGCGTCGGGCGCCACCATCGGGCCGCCCCCCGGCACCGCCGTCGTCACCGGCGGCGCCGGTTTTCTCGGCTCGCACCTGTGCGAACGTCTGCTCGGGCTCGGCCATCGGGTGATCTGCGTCGACAACTTCATCACCGGCAACCGCAAAAACATCGAGGCGCTCGAGGGGCGTGACGATTTCGAGCTCATCGAGCACGACATCTCCACCCCTCTCTTTGTCGATCAGGACGTCGACTACGTCCTCCACTTCGCCTCGCCGGCCAGCCCGATCGACTACCTCGAGCTGCCCATCCAGACCCTCAAAGTGGGCTCGCTCGGCACCCACAACACCCTCGGTCTGGCGCGCGAAAAGAAGGCGCGTTACCTGCTCGCCTCGACCTCCGAGGTCTACGGCGATCCGCTCATCCACCCGCAGCCCGAAACCTATTGGGGCAACGTCAACCCCGTCGGCCCGCGTGGCGTCTACGACGAAGCCAAGCGCTTCGCCGAAGCCATGGCCATGGCCTACCACCGGGTGCACGGCGTCGAAACGCGGATCGTGCGGATCTTCAACACCTACGGCCCGCGTATGCGTCCCAACGACGGTCGCGTCGTGCCCGCCTTCATGCAGCAGTCGATCACCGGCGCGCCGCTCACCGTCTTCGGCGACGGCAGCCAGACGCGCTCCTTCTGCTACGTCGACGACCTCGTCGAAGGCATCATCCGTCTGCTCGGGAGCGATCGCGAAGAGCCGTGCAACATCGGCAACCCCCACGAGATGACCATTCTCGAATTCGCCGAGCGCATCCTCGCCCTCACCGGCAGCAAGAGCGAAATCGTCTTCAAGCCCCTGCCCACCGACGACCCCAAAACCCGCCAGCCCGACATCACCGTCGCCCGCGACGTGCTCGGCTGGCAGCCCGGCACCGACCTCGACACCGGCCTCGAGCGCACCCTCGCCTACTTCCGAGGTCTGCTCACCGCGCCAGCCACGGCCTGAGCCCACGGTAGACTGCGTCGATGGACAATCTCAACGAAGCCCAAGAGCTGCTCCAATTCGCCTTGTCGCGCAGCCCCGAGCGGGTCGAAGTCGTCGACGTCACCCGGCTGGTCACCGACAGCGCGCGGGGTAACGACAAGCGTCACGCCTGGATCAAAGTCTCCCTGCCCGACGACGACGTCAAAGCCCTGCGCGGCCCCGCCGACCGACGCGACACCGACATCCTCCTCGTCCGCGTGCCGCGCGAAGTCAGCGACCGGCGCGAAAGCCGCATCATCCTGCCCGGCGAATAAGCCGGCGTCCGTCCCGTCCACCCGATGGCCGAGCAGACCCTCATCGCGCGCCTCCGCGCCCACGCGCGCACCCTACTCGGCGCCCTGCGCACCGTGCCGCGTGGCATCTGGCTCAAACTCGCCGGCCTCGTCCTCATCGTCCTCACCGGCACCGCCCTTATCGCCTTCACCCCGCTCGGCGACTACTTCACCTGGGAAAACATCCAGGCCACCCTCGACCAGATCGGCGCCCAATGGTGGGCCCCCATCGTCTTCATCCTGCTCTTCATCATCAGCGCCGCCATCGCCATCCCCCCCAGCCCCCTCGTCATGGCTGGAGGCGCCGTCTTCGGCATCGCCCTCGGCACCCTGTGGAACGTCATCGGCCTCTTCCTCGGCGCCCTCATCGCCTACATCATCGGCCGCAGCCTCGGCCGCGACTTCATCGCCCACATCGCCGGCGAATCCCTGAAGAAAGCCGAAGCCGTCTTCGACCAGCGAGGCTTCTGGCCCCTCGTCCAAGCCCGCTTCCTCCCCATGCCCTTCGCCTTCATGAACTACGGCGCCGCCCTAGCCGGCGTCAAACCCGTGCAATACCTCATCACCACCATCCTCGGCTTACTCCCGACCACCCTCATGCACACGACGTTCGCGTCCATGGTCGTACGAGCCGAGGGCGGCGATGCGAAGGCGTGGTGGTCCCTGGCTTGGGGCATCGCGTTCGTGGGAGTTGGGGTGCTGACAAATCTGCCGACCTTGCGGGCCGAGCTCAGGCGGAGGAAGCGGAAGAAGGAGATGCGGGAGGAGTCGGAGCGGGTGGTGAGTGAAACGGCGGATTGATTGGGAGAGCTGGTTTGGGGTTGGCGGAGGGTAAGCGGGTTAAAGATCAGAGGGTAACGACCTCGCAACGCGGAAACCGAGGTAGCCGAGGCGGTCGGAGGGCTCGTCCCAGCTGCGGCCGGCGACCCGGGCGCTGCGCGGAATGACCCACCAAGAACCGCCCCGGATCACCCGGTAGGAGGCTTGTTCTGGGCCGCTAGGGTCGGCTACGGGACCAGTCGGATATGCCTCGTAGTAGTCCCATACCCATTCCAACGCATTGCCTCCAAGACCATGGAGCAACCACCGATTCGCCAGTTTGGCATCGACAGGTGCGAGCGCCTCATAACCGTCTTCACAAGGAAACACCGAATCGTAGACATTTGCATACTCACACACCTCGGCCTTGTCATCCGTGCCAACCCAACGCTGGCGGGTGCCAGCACGGGCGGCATACTCCCACTCCGCCTCGGTCGGTAGCCGGTAACCCACTGCCTCCCTGTTCCATCGCACATCCGCACCCAAAATCGTATAGGCCAACTCGAGGCCTTCTCGCCGTGACAGCTCATTGCAAAACCGCACGACCTTCAACCAGTCGACACACACTACGGGTAGGTCGTCTCCGACGCCGGCTCGAGAGCAAACATCGTCAAAGATATCCGTCGTCGTATCCACAGGCCGATCGCCCATTACCTCGAAGTACTGCCCCTGGCTAATCTCCGTACGCGACAACGCGAATCGACGCGTGATCACCACCTCGTGCAAGGTCTCGTCGCCATCACGGTCTGGCTCATCCTCCGGGCTACCCATCATGAAACGACCTGTCGGCAAGGCGATCATCTCGATTCCAAGCGACTGGGCTTCCTCCCGCTCGATCTCGGGTTGCCATGTCACGGCACACCAAGTCACGACGCTGAATGGCAACAACACCCCGACCACAATCAGCGCGGCACCGAGTCGGCGAATCGGTCGCTCGGGAAGCAGGATGTCGCCAAGATTCAGCGGCTTCTTCATTGATGTAAAGACCTCGCGACACGAAAACCGACATCGACGCTGCGATAGGAGGGCACGTCCCTGAAGCGGTTAGCGACCCGCGCGAAGCGCGCGTAGTCCCTCCAGGAGCCGCCTCGGATTACCCTATAGTAGGCTCGCGGGGAATCGACCAGCGCATTGCCATCAGCAGGCGCGGCTTCATAGCTACCGCGCCAATCATCCTCGACCCACTCCCAAACATTGGCGGCCATATCACACAGCCCTTGATCGGTGTTGCCAGCGGTCCTGGAACAGACGGGCCAGGTACTACCTTTGCCACAGCCAGAGTTGTCGTCAATTCTAACGATCGCCCAGCCGCAATCTGCTTCCTCATTACCCCATGGGTAGTCACGGTCGAGGCCGGCGCTTCGCGCCGCGTATTCCCACTCCGCCTCGCTCGGCAAACGCGCACCGAGCCACTCGGCGTAGGTGCGCGCTTGACCCCATGAGACACAGTTGATCGGATGATCATCTCGACCGTCCGCTTGCCAATTGCAGGTGTCGGACGCTGTATGCGACCTTGGTTCTTTGCAAAAGCCAACCTCGATACATGCCTGATAGTGCGCCACCGTGACCTCGGTCTTGGAGATCTGGAAGGGAGCGATTTCGACCTGGTGTACCGGCAGCTCCATGGTAGTGATCTCGTCAGAGCCCATCATGAAACTGCCTCCCGGGAGATCGATCATGACCGGACGGTTTGTCGACTCGACCAGCTTGAAAACCGGCAACGGGTCGCCAACACCGAGCTCAATCGCGGTCTCGAAACCGTTGCTTCTATCCTCGGCAAAGCTCGGTAGCAAGAGCCAAATACTGAGGCCGCATAGGCACGAGAAGAGAATCGCCGGGCGCCACACGCGCCCAAGATGACCCACGAGCAAGGACCGAATTGGAATGCCCCAAGCCTGGTCGACCATCGCGCTGAGACTCTCGCGATCGGCTTCGGCCATCCCGATACCAACGCCGGACTCCTCGAGATCGATCTGCTGACCGAGCCATCGCAAAGCCTCATGGGCAATCGCGGATTCGCCGATCCACGAGAGAAACTCAGCGGCCCGCTCGGGCTCGAGCATCGCTTGGTGCATGGCGCGCTTGAACTTCCACCATTCGGCGTCGAGTGGATCCTTTGGTGCGTCCGAGCCGAGTTGATCGAGTAGGAGCTGACGCACCCGTGCTTCGAAGTCGGCTTCTTCTGGATCTTCTTTGGCACGCCTTCTTTGCGTGGCTTGCCAAGTTTTTTGCTGGTCTTCCGAGATAGCGAGCCCACGCCCCCCGGAAAGCTCGGCTCGCCCCTTCGTGTCTTGTTCGACCCATTCGAGCAGCAGCTGAAGATAGGCCGGCTCCGGAAGGTGCTGATGAAGCTCGGAAAAGTGACGCCGAATGGCTTCGAGCTGATCCCAATTAGGATCGGGCACGAGCGAGCCTGCCAACGCCCATTTTCGTAGGGCTTCGGTGAGCCTTCTGTCCTTGTCTGCTGCTGACAGCGTGGGTAGAGAAGCCTCGGTAGCTCTCGGTGCCGCGCCACCATGGCTCGCCAGATGTCGAGCGAGCAAGACCACGCCTTCGTTGGAGAGCCGAAAACGAGGTAGCCCGAGCCTCTCCTCGATAGATGTCACAATCCGTCGACGCCCACGAGGCAGGTCACAGACGGGCCGTGGATTGGGATCGAGCCATGCGCGCTGAGGCCACATCGCAAGCTGGTTGGGCCACGCCGCGCCGCCGCGCCGCGCATCGAGATCGAGCGTGCGAGAAAAGAGAATCAGCGGCAGCCCTTCGTGACGACGCGCCAGCTCATCGATCACAATCGATTCGCGAGTCTCGGAGTCGATCAACACATCGGGAAGCTCAGCGAACTCGTAGACGAGAAGGCTCAACCCCTGTGCACCCCAGGCATCGAGCAACCGGCGAAAGGCGCCAAGAAAGGGATGATCACCCGACTCGGTGCTGGCCAGCACCAGAATCTCTTGCCGACTGAAACGTGGGGCGAGCACCGGAATGAAACGCCCCCCCGCAGCCACAGTGTGATCGAGGGTAGCGCCCGCGTCGAGATCGATTCCCCGTTCGCTCCGAAAAAGCCGGCCGAGAAGCTCAGCGCTATCGAGCACGGTTTGTCGCGACACCGGTAGATGTTGTTCGACATGGTAGCGCACCTTAAGCGCCGCACCCGACGCGGCCTTTTCCGCTTCGAGATGCGCGCGCTCAGTATCGGTGCGCTCGCGACGCTCGGTACGACGTTTTGCGGCTTGCTCGCGCTCGGCTTCTGGGAGCCAGACGAAACGAATGCCGAGCGCGACGAGAAATGAAGCTAGCAAAACCAAACCAGCTAACGTCAGAACACTAGGCGCGGGTGGCCGCTTGGTCACTGTAGGCCGATTGCGGATCTCGTCGAGTTGGAGCCTGACGAGCTGAAACTCCTGGTCGGATCCGACTTCTGGTGGTGGTGAAGCAACTGAAGCGTCCCCAGCCACCGGAACTTGTTGAGGAGTTTCGGGAAACAACCACAGCCTGAGTGGCAACGCCACGATCCCTGCCAAGACCAAAATAATCCCGAGCATCCACCAGCTACGCGGCGCGGCGCGCAGTTTCTCGATCGTCTTGCCTTGTACCTGACCGAACCGCTTGCGTAGTCGTTGCCACGAGCTCGGTGGCTTCGGCGTGTTCAGCTGAACAACCTGGGTTCTGGGCTGCTCTCCACCGTCTGTAGCGATCGGCCCCTTGCCAGAATCGAGCTCATCTTTCTTCAGGTACTGATCGTAGAGCTTGGTAATCCGCTCCCACTGCTCTCGATCCCGCGCCAACACCGAAGCCAAAGCCGCGCGTAGCTCACGCCGACGTAGCTCCCCCGCTTCGCTTTCGACTCGTAACAAACGCTCGACGGCGAGATGATCCCGAGGACCCAAACGAACCACTTCTCGATCGACCAACTCGAGAAACGACGCCGTGGTCCGTGGCTCCACGTCTCAAAGCTCCCCAAGCAAGCGATCTCGATCCTCACGCAACTTGATCAGGCAGCCCATCGCGGGCAAATCGCCCCAAGCCAGCTCCGACCAGCGTTGCGCCCTCGCGCTCAAGCCGGCGAAACGATCGAGCACGCGCTTGGCATCAGAGGCTGAATAAACCGAGGTCAATACCTGAGTCCAATTGAGCAGCTCAGACGTGGCAGGCTTCTTCGTGAGCGCATGTACGCCCCTCAGAGCCTCGAATACATCGATCACTCGATCGAGAAAGAGCTCGCCGACATCGAACCGCGACCTCAGAATGGTGTGCAAGGCATCGGTGCTCGGAAAGGTGATGTGAAAGAACACACACCGCCGCAAAAAAGGGTCCGGGAGCTGACGTTCGACATTACTAGTAATCACCACCAACGGTTTGACTTGGCCCTCTGGCCGACGCATGTCATGTCGATAGGTTGACGAATCCTGAGGATCCACCGGTCCGCTCGGATCCTCGTCGGCAACCGGAATCTCACCGATCTCGAAGTGCC
>JBCDBH010000289.1:0-7728 GCA_039184055.1 Acidobacteriota bacterium
CGATACGAGGAGAGCGTTCGGAAGGGGCCGTGGATCGGTCCGCCAGCGGGTCGGTCCAGTCCATCGGACCATCAGCATAGCAAAGAAGCCGCACCCGAGACGGATGCGGCTTCTATTCGGGTCAGCGGAAGGCTGACGGCTGGCTCAGCGATCGAGGATGTAGCCGAGCGGGTTGCGTGCTTTGTTGTCGACGCGGACCTCGTAATGCAGATGGGGTCCAGTCGAGCGACCGGTGTTACCGAGCGTGCCGATGGCGTCACCACGACGGACACGTTGTCCGGGCGTCACGAGCACGTCTTGAAGATGGCCGTAGCGGGTGACGATGCCATCACCGTGCGAAAGATAGACGGCGTTGCCGAGGGCGCCGATCCGGCCGGCGCGGAGAACGATGGCGTCGCCCGAGGCCATGATCGGTGTTCCCGGGGCGGCGACGATGTCGAGCCCGGCGTGGAAAGCGCGGCGTTTGTGGAACGGATCTTTCCGGTAGCCGAAGCCGCTGGTGAACAGGCCTTGCACCGGCGCGATCGAGGGCAGCGATGCCACCGCGGCGTTGCGCTCGGTGATCGCTTCCTGCAGCGTGTCGATGTTGTTGGAAAGCCGTTCGAGTCGACCACGCAGACCGTCGACCTCGTCACCTTCTTGGACGGCCGCTTCGAGCTCGGCGACTTCGAGATCGGCGTTGGTCAGGCTGCTGATCGGCGTCATGCCACCGATACCCGCTTCAGAGCTCGGTGAGAGCTCGGCGATACCGGCGACGATCGCAAGCTTGTGGATGCGACCTTGGTATTCCTCGAGCTGGGTCGACAGCTCGTCGAGCGAGGTTTCGAAGGTCTGATTGACGGTGCGTAGCTGGTCGTTCTCGCGGCGGATGCGTTCCAGCTCTTCCTGGTCGACGGCGGCACTGAAGTAAGAGACCGTCGACGTCAATCCGAGCAGGGGCAAAAGCACGAGCACGGCACCGAGAACGGCCATTTGCCGTGTCGAGATCCGCCACTTGCGGAATTTCATCCGCGCGTGGGGGGCATGGGGAACGAAGATGATGGTGTGTCGCTTCAAATCCAAACCGACTGTAGAGGTTCTACGTTCCAGGGTGCGACAACAGCGTAATTACGGCAGTGCAATTACTGCAACACCCCAAGTGCTCTGGAGATGCACGCATTGTGATGCAAGCGACCCGGTGTGTCAAGGGTGAGGTTCACGCAAAGCGACTGGCATCACTGGACTTATCGACGGTGGGCAATGTTGTCGGGGAATCTCCGCAATCATGGTGTGACACTCTATGTCACCGTTCGATCAATGCTGTGGAAACATTTTTCGGGCGATTTCACGTCCTCTAGCCCCTATTTCTCACCAAACGTTGAAGCGAGCATTTCCGCCGCAGCCGATGGGCTGGTGAGAAATGGGGGCTAAGCAGGCAATTTCGCTTATGCGATTCCGAGATTGCGTAGATAGACCGTCTCGAGCTCGCGAAGATAGGCCGTATCCGTGGCCATGTCGTGACCGAGCTCGTCGGCGACGTGGCCGAGAAAGGGATCGTTGTCGAGCCCGAGAGACGCCGATTCGGTGTCGGCGCGGCCGCCGGTTTCACGACTTCGGCGGCGCAGCGAGGTCAACGTCCGTCCCAAGCGTCGCGCGGCGTGCAGCAGCTGACGAGGGCTACGTCGGAGGAGCCGGAAGAGGTGACCTTCGATGATCCGCGTGTCGACTTCGGCGCAGGTGGCCTCGATCGCCGCGCGAACGCGCCCGACGGCGACGGGCTCGTCGCGTGTCAGATCGCCGCGGTCGAGAGCGAGACGGAGCAGGAAGCCGATCTGCCAGGTTTCCGCGGCGGTGTCGACGACGTCCTTGACGGCGAGAAAGAAGAGGATCTTGCGGAAGATCGACCGCGCCACCACCTTGACGATGTAGAGCGCGGTCTTGAGCGCCGCCACGCTCAGGCAGCCGGTGAGGCAGCCTTGGAGCGTCGGCGCGTCGCTACCACCGGCGAGATGACGAATCGCCGGTTCGGAAAGCTCGAAGGGGCGCGTCGCCACCAGCTCACGGAGCAGGCGGCGACGCAGGAAATCACGGGCCCAGTCGTCGACGAACGGCAGCGGTGCCAGGCGGGGGAGCCCGCTGAGCACGCTGTAAAAGCTGATCCGCGTGAGACCGTCGGTGGTCGCGCGCGGTGTGGGCTCGTCGACGCTCATGGCTGGGCTCGATCAGGGAACGGCCGAGCTCCAGGCCGACACGTCGCCACTTTCGAAGCTGTCGGTGAAGATCGTGCCGGCACTGGTGAAGCGATAGATGTTGCCGTCGAAACCCGAGATGTAGAGCTCACCGGCCGCATCCTCGCCGAACGACGTGACGTTGAACGGCAGGTTCTGCCACAAAGTGCTGGTCCAGCCACCGACGCCATCGGGAAGCAGATACCACACCTCACCGGTGCAGTAGTCGGCGTAGAAATACGTACCGCTCATGTTGATGCTGGTGCCCCGGTAGACGAAACCACCGGTCACTGAACAACGGCCCGAGGCGTGAGAGTAGTCGAAGACCGGGTCGGTCAGCGGCTCGGGGAGACAGGGGTTGAAGTTCGGCGTGTTGAAGCCTTCTTTGCAGCTCCAGCCCCAATTCTCGCCACCGGACGAGGACGCCGGCTGCAGGTTGATTTCCTCACGCGCGCCCTGGCCGACGTCGCCGGCCCACAGGTCGCCGGTGTCGCGGTCGAAGCTCCAGCGCCAGGGGTTGCGCCAACCGTGCGACCAGATCTCGGCGCAGTCGCAGGGATCGTCCCCGTCGCCACAATTCATCGTGTCACCGACATTCGGATTGTCGCCGGGGATACCGAAGTTGGCGACCAGCGCGCAGGTGTCCATCGGCGGCGACGAGCCGTCGACGTCGATGCGCAAGAACGCGCCGAGCAGGTTGCTCAGGTCCTGAGCGCGATTGTTCGGGTCGCCGCCGCCGCCGCCGTCACCCAAGCCGATGTAGAGATAGCCATCGGGACCGAAGGCGATGTTGCCACCGTTGTGGTTCCAGTCGTCCTGCGGGGTTTCGAGAACGGTGAAGGCGGTGCTGGTGTCGGCGAGGTTGGGATTGGCGTCGTCGACGGTGTAGCGCTCGATCCGCGTGCGATCGAGCCCCGGACCCGGATCGCGGGTGTAGCTGACGTAGAAGAAGTCGTTGGTGGTGAAGTCGGGGTGAAAAGCCAGCCCGAGCAGACCCTGTTCGTTGAGCGTCGAATCGACCTCGGTGCGTATATCGAGAAAAGGTGTCGGCAGCACCGTGTCGGTATTGCGGTCGTAAATCCGGATCATGCCGTCTTGCTCGACGATGAACAGGCGATTGCTACCGTCGTTGGCGTCGATGATGGCGACCGGTCGATCAAAGCCCGACGCAACGGTCTCGAGCATCAGATCGGCGGGTGGCGGGTTCTGAGCGAGCGCCGGTCCGGCGGCGAAAACGAGGATCGCGATCAACACGTGGAAACGCATGGGGAGTCTCCTGAGGGTGAGTAGTGAGGTGCGGCTCGGTGGAGTATAGCGAATCGTCGATAAGTAGGCGACGTCGCCCGTTGGATCGGCGGAGCATATCCGATCCTGACTCCACACTCGGGGGTGAAAGTGGTTTCGTTGTCGATGCGCTGGTACGATGCGTGTCATGGCGAGCCACCCCGCTCCGCGACGAGCCGACCGCATGACCTATTGGGTGCAGGAGTCTTTGGGAGTTGTGTGCTTCCTGTTTTTCTACCTGCCTTTTCATCGGGTGACCCGGGGATGGGAACGCATTCCCGAGCGCAAAGTGCTCTACGTATGCAATCACGTCAGCCTGCTCGACACGATTCTGATCGGTGGCATTTTCTGGCGGCGGCGCCGCGTGCCACTGCTGGTGTTGGGCGATCGCACCGTGTGGCGCGCGACGTGGATTCGACGGGTGCTGTCGGCCAAGTTGGGATTCCTGATCAGCCGCGATCGACACTGTAGTCGGTCACGCTTGGCGGAGCTCGAGGCTTTCGGCTCGTCGAGCGATTTCGACCGGCTGGTCTTTCCCGAGGGTACGCGCGGCAGTGGTTCGGGCGTCAAACGGGTCCAGCCGGGGATCTATTTCGTTGCCCAGGCGGCGCGGATTCCGATCGTCCCTCTCTACATCGAGAACATGCATTTGGTGTCGACCAAACGCACCGGTTTCCACCCGCTCGGCGGGCTCGGCAAGCTGGGTTTTCACGTCGGCTCACCGATCGCGCCCGAGGACTATCTCTCTCTCGAACGCGATGATTTTGTCGACCTGATCCGCCATCGACTCACCGCCCTGGCCCAGCGAGTCGAGGAAGGCGCTCAGGAACGCAACGAGCACGGGCTCGGTTCGCTCTTGGCGTCGGAACCTCGGGACATTGGCGCGACCGGAGGATAGTGACGCGGCGACCGGTCTCGACGTGACCGATGTCGCCGTGGTGATTCCCGCCTACCAAGCGAGCGCGAGCGTCGCCGAGGTGGTGCATGGCGCCGCCGAGTGGATCGATCCGGTGGTGGTGGTCGACGATGGCTCGACCGACGGCACCGGTGACGCGGCGGCGAGCGCCGGGGCCCAGGTGATCCGCCACCAGCACAACCGGGGAAAAGGCGCCGCCTTGTCGACCGGTCTGACCAAGGTCTTCGCCGCCGACGGTATCGCCGCCACCTGGGCGCTGACGCTCGATGCCGATGGCCAGCATCTCCCGAGTGAAATCCCCAAATTGCTCGACGCGCGACGTCCCGATGTCCATCTGGTCATGGGAACGCGAGCCCATCTCTTCGCCGCGATGAGCCCGGTGCGCCGCACCTCCAATCGCTGGTCGTCACGGTTGATTTCGTTCCTCGCCGGGTTGTCGGTACCCGATGTGCAAACCGGCTTTCGTCTCTACCATCGCGATCTCTTCGCCGCCGTCGGTGGGATGCCCGAGGATCGCTTCGACGCCGAGTCGGCGATCGTGGTGCGGGCCGGACGACGTGGCTTCGCGGTGGCGACCGTACCGATCGAGCTCGGCACGGCCGATGGTCGTTCGACCAGCCACTATCGTGGGCTGGTGGACGGGCTGAGGATCGCCCGTGGCGTGGCGCGGGCGCGGCTCGAATCGGTGCGGTGACGCCATGGGGTGGTGGGCCAGGGTCGTTGCGCGTCGTCCCGCGTGGGTGTTGATCGCCACCGTCGTCTTGGCGGTGCTCGCCTCGTGGCCGGCGAGCCGTCTCGGTTTGCGTACCGATTTGGTGGCGCTGCTTCCCGACGGTACGCCGCGCGCCGACGACTACCGCGTCTTTCTCGAGCGCTTTGGCGGCTTCGAAAAAGTCTTCGTAATGATCGAGCCGGACATCGACGTGTCGGCGGCGGATCGTGAGCGTGTCCGGGGTGAGCTCCTGGCGACCGCGTCGCGGCTCGAAGCCGAGCTCGCGCAGTCGCCTGATATCGCGTACGTCACCTCCGGCGTACGGCCGGAAGACGAGACGTTCTTTTACCGCTCGGTCATCGCGCGCGCGCCCTTGCTGATCGACGGTGACGGCTGGCGCGAGCGGATCGCGTCCCGTTTGCAGCCCGCCGAGGTGCGCGCCCGCGCCCGCGCCATCAAGGCCATGCTGGCGTCACCCGCCGGTGGACTCCGCGCCGATTGGTTGCGACACGACCCGCTCGGCTTCAGCGACGACCTCGGTGCGCTCGGCGCGACCGCGATCGATCTGCCGATCGATCCACTCACCGGTGGATTTCTCGCCACCGGTGACGACGCGACCCTGCTGACGTTGACACCGGCGCGTGCCGAGATCGATCCCGAGGGTGGACGCGCGCTGGTGGCGACGCTCGACGCCGCCTTCGCGATGGCGCGTGCCGAGACCGACGTACCGGTACGGATGCGCGCCATCGGTGGGCCGATGTACGCCGCGCACGACGAAGCGCTGCTGCGTGAGGATCTTCAGCTCACCGTCACGACCTCGCTGATCGGCTGTTCGATCCTCTTGGTGCTGGCGTTCGGTGGCTTCGGGGTGCCGACGGCGGTGCTCGCGCCCCTCGCGCTCGCGCTCTTGTGGTCGGCCGGGGTGCTCGGTGCCGTGCTCGGCGATTTGACCGCTGCCGGGCTCGGGTTCGCGGCGATCCTGGTCGGCTTGGGCATCGACTACGGCATTCACGGTGGCGTGCGCTATCGAGATCGTCGATTGGCCGGGGCGGATCGCTACCTGGCGTTGCACGACACCTTTCAGCACGCCGGGCCGGCGATCGCCACCTCCGCCGTGACCACCGCCGTGGCTTTCGCCAGCCTGGCGGTGGCGCATTATCGTCCGCTTCGTGAGCTGGGCTGGATGGTGGCGGTGGGCATTCTCGCGATCCTGATCGCCACCGCGACGGCGGGAGCCGCTGCGCTGTCGTTGGTTCCGACGCGTAGCGAACCGGGCTGGCTGTGGCGGGTGCTCGGACGCGTGGTTCAGGCGTCCGTGCGGGTGGCGACCACGCGACCGCGATGGGTCTTGGCGGTGAGCGCTGTGGTGACCCTGGTGGCGGGGATCGGTCTCACCGGTTTGAGAATCGAACCCGATCTCGATGCGCTCCGACCCGAAGACGCACCGATCCGGGCCACCGAGCGCGCCCTGGTCGAACGCTTCGCGGTGGGTCTCGACACCGCGACCGTGGTGGTCCACGGGGACGATCCGACCCGCGCCCTGAGCCGCGCCACGGCGGTGGTCGACGTGCTGCGTGACGCGCTCGGTGACGACGCGCAGATCACCTCGCCGTCGAGCTGGCTGCGTGGGGATCGCTTCCTCGCCGAACGTCTCGATGATCTCGCTGATTTGCCGTTCGCCACCGCCGCCGACGAGCTCGAAGCGGCGCTCGGTGAGCTCAAGATCCGCGCCTCCGCCTTTGCCCCCGGGCTCGACGTCCTGCGTGCCTTAGCGCGTGGTGAGCTTGCCGCCGCCGCGCCACCGCCGCCGTGGGTGACCGAGCTGATCCGGAGTGATGACGACGGTACCTGGGTGGCGGTGCGGGTGCGGGTGCCCGACGGCACCTGGCCAAGCGGGCCGCCGGACGAGGTCATCGCGCAGCTCGCGACGGTGGCGCCGGGAAGCGCGTTTGCGTCGGTACCCGCGTTCGGTGTCGAGCTCAGGCGTACCGCCACGGCTGATCTCGGACGCATCGCACTGCTCGCCCTGCTCGCCGTCGCGGTGGTGGTCGGCGTGGCGTTTCGTGGTGCCGTCGGTCGTTCGGTCCAGGCGCTCGTGCCGGTGACGCTGGGGGTGATCGTCACCCTGGGCCTGTGGGCCTGGCTCGACCGACCGCTCGATCTGCTCGGTTTGACCGTCATGCCGATCATGCTCGGCATCGGCATCGACGACGGCTTGCACGCGGTCCACGGGTCGCGGCGCGAAGGCGGGGTCGGGGCATCGGTGCTCGGCGCGGGGCGAGCGATGGCTCTGACCACGCTCACGACCTGTGTCGGATTCGGTAGTCTGACGCTGTCGCGGGTTCCCGGATTGCGACACGGTGGGCAGATCGTCGCCGTGGGCGTGGTGGTGTGTTTGTTGGCGACGCTCTTTGTCTTGCCGGCTTGGGATACCTGGCGCCAGCGGAGAAAAGCATGACTGAATCACACGCATCAGCACCTGAATCGCCATCACAAGCTCCGGAGGTCGGCCGTTTGGGCCGTCTGTTGGGGAGCTTTCATTTCACCGGTGCGTTTTGGTTTCGCGTCCACGCCCTTGGGGTACGGAGCGTGCCCTCGGTGCTCGCGAC
>JBCDBH010000290.1:0-7711 GCA_039184055.1 Acidobacteriota bacterium
AAATGTATCTCTGAAATTTTTTAAGCTTTGAAACACCTGCACGTGCCGGCTCTACCCAGCTCCCGCCCGTAGCCACGCCGGTGATGCCGACGCGCAACGACGCCTGGTCGGTGAGATCGAAGGGACGGTGCGCGCCACCGCGCGACGCACCGTGCAACATCCCGACGATGCCGAGGATCTGACCCAGAACATCTTCTTGGCGGTCTTCCGTGGGCTCGCGACCTTTCGCGGCGAAGCGCATTTCCGCAGCTGGTTGTCGACCGTGGCGCGTAACGAGGCGCGCAAATTCTTGCGCACCCGTATTCGACGCGAAGATCCGGTGCGGGACGCGGTACGTGAGCCCGATCGACTGGCGGCGCGTTCCTGGGGTGATCGCATGGAGGCGCGGCGTTTGGCCAAGGCGATGGACGCCTTACCGGCCGAAGATCGTGAAGCGCTCGAACGGGTGGTCTTCGAAGGGTTGAGCTACGCTGATGCCGGAGCCGCGATGGGTCTTTCGGCCGGCGCGGTACGCGGTCGGGTGTATCGAGCTCGACTCGAGCTCAGACGTCGATTGGCGGAGACGGAAACATGAAAGCTCATAACGACAACCGAGGGTGCACCGACTGTGACGCCGTGCTCGAGATCGTCTCGGCGAGTCTCGATGGCGAAGCGACGGTCGCCGAGATCGACCGCGCCACCGAGTCTCTCCTCGTCTGTGCGTCGTGTCGCGAGATGGCCGAGGCGCTCGAGGCCGACGATGATCTTCTTCGTCGGCTCGGTTCACCCAAGCCGGTGCGTCGGTCGGCTCCGCGAAGGTGGGTGGCGCTGGCGGCGGTGCTGATCGTCGCGGTGACGCTGGCTGTGCTCCTTCGTCCGCCCGTTGATCGCACGCTCGCTCCCGAGCTTGCGGCTCGCGACGCACCGGCCGTCGACGTGGCGCCCGCTGTTTCCGTGCCTGAGCAGACACCCGTGTCCACCGATTTCGAGCGACTGCTCGAGGAAGCCGAAGCCCTGATCGTCGACACGACGATCCCCCGAACCCCCAAACGGCCCAATCCCTTTACCTCTCGATCGGCGTCGAGCAATCCCTTTGCTTCGCCGACCGTGCCTCGCATCCGACGCGAATCGTAGGAGGCTGCCATGTTGAGGACGCTCATGTTGAGGACGCTCATGTTGTCGAAATCTTTTGCCGTTGTTTTGACCCTTCTCGTTCTCATGGTCGTCGGCACGCCGCTGGCGGCGCAAGAGGGAGACGAGGATGCCTATTGGGAGCGGATCGAGTTGGCTCGTCAGATCGCCGAGGCTCATTTCGAACGCGCCGGGGTGCTCGCTGAACGTGGCAAGGTCGATGAAGCGGTGGCCGAGCTCGAAGAGATTCGCACCCTGCCGTTTCCGCCCGGTGAGGAAGAGATCGAAGAGCAGATGTGGGCGGTCGACATCTCGATTGCGGAGTTCTACGTCGGTGCCGATCGCTTTGCCGACGCCGAACGTGTGCTGAAGGAGCTGGTCGATAAACATGCCGACTCGCCACGGCGTTCGATCGAGATCTACACGTTGCTCGGTCGCTGTGCCCGAGGCCAAGGCCAGGACGACCAGGCGCTCGACTATCTCGGCAAAGCGATCCAGCTCGGTCGCTCCCTGCTCGACGAGCCTTGACGCTCGTCCGATCGAACATGTCAGAACCATGAAAAGACCGTAATCTTCTAGTTATTCCCTCCGCTCTCTCGCCCTCCTAAGATCCTTCCTGACACATCCGAAACCGTGCAAAGCCGCTCCGGCGGCCAGGTACGTGGCTCGAAAACGAACGAGCATGAGGAAATTGAAATAAGTCTGTGACGATTGCCTCGTCGCGGGATCTCTCGACTCAGCCCGGGTGTCTCGTTGGTGGTGAACGATTCGATCAACCGATAGACGTCTTGCTTTCAGCCGGCGGACGACGACGAGACATCCGGGCGGGGTTTCGAGGATTCACGCGCAGCTCGGCGCCGAACATCAAGGAGGATCGACATTGACCACCGTCACCCACCCACCCTCGTCCGAACCGGTCGCCGAGACTGGAACCTCCCGTCGTAGCTTTCTCAAATGGACCGGCGCCGCGGGTGCCGCGATCGGTATCGGAGGGGCGACCGAGGCGTGGTCGCAAGCGCCGGGCGCCGTCGCGCCGACACTTGCTACGAATGGCGGTCCCATCACCCTCACCGCGCAACAGCGGGCGTCGCGGTTCGTTGCCCAGGCGACGTTTGGTGGCGATCTCGCGATGATCAACCAGGTGAACAACATGGGTCTCGAGTCGTGGCTCGACGCCCAGATGGCCTTGGCTCATACCCCGATCCTCGAGGATCACAGCGCCTTCGTGGCGCAATTCGGCGAAGAAGACATCGCCAACTATTTCGATTGGGCGTGGTGGAACCGCGCCATGCTCGCCCCGGATGTCGTCCGACAACGCGTCGCGTTCAGCCTGTCGCAGATCTTCGTGGTGTCGCGTCGGCTCGACCTGCTCTACGACCTCGGCGACGCGATCGCCAGCTACCACGACATCTTTCTGCGCAACGCCTTTGGCAATTTCCGCGACATCCTCTTCGACGTCACCATGCATCCGGTGATGGGCTTCTACCTGAGCCATCTGAACAATCGGCGCAGCGACGCTTCGATCAATCGCTTTCCCGACGAGAACTATGCCCGCGAGGTCATGCAGCTGTTCTCGATCGGCTTGGTCGAGCTCAATCCGGACGGCACCCCGGTGCTCGCTCCCGAGGCCGTGCCGACCTACACCAACGCCGAGATCACAGAGTTCGCCAAGATCTTCACTGGGTTGACGCTGTCTCCCTACGATCCCGACGATCCGGTGATCTTCGGGACGGATGAGGGGGATTGGCTCGAGCCGATGGTGATGGTCGAGGCCGAGCACGAGCCCGGTCCGAAGAACCTGCTCAACGGTTTTGTCGTGCCGGGTGGGCAGACCGGGATGCAAGACATCAACATGGCGATCGACAACCTCTTCAACCACCCGAACGTCGGTCCTTTCATCGGGCGGTTGATGATCCAGCGCCTGGTCACCTCGAATCCCAGCCCGGCGTATGTCGGTCGGGTCGCCGCCGCCTTCGCCGACAACGGCTTCGGGGTGCGGGGCGACATGAAGGCGTTGTGGAAAGCGATCCTGCTCGATCCCGAAGCACGCGACACCAACAACATCGGCGATCCCAACTTCGGCAAGGTGCGTGAGCCCTTCACCAAGTGGGTCCACGTCGGGCGCGCCTTTCACGCCACCAGTAATTCGGGTCAGTTCAGGCATTTCGGCGGTGCCGAACCCGGTGACGACGATGTCGAGAACGACAACGTCGCCTTGGCGCAATACCCCTACTTCGCGCCCAGCGTGTTCAATTTCTACCTGCCGGATCATTCGCCAGCGGGCCCGCTCACCACCGCCGGTTTGGTGGCGCCCGAGATGGAGATCGTGCATGCCTTCACCTCGATCGCCACGATCAACCTCATGAACCGCGCGGTGATCTTCGAGCACTACATTTACGACGCCCCCGCCGATGAGGACGTGCGGCTCAATCTCGCCACCGAGGAGGCGATTGCCCAGACCGGGCCGTCGGCCCTGGTCGACCACCTCGATCTCTTGCTCACCTACGGCACGCTTTCGGCCAGCAGCCGGCAGATCATTCTCGACGCCATCACGCCGCTCGCCGCCGATCCCTACGACCAGGTGATCATGGCGCTCTATCTCTTCTTGATCTCACCCGAATACGCCGTCCAGCGCTGACCGATCATCCGCAACGCAAGGAACGACACCATGAGCAAGACAACCACCACTCGTCGCCGTTTTCTCGGTCAAGCCAGCTGCACCGCGGTCGGTGCCACCTCGCTTTTCTCGACTCTCGTCAACATGCGCGCCGCCGGGGCGCTCGCCCAGACCCAGCCACGTATCCAACCCGCCGGCGTGCTGCCGGGGAACGATTACAAAGCGATGGTGTGTCTCTTCCTCGCCGGTGGCAACGACTCGTTCAACATGCTCGTGCCCCGGGGCAATCCCGAGTACGCCGAGTACGCCGGGATCCGCGCCGATCTCGCCCTGGCTCAGAACACGCTCTTGCCGATCACCCCGACCACCAGCGACGGTCGCGAGTACGGCGTGCATCCCAACATGCCCGAGGTGCAGCAGATGTTCGGCGCTGGCGAGCTCGCCTTCATCGCCAACGTCGGTGCTCTGGTCGAGCCCACCACCAAGGCCGGGATCAACGCCGGCACCGCCAGCGTACCGCTCGGGCTCTACTCACACGCCGATCAGATCACCCATTGGCAGACGAGCATTCCCGATCAGCGTGCCAGTCTCGGCTGGGGCGGACGCGTGGCCGATCTGCTGCGGTCGTCGAACACCAACGACACCGTGTCGATGAACATCTCGCTCAGCGGCACCAACATCTTTCAAAGCGGTTCCCAGGTGGTGCCCTACGCCACCACGCCGCAGGGGAGCATCGGGATCACCGGCTACGAAGAGCTCGGGCTCTTCGACGAATTGCGCACCACGGCGATCAACAGCCTGATCGACCAGCAATACCAGAACCTCTTCATCGACACCTTTGCTCAGACCACCCGTAAGGCGATCGATGGCAACAAGCTCTTCTCGTCCGCCATCGCTGGCGTGCCGCCGCTCACCACGACCTTTTCGGCCAACTCGATTTCGCAGAGCTTTCAGATGGTGGCGCGTACCATCGCCGCCCGCCAAACCCTGGGCGTGCGTCGGCAGACCTTTTTCATCCTTTTCGGTGGCTGGGACCATCACGACGAGGTGATCAACGCGCAGGCGGCGATGCTGCCGGTGGTCAGCAAGGGTCTCAAGGAATTTCGCGACGCTCTGGTCGAGCTCGGGGTGTTTCAGGACGTCGTCACCTACACCGCCTCGGATTTCGCCCGCACGCTCACGTCGAACGGCCAGGGCTCCGACCACGCCTGGGGTGGCAACCACATCGTCATGGGTGGGCCGGTGCGTGGCGGCGACATCTACGGTCAATACCCGCAGCTCTTTGCCGACAACGATCTCGACATGGGGCGGGGGCGTCTCATTCCTACCTTGTCGTGTGACGAGTACTTCGCCGAGCTCGCCATGTGGCTCGGGGTCAGCAACTCCGATCTGTCGACTGTCGTGCCCAACCTCGACCGCTTCTACACCATCGGTGGCTCCCAGGCTCCGATCGGCTTCATCAACGGGCTCGGCACACCGCCGATCTTCAGCGACGGTTTCGAATCGGGTGGTCTGTCGGCCTGGTCGTCGGTGGTCAACGGCTGAGGCCGCACAGACTCGGCGGGCTCCTTTGCACAGTCGTCTCGCGGGATGACTCGAGTCTGCCGGTGGCGTGGCGGCGACCCGGGTCGCTGATCGATCTCCCTAGTGGCCCAGATACCGAACCACGCCGTGGCTGCTCGTCTCGTCGGACAGGCGGGCAGCCACATTTTTCTTCATTCGTGCCTCTTCGACTCCAACAGAGCTTCCCAAGCGAGGTCTTCCATTGTGCAGATTCGACTCAGCGTCCTCACCGTCCTGCTCGTGCTCCTCCTTCTGCCCGCGAACCCGCTCACCGCTGGCGAGCCACAGCGACGCGTCCTCATGGTCGGCGACAGCTGGGCCGGGCAAATGTGGGAGCAGCGAACCGTCCGCGACACCTTTGCCGTCAACGGTCGACCCGACATCGTCGAAGAAGGCGCCGAAACCGCCATCGGTGGCACCACAGCCGCCGGCTGGGCCATGCCTTCCAGTCTCCAAGTGATCACCGACGAGCTCGCCGCCTATCCGAGCATCGACATCGTTCAGCTCACCATCAGCGGCAACGACTTTCTGGATGGTGGGTGGTACGTCGGCATCTCACAGCCCAACCTCGACGCCTTCCTCGCCCAGGTGACCGGCGATCTCCAGACCTTCTTCGATCACACCTTGGCGCAGCGTCCGAATCTCGAGATCGTCGTCAGCCTCTACGACTACCTCAACCTCACTCTGGGCTGTCCGGCGCTCTTCGACGACCTCGGCCAGCCCACTCCACGGCAGGTCAACGAAGGCCTCGTGGTCCTCCAGACCGCCGTGGCCGACCTGGTCGCCACCTACCCACGGGTCCGCTACGTCGATCATCGTGGGCTGATGCAATTCACCTTCGGCTTTCCGGGCAACGGCATCTCACCCGGAAGCATTCCAAGGCCGGGCAACCTCGACCTGCCCAGCCCCGCCGAAGCCTTCGACGACTGCATCCACCTCAACGAAGCGGGCTACGACACCCTCGCCCAGAACCTCTGGGATAGCTACTACGGCTTCCGATTCAACGGCCTCTTCCAGGACGGCTACGAAACTGGTGACACCACGGCGTGGTCGTCGACCGTGCCGTGAGCTGGAGGCGCCCGCTCCACGGCGGCCGTCGCACGGCGCCCGTTGCCCGGCGCCCGTTGATGCAACGGGCGCCGAATCATGTCCAGCGTCAGCGGCCGAGCTGCTTCACCAGCTCGGCGCCCATCGCCTTGATGTTCTGATCGGCGGTGAGCTTGGCGACCTGCTTCTTCGACTCGCCATCGAGCAGGAGAATAAAGCCGGTACCGGCGTTGGCGGCGTAGACGTCACCAAAACCGAGCGCCGACGCCAGGTATTCAGCCTGGCCACGGGTGGTGGCGTTGGTCAGATCGAGGGTCACGAAGAGCACCGACTCGCCATCGTATTTGTTGCGCAGATCTTCGAAAACGGTCCCCATCTTCTTGCAGCTGCCACACCAATCGGCGTGGAATTTCACCGCCATGATCTCGGGTTGCGCGGGAGCCGACGCGGCGGTGGCCAGGGTGGTGGGCAGGATCAACAAAGCGAGAGCGACAAGAACAAAGCGAAACGATTTCATCGTGATCTCCTGATCAATGGGTCCAACTCGATGGTGATGGCGCGGCCATCGTCGAGACAGACGATCGAGACCGTGTTTTGAATGCAGCGAAGATCGGGAAATAATCCGGCTTGTCACAGCTCGTCGGAGGTCCCATGACGCGTCTACGTTTCGCTTCGGTCGTACTCATCGCTTTGCTCACCGCCACCACCGCCTTCGCGGGTGGCCCCGAACGTCGCGTCCTCATGGTGGGCGACAGTTGGGCCGACTTCATGTGGTTCAATCGCAACTTACGCGACGTCTTCGCTGCCAACGGCCGGTCCGACATCGTCGAAGAAGGCGCGGTCACCGCGATCTCCGGTTCGACCGCCGCCGAGTGGGCGCAGCCGAGCTTCTTGCAGTCGATCACCGCCGAGCTCATCGCCTATCCCACTATCGACACCGTCCAGCTCACCATGGGTGGCAACGACTTTCTCGCTGGGGAGAGTGGAGGAGGGTGGTACGTCGATATCTCGCCCACCGATCTCGCCGCGCTCACCAATCAAATCCTCGGCGACGTCGCCACCGTCATCGACCACATCCTGGCGCTCGATCCGGCGATCGATATCGTCGTCAGCCTCTACGACTACGCGAACTTCGAAGACAGCTTCTTCTTTCCGGGGTGCCTCGGTCGCTACAACGATCTCGGCGAGCCCACCACGCGTCAGCTCAACGATGCCAGCATCGCGCTGCAGGCCGCCTTCGTCACCCTCGTCGACACTTACACGCGGGTCACCCTGGTCGATCACACCGGTCTGATGCAATTCACCTACGGTTTTCCAGGCGACGGCATCGCACCCGGCACCCTTCTGCCACCGGGCAACCCCGATCTACCGAGC
>JBCDBH010000291.1:0-7625 GCA_039184055.1 Acidobacteriota bacterium
CCCAGGCACACAAGCGTGGCCGCAGCCCGTTCTCCTGTCATGGCTGCGGGCTCGACGATCACGACACGGATGCACGCTATTGCAAGACATGTGGTGACGAGCTCAGACCGAGTGGTAGCGGCACGTCACGACCTTCCGATTCATCTTGACCGTCTGATTCGATTTTCCTGTGACATGGCTCGGGGAGTTGCGTCGCACCGCGACATATGCTTTCATAGCATCAACAACCAACCGAGCTGATTGAGCCCGTCTCGCACGGCTTCACGCCTTCATGGTCGATAGGAGGACCTACTGATGTTTGTGAACTCGACTACCGTGACCGTGGATGTGTTTTCCACCACCCGCCGTCGCTGGTTCGTCGCCCTGATGCTGGCCGGTCTCGTCGCCGTGCAGCCGGCTTCGGCGCTTCTCTGCAACATCGATCACGAGCCCGCCGCGACGCTTCTCTTTCCGTTTTTCGAGGTCAATATCGACGAGTGTAGCGGGCCGACATTCGCCGACAGCACGGCGCTGAGCATCACCAACACGGCTCCCTTTGCCACCATCGCGCATGTCACGTTATGGACGGATTGGCAGGTTCCCGTGATCGATTTCGACGTCTATCTCACCGGCTACGATATGCAGTCCATCAACCTGAGTGACATTTTCTGTTTTGGAATCCTGCCACAGACCGGCTCGGCGGTCAGCCCTCACGGGCCCTTCTCGGGAGATCCGATCGCGGTTCCCGACTGCAACAACACCCCGACCTCGGGTAACGGACCGAACTACAGCAATCCCTTCAGCGCTGCGCTGATCGAGCTTCTGCAGGAATGGTTCACAGGCAAACAGTCGACGATCCTCGGAACCTGTGCGGGATCCGATCGCGGTGACAACATCGCCCGTGGCTACGTGACCGTGGACGTGACACAAGAATGTACGTTGCTCTTCCCGAGAGACCCGGCCTATTACAGCTCCGGGGTGATCGGCTTCGACAACATCCTGCTCGGCGAGTATCAATACCGTGACAGCGTCAACAACGAGATTCGTGCCTCGGCGCCCGCGGTACACATCGAAGCCGCCCCCGATGGGTTTTTCAGCGACGATGATCACACCTTTTACGGTCGCTACGATGTCGACGACTTGGGTGATCGTCGCGAGCCTCTACCGACGACCTTCGCGGCACGCTGGACCCTCGAATCACGCTTCTGGATCTGGCGTGAGGCGACCCGTGACAACAGCCCTGTGACCTGCGGCCAGAGTCCGGATTGGGCACCGCTCGCGGCCCCTGAAGCCTTGTTCTTCGACAACGAAGAGAATCTCCTGGTCGTACCGGTCGACGCTCCCAACGCCTTATCGACCTTCGACTACTCCGGACCGAGCAGCTTCGAGGGGCTGGCCTTGTTTCGCCTACAACACGACGCGATCGAATATCCCGACTCGGTCGCGCAGGCCTGGGTGGTGCGCGAGCAGAGCTTCAATGGCAACGTCGCGTCCTACCAAGACGCCGCGAGTCTCGACACGGCCTGTGAGCTCGATACCACGCCCGTGCCCGTCGCAGGTCCCTCGGGTCCACTGCCGACGTCATTCGTGATCTTCACCGATGGCTTCGAATCGGGAAGTACGACGTTTTGGAGCTCGGTGGTTCCATAGATGCTGCGAGGCGTAACTGGAGCCTGAAGCCAAATCATCACGAAGCCTTGATCGACGCGGATCGCCAAGTAAACAATACGCAACGATCCGCCTCGTTCAGGAGCTTCCAAGATGATTTCGAGAGTCGTTTTCCTCATTGCTACCGCGGTCTCGATCCTGCTCGTGATCTCGAACCCGGTGACCGCCCAGACCCTCTATTCGCTGGGCGACATCAATACTCAGCCTTCGGGCTCGGCACCGAGTCATTTTGCCGTCCTCGATGATGCGCTCTATGTCTCCGCCATCACACCCGACCATGGTCGTGAGCTGTGGGTGGCGACCGATCCAGGAAGTGGCAACGCGACCCTTTTCGTCGATCTCGTTCCCGGCCGAGACGATTCGAACCCCAGCAATCTCACCGTGGTCGGCGACCATCTCTATTTCACCGCCTCGACTCCCGAAACGGGTTTCGAGCTCTGGCGCACCGACGGTACGTTGGGACAGGTCGAATTGGTAGCTGATATCTACCCTGGACCGTTAGGCTTCGCCCCCAGCAACCTCCTAGCCTTCGGCCACAGACTCTTCTTCGCCGCCTTGGATGATGTGGCTGGCGGCGAACCCTGGATCACCGATGGCACCGAAGCCGGAACCTTCAGGTTGCGCGATATCTATCCAGGTGATCTATCGTCCGGGATCCGCGATCCGGTGGTCATCGACGGCTCGATCTATTTTCGAGCCACGGACCCGTCCAACGGAGCCGAGATCTGGCGAACCGATGGCACCACCGCCGGGACGATCCGCATCACCGACATTTGCCCCGGATCGTGCTCGAGCAACCCTGGGCGCATCGTTGTCTTCGGTGATTGGATGTACTTCTCGGCCTCCGACGGCAACGGAACCTCGCTGTGGCGCACCGATGGCGTCACGACCGAACGTTTTGGCGACTTTCCCGATCCGTTCGAGCTCACCACGGGCGGCAACTACCTCTGGTGGAGCAACAATTTCGACAGCGTCAAACGTTCCGACGGTACCGTGGCCGGTACGGCCATACTCGCCGTCGAAGCCGCCTTCGATCTGACCGGTGTCACCGGTGGGCTGCTCTTCTGGGGGCAGGACGAGCTCGGTGACGAGCCCTGGTATGCCGATGGTGCCGGCGCGCGACGCATCGTCGACCTCAACCCGGACGGCGACAGCAGATTCGGCAACTTCGCCTCGGCCGGTGACATCGCGTACTTCGTCGCCGACGACGGAATGACCGGATCCGAGCTGTGGAGCACGAATGGGACGACCGCGGGCACTCGCCAAATCGTCGATCTCGCGGCGGGTGAGGCATCGAGCAGCATCCAAAATCTCACGCCGATCGGCGAGCGGCTTTTTTTTGCCGGCGACGATGGCATCCATGGTCTACGCGAGCCGTTCTTGTGGGATGGCAATCAGGTTCGCCTGATCGCTGATATCGACTCCGTCTCCACCCTGAGCTCCTCGCCAGCAGACAGCGCCAGCGCGGGTGGGCAGGTGTTCTTCGGCGCCGATGACGCGATTCATGGACGTGAGCTCTGGGCCAGCGATGGCACGCGTGACAGCGCGCGGCTGGTCGCGGAAATGATTCCTGGTCCCGAAGGCGGCAACCCGCGCCGACTCCAGGCCTTCGGTGATCGAGTCTTGTTCGTCGCCGACGACGACAACGGTCTCGGCATATGGATCTCGGACGGCAACGCGACGGGAACACGACGACTCGCGGGAATCACCCTCTTTTCCGAGTTTGCGATCCTCGGTGAACGCGCGATCTTCACCGCCAACAATCAGAGCAATGGATTCGAATTGTGGGTCACCGATGGAACGGTCGAGGGTACACAGCTGTTGGTGGATTTCGTGCCCGGAACCTCGAGCAGCTACCCCGGTGGATTCTTCGTCGACGGAAACCGAGTCTTCTTTTCGGTATTCACCCAATCGAGTATCGGAACCTTGCACGTCACCGACGGTACCGCTGCCGGTACCCGTCTGCTCGCCACGAACGCCGTGACCTGGACCGTTCCGAGCTCCCCCATCGCGAATCCCCGACCTCGCCTGTCGCTCGCGCGTCTCGATGACGGCAACCTCTTGTTCAGCGGCGCCGAAGGTTCCGCGAACGCGTTGTGGCGCACCGATGGAACACCTCAAGGCACCTTCCCCTTGCCACCCAACTTGTCTCCCAGCTTCGCCAAGGTCAGCGACCTGAGACGCATCGGTGATCGCGTCGTGTTCATCGGTGATGATGGAGCGCGCGGTGATGAGCCGTGGGTCAGCGACGGGACCCTCGTCGGCACACGGCTCTTGGCCGATACACATCCCGGGCCCGACGGCTCCGCTCGCCTGATGACGAGCAGCGAGGACCGCTATTATTTCGTCGCCAGCAACCCGGGGCTCGGCCGCGAGCCATGGGTCACCGACGGCACGCCACAAGGCACCCAGTCTCTGGGGGACCTGAATTTCGGCGCGGACTCGGACCCACAAGCGTTGATTCTCTTCGATGACGAGCTCTTCTTCGCCGCCGAGGACGGCGTCAGTGGCCGCGAGCTCTGGGTCAGCGACGGCACCGTGAGCGGGACGAGACTCTTCGCCGACCTCGCGGCCGGCGCCGGATCATCCTTTCCTTTGGAGGCCTTCGCGGCGGGCCAGGGCTTCTTCGTACGCGCGGCGGGCACCATGGTGCCGGACATCGTCTTTACCGATGGTGAGTCGATTGTTGGCACCGTCGACGATCCCAGCCTGGCACGAGCGCTCGGTCTGGTCGACAACAAGCTGTTGTTTGCCGGTCAAGATGGGTTCACGGGACTCGAGCCGTGGGCGGTCGCCGCTCCACTCGCCGACGCCGATGGTCTCCTTCCGGTCGGTCCCGGCGGTCGATTCGAAATCAGCGTCGACTGGCGCGATTTCGATGGCGATGAGGGCACCGGCACGGCGGTTCCGATCACCGACGACACGGGCGCTTTCTGGTATTTCGACGCCGCCAACTTCGAGCTGATGATCAAGGTGCTCGACGGGCGACCGATCAACGGCCGCTGGTGGGTGTTCTATGGCTCCCTGTCGAATGTCGAATACACCATCACCGTACGCGACCTCGACACCGGTGCCGAGAGGATCTACTTCAATCCGCTCGGTACCTATGGCAGTCGCGGCGACACCAACGCCTTCTGAGCTCACCAGGCGACTTCGACGATCAACACCCACTTCTCTTCGATCCAGGCATACTCGAGCGGTGTGATCGTCACGCCGCACACCGCGTCGGGATGGGTCGTGCCGAGCGCGAGCTCGAAAGTGGCTTGCTCTTCATTGCACCGCACCGCGAAGTGAGCAGGCGCATCGAGATCCGTCGAGCTGGAAGTCGAGCTGGAAGATGAATCGAGCGGGTCCGGTGAGCTCTCGGGGCTCGCCGGACCGATGAACTCGATCAGCGCTCTCCCGCCCCCGGCGATCCGCACCGTTTCGTGCGGGATCCGCAGGACCTGCGGGTTCTCGGCGAAATCGCCGATTTCGAGCTTCCACTGCGCACCGATCAGGGCCAGAACACCCAGAGCCAAAATACATGCGAAGGTTGCCAGCGCGGTTCGATGCATGAGACGTCGAGCGTACTAGGTCATGGATTGAAACGGCTACACTGGTCCAATGACGGACGCGACACGTCTCGAAGGCACGGTCGAACGGTTGACCTACGTCAACGAGGAAACCGGTTTCGGCGTTGCTCGACTCCAGGTGCGCGGTCACGGCGAGGTGACCGCCGTGGGCGCTCTTTTCGGCGTGCAACCGGGCGAGACCTTGCGGGTGACCGGCGAGTGGACACGCGACCCGAAATGGGGACGACAGTTCAAAGTCGATTCGTATCTCGCCATTCAGCCACGGACCTTTTTGGGTATCGAGCGCTATCTGGCGTCGGGCATGGTTCCTGGAGTCGGCAAGGAAATGGCCAAGCGCCTGGTGCGCCATTTCGGTCTCGAGACTCTCGATGTCATCGAGAAGACTCCGAACCGCCTGGTCGAGGTCGACGGCATCGGACCGGTACGCTCGGAGCGTCTCGCCGCCGCCTGGCGCGAACAGCGGGAGGTCCGCGACGTGATGATCTTCCTCCAGGCGCACGGTGTGTCACCACGCTTCGCGAGCAAGATCTATCGACTCTATGGCCGCGACACGGTGGCGCGACTGCGCGACAATCCTTATGGTCTGGCCACCGAGGTGCGCGGTATCGGCTTTCGAACCGCCGACCGGATCGCCCGCGACCTGGGCATCCCCGCCGATTCGCCTCAACGTGCCGCCGCCGGTGTGCTGTGGGTGCTCGACCGCGCGAGCAGCGATGGTCATACGCATCTCCCCCTCGATGAATTGCTCACCAAGACACACGAGCTCCTCGATCTGGCGCCGGAACACGTCACCCCGGTGATCGACGCCCTGGTCGACCAGGGCACGATGACCCGTTCACAGGTCGCGGACGCGGAGCAACCGTTACTTTTCCTCGCCACACTCGAAGCAGCCGAACGCGGTCTCGCCGAGCGGCTCACACAGCTGGATCGGTCTCTTTCGCCTTCATTGCACCTCGATATCGCCAAAGCCATCGACTGGTACGAAGAACAACGCGCCATCGAGCTGGCGCCGCACCAACGCTTGGCCCTGCAACGGGCGATCGAGGCCAAAACTCTCGTGATCACGGGTGGCCCGGGTACGGGCAAGACGACTCTGGTTCGAGGGATCGTCGAGATCTTGACCGCCAAGCGTCAGCGGCTGTCGCTCGCGGCCCCCACGGGTCGCGCCGCCAAACGCCTCGCGGAGTCGACCGGTGTCGAAGCCAAGACCATCCACCGGCTTCTCGAGTGGAACCCACGGACGTTCGGCTTCGAGCGCAACGCCGACCACCCACTCGACAGCGACGTGGTGGTGATCGACGAAGCCTCGATGCTCGATGTGCACCTAGCGTATCGTCTTCTCCTGGCGATTCCGGACGGCTCGCGATTGATTCTGGTGGGTGACGTCGACCAGCTGCCATCGGTCGGAGCCGGACGGGTGCTGGGTGATGTCATCGACTCGAACACGATCGAGGTGGTGCGTCTGACCGAGATCTTTCGTCAAGCACAGAGCAGTCTGATCGTCACCAACGCGCACCGGATCCAGGCGGGTGCGCTACCCGAGAGCGCGCGGGACGAAACGGGGGACTTCTTCTTCATCGCTCGCGACGAGCCCGATGCCACGCTGCGTACCCTGCAGCATCTGGTCGCGGAGCGCATCCCGAAGCGATTGGGCTTCGACCCTCTCAAAGATGTGCAAGTCCTCTCACCCATGCAACGAGGCGTGCTGGGAGTCGCCAATGTCAACGCCGAGCTTCAAGCCTTGCTCAACCCGGAAGGCGACGCGATCACCCGCGCTGGGCGTTTGCTCCGCGTCGGTGATCGGGTCATGCAGACTCGCAACAATTACGATCTCGAAGTGTTCAACGGCGATATCGGTCGCATCACGCAGATCGACGACGACTCGACGGTGCACGTGTCGATGGACGGGCGAAACGTGGTCTACGAGGTCGGTGCGCTCGATGAGCTCGTGCTCGCCTACGCCTGCTCAATCCACAAGAGTCAAGGCAGCGAGTACCCGTGTGTGGTGATCCCACTCTCGACCGAGCACCACATCATGTTGCAACGCAACCTGCTCTACACCGCCGTGACGCGTGGCAAGAAGCTGGTGGTGATCGTCGGCAGTCGCAGGGCCCTGGCGCGAGCGGTCCGTACCGCGACCTCCCTACGCCGTCATACTCAGCTCGCCGCGCGGCTACGCGGCGAGCTGTGACGAAGCCAGATCAACGATCGTCTTTACGCGTATCGTCGGTTTCGGGCTCGTCGGAGCCCGGCTCGTCCGCAGCGGAATCATCGTCGTCGGACGGATCCGACTCCGCCACAGGCGGCGGCGAGGCGGGTGCTTCGGTGTCGTCGACGCTCACCGGTGAGGCTGACGGTGCGACATCGGGAGGCTGCACCGGAGGCTCGTCGCTCCACGCGCGC